>CAVWAI010000040.1:0-7698 GCA_963752725.1 uncultured Gammaproteobacteria bacterium
GAAGGAAACCATGGCATACCCTCGAAGCCATCTTCATAGACAGAAAACGGCATATGCGTGCGAACTTCACCTTTTACCAGCAACGGGATATTGGCTGTTGCTGCCCGGTCTACCGCGTTATAGGCATACAGGTAAAGTCGGTAAGGCCCCGGCTCATCCGGCATACGTACCCGAGCGCCCTCGGCGTTACCTTCGATGATCGCACCCGCTATACCTGATGACATCGGTCTAAAATCACCGCCAGTATCGTATTCACCGGACTCTCTGCTTAACACCCAACGCACATTGATCTTGCTATCTTCAGGATTAGTGATTACTGCATGCACCTGCACTTCGGCACCGGGATCCACCTGGGTTTCACCATCGACAACCAGTGGCAATAACGTCGGCACGCGTTTTTCAGGCGGGCTGCCAGACCAGAGTTCGGTCATGACATCGACAGCACCTAATCGGGCACCATCAGGCAAAAACATACCGAACCATGTTGCCGTGGCTTCCATCTTGTAACCCCAGGTAAAGACATAAGAACCTAGAGCGATACCGGGGTCATTTAGCACCGCAGCCTCGTAGTTACGACGATATGAAGCTGCTTTTTCCGTACTGGTTAATTCGATGGGCGCACCCCACTCGTTCTTTGTCTGATTCCCACGAACCCGCCGGTCCAAACTCGGTAAGGATATAAGGTTTAGTCGCACCGCCATCTCGGTAGCGCTTGGCCAGAGACTGTGCGCCGCCATAGGAGTTGATACCATGGATATCAATCGCCGGGCAACGCTGGTGAATATACTTGATTCGCTCACCGCCGATCTCGGCGGTAACGGTCATGGTCGGGTGTAACGGGTCAATCTTTTTAACCATGGCGGCGATTTCATTCACTGCCTTCCAGATAGCCGGGTTATCACCTGACTCGAAGCCTTCCATCTCGTTACCTATTCCCCAGAGAAGAACGGCCGGATGGTCTTTATATTTCAGTACTATCTGTCTCGCATACTCCAGCTGCTTCTTGACTTGAGCCTTGTCAGCATAATCAAAACCATGGCGCTCATGACCAAGCCAGATACCAACAGTAACTGACAAACCCAGTGCATGCGCTTCGTCGAGGCGCGCATCAATATCATCAGCCTCCCCAGGTGCGAACCGAATTCGCACCCTGCAGCCGCTAACTGGTCGAGCGGAGCATCACCACCCGCACCATGGATAAAGTAAGGCTCACCATCGCGAAACAGTTGCCATCCCTGCTCCGTCTCTCGCAATTCCACGGGGATGGCCTTAGCCCATGTGGCCGAGGATAACATCATCAAAAGTACAACAAAGAAAACAAGAACGAGATATGAACTACGGAATATAACGTCTAAAGGCAGCATTACTGATCGTCGTCTTACTACCCTAAGTGCGCCGGCGGCCTGCCCATGTCAACACTGCCAACGCGCTAGAAAATAACAGTAATGCGGGTGGTAGAGGGACGGTTGATACCTTCACGTAGTCAACCTCTAATTGATATTGCTGGTTTCCTACTGCACCCGTGGGTTGCAATGCGCTATCGTAAGCTACGCCGAAACCTTCGTTAGGCGCCCAGATATTCAAGCGAACTTCACTGGGGTTCCCCCCGACTGTAACTATCTGTTCGCGAACCTGCGTGCCATTTAAAATCCACTGAATGCGATCAGATAACCAGAGTATTTCATAGGTGTTCCATTCAGTCATATCAAATCCTGGTAACCCTGCAAAAGCGGAATCTCCCAGATCATTGAAAGTATCATTGTTGTATACGTTAGTTAAAAATCTTTCTGCAGTCAGATCATTGCTCAGTATTTCAACATCGATTTCATCGCGGATGCCGCTGTTGCTGTCATAGCCCCAGGTGAAAAATCCACCGACGAGTCCACCGGCAGGCGTATTGAGAAAACGCATTCTTGTTTCTATCGAAACACCATCAGCTCCGGGCAAAAAGGTTTGCCTGGTCTGTATCTCATGCCCCCAGAAAGAATTTGCATTGGGGTCCGAAGCATTATAGGTGTCTAGTTGTAATGTCACCGAGCCTCCGGCAACCTCAGGGCGCAGGTTCTGGCCATTAAATGCCGGCGGTTTTATCTGGGTGCGACCGTAGAATGTGCCGTTGCCGGTAGGTAAACGCCACGCTGTCTCATCGAGTGATGAGCCATTGAAATCATCAAAGAAGAGTGTTGCGCCGAATACATTACCACTAAGTAATAACCATACAGGCAGAGACAGTAATGTGGTTTTATACAGTGTAGTGAAGAATAGTTTACTCATAATAATAATCTACTTTAGGTTGTACTCATGCCGCATATTTGTAGACAGATTTAAAGCATTGCGGAGCTTGGCGCGAGCATCGGCAAGCACCATCGTATGCAGTGATGTTGTTAGCATCACACAGGTAAAAATTGAGCCTGTTGGCTGTAATCGATGCACCAGGCGGCCGTGTCTCAGCTCTTGCATCGCCGTGCCATGCCTACTAAACCTACTAAACCTGACATCATCAGCCAAACGGCACCTGGTACTGGGACAGCTGATGTCGAGGAGAAATTGATGTTGTCGTATAACATGCCGGAAGGAGTGTAAATGGTGGCCGTGGTGGAAAAACCAAACTGCAGAAGCTGTCCAACGAGACTGTTATCAATCTCCAGGCTGAGTGTTCGTGTGCCCCAGTCAGAGCCAAAAGCTGTGGTGTTCAAGGTTGACTCCGACGTAGTTGTCTTGAGGAACGCATTTGAGCTGCTGTCAAATATCTGGTCACCTTGTTTCACGTCAAAAGTAAAGTTCCAGGTGGAGCCCACGTCGGTGATACTGATCGTCTGTTCCTGGTACACCAGAGTTTCGACCCAGTTGCCAGCAGCATGACCAGCGTTCATGTAATCGCTGAACACGGTCAGTTGCTGTGCACCCTGAGCTGTGCCGCCCTGGCCGGATATGATGGTAGAGAAACCTGGCCCGTTATTCGGTGCAGGTACGTTGTCGGATATAAACCAGCCGTCATTGCCAAGTGCTGCTGGGTCAGCCCGATTCAATAATTCAAAGTCCTGACTGTAATTTATCAGCGCTGCATGACTGGTAGAAGCAAAAACCATTACTGCCATCATGGCAAAAGCCGTTAGTGTGTTTTTTTGATAGCTGTTATGTCGCATTTTATTTATCCTCTGGTCCAGGTGCTGTGAATCGCTTTCATGATTACCAGGTTAAGACCAAGTTATTAACTTCCATTTCAGTTATATCTTCAACGATGTAAAGTGTTTGTTCTGCACAATCAGTATTGCTCCGCTCTTTTTCTTCTGGCTACCCCTGCCAGACCGAGTAATCCAGATCCAAACAACCAGACTGCAGCTGGTACAGGCACCGCTGAAACGGCTGAACAACTGTTGCTTCCAAAGCAGTCATGTACATGTACCGAGAATCTAGAATCACCACCATTTATATCTGCGATAAACATGTCAAAGTTGCCAGTGAAGTCCCACTCTATCTGTAGAGATTCACCACTGTTCAGACCATTGAAAGGACTGGGCGAAGAAGCATCGAGTTTGTAGGCGGTCGCACCACTCTTGTGACTGACAGCCCAATCGATATTCTGGCCACCAGGCGCACCCGAAGATTTCGATGCCAGTTTAAAAACGATATCGTCTTTGTTGTTACCTGGAGTATCGGTATTCGTCCATACCGGGTCGCTTAACCAGTCGGCAACACCCGATTCGAAATGCAGGCTTTCGATAACAGGACCATCGAGCATTGAAGTATTGTTGAATGTTGTAACCACTGTATTCGCATCGATCAATGCGATATCTACAGTTCCAGAGAAGGCGCCTGCATTATTTTCAAATACAGATAACTGCAACGTTGCAGCCTGTAATGTCAATGAAAAAAACACGAACACTGTGCTGACTAGAATTCTTATATATTTGTTCATTTACATCCTCCTTTAACGTAATCACCATATAAGCCACTACATTATTTCAGTTGGAGATGTTGCGAGGTAATGTCAGTCGAAAACTGAAGTCACCCGGCGAACTTAATCTAATAAAACGATAAACTGTAAAACAAATAATCTTATTGTTATCGTTATCTTCATCTATCCCAACACTGAGAAGGACCTTATAACCATCTCTTTTGCTGCCGGGTATAATGAACTCAACACCACTATCGTTAAACAGGCACTTACAAGGCAAAGCACCAGTATAAAAAAATCTAAAATCATCTCACCAAAAATATGCTTATTTGTTGTCATCAGTAAGATACTCAAAATGTTCTGTCATTATCACGATGAGATCATTGCTGAAACTACTGTATAGCTTGACTCTCAAAAACGATGCTAGCACCCGAATCCCGGGGACTGAGCACTAGCATCACCACACGTGGAGAATGTGTAACCTAGCTCTTCTTGCGACGTGCTACACCAACCAGACCTAACAGGCCTGAACCGAACAACCATACGGCAGCTGGTACTGGAACCGCAGAAACCTGATTAGCTGAAATAGAATCAAAGTAGCCAGAGCCGCCAGCAGGGGCTAGCACCAGGACATTAAAATCCACGGATGCCGTGTTGTCGGGTGCGGCTCCGGTGCCGACGCCAAGTACGTTCCAAATATCTATAGGATTTTCCCAATTAACAACGTTGCTATTGAAAACGTTAAAGCCTAGAGCAAAATTTCCTCCAGCTTCCGTACCAGCAAAAACACCATTGGCATCACGAAACACGATTTGAAGTAAGAGTTCGCCCGGATTTGCAAGTGGGTCTGAACCAAAATTCATCCCCAAGCCACTCATGTTAAAAATGTCACCCGCTGTAGCGGCGAAACTTTGTGTTGCGCCAGCACCGGCACCAAACGCTTTAAAAGTGTTGTTTGGGCTGTCAGGAACTGGCGACGAACCAGGGCCAAGGTTGGACGTGGTGAAACCGCTACCGAAGGTATTCCATCCTGTGGAACCAAAAATGTCCCCACCAGAGGCGTCCTGTGCGTCAAAGCCTGGATTCACTAGTGGAATAGCAGCCGCCTGAGTAACACTCGATAGCGTCATTGCAGAGACCATAGCTAGTATTGTCAGACTGCTTTTATAAAAGTTTTTATGTAACATTTCGGTATACCTCTTCTTTTAAGATTAATTTCTTTAGTTAATCGAATAACGCCTTGTTGCGTGTCTCGATATAAAATTGCCAGGTTTCGACCAAAATTCAGCAACACATTTACATATACCGTTGCATCAGTCTGACGTGACTAGCTATATAGTAACTCCGGTTACTGCTATATAGCAAATAAAATAAATGATTATTCTCATCTGCTATTCCATGAAGCTATCTATGCTATATAGCAGCATATAATATGCCAATAATTTCATCTTATTGATTTAATTGAATATTTTTATATTTTTATAAATTAGTGATTTCTAATATGTAATTTAATTCGACATTACTAGATGATGTTTTGAATCGACACAATAAATTGAATTTGATTTTTTTATGTTCTATATCAGTATGTTATATATGTTAAATGTGAATTTATTAGCTATATTTGAGATGTCGTAATTTTTAACACTTTCCTATACTTTTGACATCTGCTATATAGACCATTTTGAAATATGAGGTTTTTTGTTTATACGAACTCAAGATATGATACACAAAAAACCGCCCCTCCTTGATCAAGGAGGGGCGGTAAAATCCCTGTATTTTAGTCTGCCACGGTATCGGGATTGGCAGTCCTTTAAGTTTGCGCTCCTCAAAGGCCGAGGATGGAGGCGTATATGAACGCTGCGCGGAGTTTTTTTGCGTGGGCCTGGGGTGTTTTCACTGTCGGGTCAAATTCAAGTAATCAATTTAAATGTAATGACCTATTCATGAGCAATCTGTTAGGTGTACGCTTGAATAAAAGCCATCGATAACACTGAAGCCGTATGCAGTTCTATCATCGTCAATCACATCGCTGTAACAGATCCGACCTAATACTTTCTGAGTGTGCTCATCTGGAAATCGAAGCTGTACCTGGATCCTGTCTTCAAGTTCGAATTTCTCTTTGGTTAAAAAACGAAACCCGCCTTTACAGATATGTTCGATATTGAATGATTTTTCGGCAAGGTGGTTCTGTGTTTCGCCATTTTTGTTCAATACCTGTATTAAACATTGTTGTGTCATGTTGTTTTCTATTTTTGCCTCATCTTTATTAAAGTAAAAACTGGTGGCACCGGCTATCGAAACAACACTTCAGGATAACCAGTGCCACCATTTTGGTGGTACTAAAGAGTTAGCGCTTATGGCGGACCAGATCTGGCCACCGGATAAGCGCTGAACTTTTTTATGCTACTTTCTTTCTTCGTGCTACACCGATCAGGCCTAACAGACCAGAACCGAATAACCATACTGCAGCAGGAACTGGTACAGCGCTCACATCTGCAGTAACGGTGACATTGTCAATGGCCAAGTTAGAGAAGCATCCAGCATCAGCCCCACAAATGGCGGTAAACTGTACCGTCACACCACCGCTGACATCAGTCCCGGCTATTAAGTTAGTGAGGCCAAAGTTGGTCCAGTCTGCTGTCAAGCCAACACCGGTACCACCGGCAAGTATGTCTGCTTTGCTGATACCACCCCCAGATAGCTCGGAGAAGACTCTAATATCAATAACACCGCCAATGCCATTGGTACCCTTCCAGTCAAAATCGACAGTATAAGCCTGACCAGGTGTCAGGAACCCGGCTCCCACGTTGGCGAACTTCATGGTCGCACCGGTAGGGCCACCGTAGCAGAGGCTTCTCCCGCAAAAGTGCTGCCATTGATCCCGGGTGATGATAGTAGTGGTGCCAGCATTTGGGAAGAGCGACCCAGGTCTACCAGTCAAAAGCCCCGCTTTCAAAGTCGCCGTTGAGTACCCATGTACGCGGCTTGTGCAGCACCTGCAAACAATGTAATTCCCATTGCTGCTACTAATTTTGTATATTTGCTTTTAATCATTTAGTTACCCTCTGTAGTTGTTTATGGCGACAGTGCCATTTGACGTGCACCACCTGTAAACAACTACCGGCCCAAGTCAGAAGCAATATAAATTTCCACTCATCATGCTATATACTATACACTCTATTGCTATATAGCAGAATAAGGTAAACTATAAGAGAAAGTCAAGACCATTCGTCAATTATTTAATAAATTGGTGTTATTTTGAAAGATATACGATGTTTCAAGCTATTATTTAGGCTGACTTGTATTTTTATATGTATTTATACGTATAACGATTTGCTACTGCTATCTAGCAGTGATAGTCTTTGTTTTATATGTATATTGATATGTTTGGCTATTTCAGAAAAAGAGCAAAGAAATAACTTTTTGCTTTACAAATGCAGATAGAACATGTGGTTAGGTAATAGACTCAAATAAATAAGTCTATAAAATACACACAATAAATTTACAGAATTATATGGATGCAATTAAAAAACAATTTGTTTGCTGCCAATAAATTCGAAAACGATGCGTCTAAAGTTTCCAGATAAGACAGCATTCTCCTGGCAAATAACTAAAGAAATTATAATAAATGGATAAACCAAAACCAAAATATATCCTTGTCGAAGAAAAAATCAGACAAGCAATAAAAAAACGAGAGATAGTTGAAAAACTGCCCGGTGAGAGAACACTAGCGAAAGAGTTTGGCTATTCATACATGACGATAAGAAAGGCAGTGGACAATCTTGTCACTGAAGGCATCC
>CAVWAI010000041.1:0-17547 GCA_963752725.1 uncultured Gammaproteobacteria bacterium
TTTGTGTTATTAAAAACTCTAACCACAGAGTCACAGAGGACAATGAGAAAGCCATTTACTATTACCAGCGTAGAACAGACTCGAAATAAAAATCTCTGTGCTCTCTGCGTCTCTGTGGTTAGAGTTTTTACCTGTGTGACGGCCTGTTTAAGAAGCAAAAACAGCACTTCTCGGGTATAATACGCGCCTTTATTATTTTATTGAGGAATCCCTGTGCTTGAGTCATATCGCCAACATGTCGCTGAACGTGAAGCAGAAGGTTTACCACCATTAGTACTTGATGCGCATCAGGTTGCTGAACTGATTGAACTGATTAAAAATCCGCCTGCTGGCGAAGCAGAGTTTTTAATGGATCTGCTGGTGCACCGTGTACCACCGGGTGTTGACCAGGCTGCATATGTGAAAGCGGCATTCCTGGCTGATGTGGCAAAGGGCGACGTACAGTGTGATCTGCTGGATGCGGTTCGTGCTACTGAGATTCTGGGTACCATGTTAGGTGGTTATAATATCCAGCCATTGATTGATCTGCTCGATATCGAAACCACGGCCGATGCGGCAGCAACTGCTTTATCACATACCTTACTTATCTATGATGCATTTCATGACATCGCCGATAAAGCAAAAAATAATGAAGCGGCCGCTCGTGTCGTTCGTTCCTGGGCAGATGCTGAATGGTTTACTTCCAAGCCAGAATTAGCCGAAGAAATTACCGTCACTGTTTATAAAGTGCCGGGCGAAACCAATACCGATGATCTGTCGCCAGCGACCGAAGCCTGGAGCCGTCCAGATATTCCTTTACATGCTAAATCCATGCTGGTCAGCAAGATGGAAAATCCACTGCAGACCATCGAAGAATTAAAACAAAAAGGTCACACTATTGCCTATGTTGGTGATGTGGTCGGTACCGGCTCTTCTCGTAAGTCAGCGATCAATTCTGTGTTATGGCATATGGGTAATGATATTCCTCATGTCCCTAACAAACGTGAGGGCGGTGTTGTTTTAGGTAACAAGATTGCACCGATATTTTTTAATACGGCAGAAGATTCAGGTGCGTTGCCGATCGAATGTGATGTCTCAGCAATGGAGACGGGTGACGTTATCCGCATCCGCCCATTCGATGGCGTAATCCTTAATGAAGCTGGCGACGAGATATGTAAGTTTGATCTGAACCCGGCCACCATGGCAGATGAAGTTCGTGCCAACGGACGTATCCCGCTGATCATCGGCCGTGGCTTGACCGATCGTGCGCGCAGCTTTTTGAATGAACCTTCTTCTGAGGTGTTTCTTAAACCGCAGGAAGGAAAAAATACCGGTAAGGGTTATACCCTTGCTCAAAAAGTGGTCGGTCGAGCCTGTGGTGTAGAGGGTATCCGCCCCGGGACTTATTGTGAACCAAAAATGACCACGGTCGGCTCGCAGGATACTACCGGTGCGATGACACGTGATGAATTAAAAGAACTGGCCTGTTTGGGCTTTTCTGCTGACCTGGTGATGCAGAGTTTCTGTCACACCGCTGCCTACCCAAAACCGGTCGATATTACCTTGCAACACGAGTTGCCTGATTTCATGCAGACCCGCGCAGGCGTATCTTTACGTCCCGGTGATGGCATCATTCATTCCTGGTTAAACCGTATGATCCTGCCTGATACCGTGGGTACCGGTGGTGACTCGCATACACGTTTTCCGATGGGGATCAGTTTTCCTGCGGGTTCGGGTCTGGTCGCTTTCGGTGCGGCGTTAGGTGTTATGCCTCTGGATATGCCTGAGTCGGTACTGGTTCGTTTCAAAGGCGAGATGCAGCCAGGTATCACCTTGCGTGATCTGGTCAATGCCATTCCCTACGTGGCGATTCAAAAAGGTTTGTTGACGGTTGAGAAGAAGGGCAAGAAAAATGTTTTCAATGGCCGGGTGCTGGAGATCGAAGGTCTGCCAGATTTAAAAGTTGAGCAGGCTTTTGAATTATCTGATGCTTCAGCAGAACGTTCAGCTAACGGCTGCACCGTACACCTTGCTAAAGAACCGATTATTGAATACATCAATTCCAATATCACTCTGTTGAAATGGATGATCTCAAACGGCTACGAAGATAAACGCACACTGGAGCGTCGTATCAATGCGATGCAAGACTGGCTGAAAAACCCAGAGTTGTTAGCGCCGGATGCCGATGCAGAATATGCAGAAATTATCGAGATTGATCTGGCTGAGATCAAGGAACCTATCCTGGCCTGTCCAAACGATCCTGATGACGTTAAAACCTTGTCAGAAGTGGCCGGTGTGAAGATCGATGAAGTCTTCATCGGATCCTGTATGACAAATATTGGTCATTACCGTGCAGCAGGAAATGTGCTGCAGAAAGTAACCAGTTTGCCTACGCGCATGTGGATCGTACCGCCAACAAAAATGGATGAACATCAGTTAATGGAAGAGGGACTGTACAATGTATTCGGTCGCGCCGGTGCACGAACAGAGCTTCCGGGCTGTTCGCTCTGCATGGGTAATCAGGCACGTGTGGCGGATAATTCGACAGTGGTTTCTACCTCGACACGTAATTTCCCCAACCGTTTAGGTAATGGCGCGGATGTGTATCTTGCATCGGCAGAACTGAGTGCAGTCGCGGCGATCCTGGGGCACATTCCCAGCATGGAAGAGTATATGGAAGGCGTTAAGGATATCGAACCGATGTCGGCTGATATCTATCGTTACCTGAATTTCCACCTGTTGCCTGAATATCAAAAAGTGGCTGACGAAGTAAAAGTTAGTATCTCGTAAGTCGATATTGCAGCTAAGTAACCAGCATGATTAAAACACTATTGTTTATTGCGATCGGCGGAGCGTTTGGCGCGGTCATGCGCTTCCTGTCGCAGGCAACAGTGTATGAACTTGTTGGTAAAACATTCCCTTACGGCACATTGTTCGTCAATGTGACCGGCTCATTTTTGATGGGACTGTTATCTATTTTTCTGGTCGAAAAATTCAACTTAAGTGCTGAATGGCATCTTGCCATCCTGGTGGGTGTGTTAGGCTCATTCACTACCTTCTCAACATTTTCGATTGAAACTTTAGTACTGTTCGAACAGGGAGATGTATTTAAAGCAATGACAAATATTCTATTAAGTATTGTTTTATGTATCATCGCTGTATGGGTTGGCGCCTACCTTGCCAAACAACTTGTATAACAAATATTATTATTAAAAAATATGTTAGATCCTAAACTTATTCGTTCCGATTTAAACTCGGTTGCCGAGCAGCTTAAAAAAAGAAATTTTTAGCTCGATGTTACTGCCCTGGAAAATTTAGAAAACCAGCGCAAGCAGTGCCAGGTAGAAACCGAAAATTTACAGAACGAGCGTAATACAAAATCAAAATCGATCGGTAAAGCAAAAGCAGCCGGTGAAGATATCAAACCGCTACTCGATGAAGTTGCCGGTTTAGGTCAAAAACTCGATGTTGCGAAAGCCGAACTCTCCGATGTGCAACAGCAGATGGATGTGATCTTGATGGGCATCCCTAATCTGTTGCATGACTCTGTGCCAGTAGGCAAAGACGAGAACGATAATGTTGAAGTCAGAGTATGGGGTGAACCAAAAACGTTTGATTTTGAAGTCAAAGACCATGTTGATCTGGGTGCGTCAATGGCTGGCTGGATTTTGAAACCGCGAGTAAATTAACCGGTTCACGTTATGTGGTGATGCATGGCCAGATGGCGAAACTGCATCGTGCATTGATTCAGTTCATGCTGGATGTGCACACCAACGAACATGGTTACACCGAAGTGTATGTTCCCTATATCGTCAATAGTGACAGTCTTCGCGGCACCGGGCAGTTGCCCAAGTTTGAAGAAGACCTGTTTTGTGTCGATAAAGAAGCCGGGCAGTACCTCATTCCGACGGCCGAGGTACCGGTGACAAATATCGTGCGTGACGAAATAATGGATGCCGCGCAATTACCATTAAAATTAACCAGTCATACCCCATGTTTTCGTTCTGAAGCCGGTTCCTACGGTAAAGACACCCGCGGTATGATCCGTCAGCACCAGTTCGATAAAGTTGAGATGGTGCAGATGGTAACCGCGGACAAAGCCTGGGATGCTCTTGAAGAGCTGACCTTGCATGCGGAAAGCATCTTACAGAAACTTGAATTACCTTATCGTACTGTTATCCTCTGCAGCGGTGACGTCGGTTTCTCTGCAGCTAAAACGTATGATCTCGAGGTATGGTTGCCCGGTCAGCAGGCGTATCGTGAAATTTCATCATGCAGCTGTTTCGGTGATTTTCAGGCAAGACGGATGCAGGCACGTTGGCGTAATCCTGAAACGGGTAAACCTGAACTGTTAAATACGGTTAACGGTTCCGGTCTGGCTATTGGTCGTACACTGGTAGCAGTACTTGAAAACTATCAACAGGCGGACGGCAGTATTTTAATTCCCGAAGTACTAAAACCCTACATGGGTGGTTTAGAAAAGCTTTCTTAAAAAGATAGATTTATAAACAGATGAATGCAGATCAAAATACAGCCTCATAATTGTCATCCTGAACGGTAGTGAAGGACCCTCTGCTACTTGTGGTAAAGGTAAGCATTAAGATCTTTCGCTATCGCTTAAGATGACAGTCATTAACTTAAGTGTTTTTCTCCTATGCAAACTCTACCCGATAACCTATATAGCATAGACTCTGTTGTTCAGCTCGAACAGATAGCCATCAATCAATTTGATATCCCTGCCTATGAGTTGATGAAACGTGCGGGTGAGGCTGTCTTCAATGTTCTTACCTCAAGCTATCCGCTAGCTAAAAAAATTCTTCTCCTGTGCGGTGCGGGTAACAATGCGGGTGACGGTTACGTCGTTGCAAAGCTTGCGCAACAGGCAGGTCTCGAGGTTTATGTTGTCAGCCTGATTGATCCTCTGAGCTTAAAAAATGAAGCCTTGCTCGCTTATAATGATTGGTCAGAAGTGGCGATAAATAATAACGCTGATATTTCTTCAGTAGCGCAGGTCGACATCGTAATCGACGCCTTGCTCGGGACCGGACTCGCACGAGAGGTTTCCGGTGAATGGGAAGATTGCATAGCCGCGGTAAATGATTCAGACAAACCAGTGATTTCCATCGATATTCCATCCGGTCTGCTTGCTGATACCGGTGCGATCGCCGGTGTGGCAATAAAGGCCGATGTTACGGTGAGTTTTATCGGATTAAAGCAGGGGATGTTCACCGCACAGGCCAAAGATGTCTGTGGGCATATCATCTTTAATGATCTTGGCCTGCCGGCAGAAGTGTATTCATCGGTTGAATGCGAGACTCAGTTGCTCAACGCTATCGATTATTCTTTGCTGCCAAAACGAGCTGCATCTTCACATAAAGGCCGATTCGGCCATGTGTTAATTGTCGGCGGCAATGCAGGTATGCCGGGTGCGGTGATTCTTGCAGCAAGAGCAGCGTTGCGTACAGGCGCAGGGTTGGTCACCATAATCACTGTTCCACAAAATCTGCAAGCGATCAGTTCAGCAGTGCCAGAAGCAATGGTCAAAACATGTGAGTACGACTCTGAAATTAGTACAGCTATCACTGATCTGTTTAGACAAGATTTTATTAAAGATATTACCCATGTGGCTATCGGTATGGGCCTGGGGCAGGACGACTGGTCGCTAAAAATACTACAGCATTGCGCGCAATTGAATAAACCCATGGTCATTGATGCCGATGCGTTGAATTTGATCGCCAGTCACGATATTACGATTTCCTCACCATTGCTCATCACGCCGCATCCGGGTGAGGCAGCTCGCCTGTTATCAAAAAATATAACCATCGGTACGGCTGAGGTGCAAAAAAATCGTTTTGATGCTGTTAAAAGTTTATATAGGCTGTTTGAAAATAGCCAATCCTGCACGGTCATATTAAAAGGTTCCGGTAGCTTAATATTTGATGGTCAGCTAATAAAAATATGTAACCGGGGAAACGCAGCGATGTCGGCCCCCGGTATGGGCGATGTCTTAAGCGGAATTGTTATTGCATTGATGGCGCAAGATATTAATATTTCTGATGCGGCGGCGCTTGCCGTGTGTTTGCATGCTTCGGCTGCTGAGTTGGTGATCGGAGACAAAACGCGTGGCCTGCTTGCCTCTGATGTGATCGATGCATTACCGAAGGTCCTGCAGTGAGTAAAGTGACAGTGATGAATAAGGACTCAATGACCCGGCATTGTTTTTTAGCCGATGAGTCGCAGCAGATTGCGTTAGCGCAGACAATTGCGAAACATCTTAAGTCATCATTTGTATTGTTGTTGAAAGGTGACCTGGGTGTTGGCAAAACAACCTTTGCCAGGGGGTTTATTCAGGCCAGTGGTTTTGAAGGGGTGGTGAAAAGTCCGACTTATACCCTGGTTGAGCCTTATCCGATCAATCATGACCGAATGTGTTATCACTTTGACCTGTATCGACTTGCCGATCCTGAAGAGCTGGAATTTACCGGAGCAAGAGATTATTTCAATGATAACGATGTCTGTTTAGTCGAATGGCCGGAAAAAGCGGAAGGATTTTTACCGCCTGCAGACTGGGTCTGTGAATTCAGCCATCATAATGAAGGTAGAAATTTAATTATTTCTGCCCTGACAGAGAAAGGTAAAAGCTTGATGTTACAGGTCTTTGGTGACTTTTGACTGTAACAAAGTCACCTATCTATCTAAAAAATATAAAAAAACACTTGCATTATTAAAATATTTTGCCACAATAGATTCACATTAAAGACAATCATATTTAAAAACACAAAGGAGCCCGATGATACAATTCCCATAAGTTATGGAAAATAATCGTCGACATTTTTTAAAAAGCGTAGCCGGACTAAGCACTCTGGCTGCTTCTGCTGTGCCCGGTATTTCTTCTGCCGCCAAATCAGCAGCTAGCTCTGTTGCCAAGATTAAAGATATACGCCTGTCCAAAAACAAAGGTTATGTTCGCCTGGTTTTTGATCTGGATAGTTTAGCTGATCACGCCATTTTCACGTTGCATGGACCTGAACGAGTCGTCCTCGATATTAAAAAAACCAGTATGCCACATGGCATGGTTGATCGAGTGCAGGCTAATTCGCTGATTCGGGGCATACGAAGTGGAGAGCGTAATGGTGATGATTTACGTGTGGTGTTTGATCTAAGTAAAGGCGTGACGCCGCGTAGTTTTCTGCTAGCACCTTCTGGTAAATCTGGGCATCGCTTGGTCATTGATCTACACGATAACAAAAAATCCTCTACGGCTAAAACTACCAATAAACGCGATGTTGTTATTGCTATCGACGCCGGTCATGGTGGAAGAGATCCAGGAGCTACCGGTCGTTCAGGTACACATGAAAAGAATATTACCTTACAGATAGCGAAACGACTGGAAAAAAATATAAACCAGCAGCGCGGTATGCAAGCGGTTCTGGTTCGCAAGAATGACCGTTATATGCGATTACGTGATCGTATTCAGAAAGCGCGTGATAATCATGCTGACATGATGATTTCACTGCACGCAGATTCATATCCTGATCCACGTGCGCGCGGTTCTTCAATTTATGCCTTGTCCGTTGATGGTGCCAGTTCAGAAACGGCCCGTATGTTAGCTGACAAAGAAAATGCGGCTGACCTACTATTCGGTGATGTTAATCTGGCAGTTGAAGATAAGATGGTCAATGAAGTTTTGTTCGATCTGTCTCTGACCGGTACCATCGAATCCAGCCTGGATATTGGCAGTGAGATATTAAGCCAGATCAAAACCGTCAACCGGGTACATAAAAAACAGGTACAACAGGCGGGTTTTGCCGTGTTAAAAGCGCCTAACATCCCCTCTATCCTGATCGAAACCGCATTCATTTCTAATCCTCGAGAAGAGAAAAATCTGCGTAGTACAGCACATCAGGAGAAAGTGGCTAAGGCGATTACTCGTGGAGTAGATAAATATTTTGCCCGTAAGGCGCCACCGGGAACCTGGCTGGCATCAGCAGAATGCGAATACGCGGTATGCAGTGGCGATCAGTGTTAACGTTATTGCAAAAAAACATAATGTGAATGAATCAGATTTGCGTGCGCGTAATGCGCTGTACGCTGATAACCTGCTGGCAGGGCAGGTCATTAAAATTCCAGTGAGTTAGTTACATAAAAACAATAATAATAAAAACACTCACGGATAACTGCTAATGACCCTTTTTAGGGTCATTTTTTTGCTCCAGACATTTGTATTGATACTTTATCAAATACTGACTGTGGACTTATGGTTAGAATAATAATTTTTTTCTGTGAAAAGTGATTAATATAGTTTCTGTGCCGTCTATCTAAAATCTGTCTCACTTTTGTTAGAAACACTCACTGATTCTCATTACTAATGTAGGGCGAAGCTTTACCGACATCCACTACGATTTTACTCATTTCAGGCTTATAGATAATAAAAATTAAAACATATCAAATAGACGCCAATTAGTGTTTGTCAAAAGGAATAAACTTTGATAAGTTTATGGTTTAAGCTTTCATATCCTATGGACGAATACGACTATTCGAGTTAAAAATTGGAACGCTTAGGCGCCCATCATTGTTAATGATCTTTTAGACCTGTCGCTCATCTGACTACTGAACTGGTAATCAGGTTAGGCAAACTATGGGCTTTATCTTATTTATTAAGATGAGAAATTGGTTATGCAAGGCATTCAAGTTAGCTCATATTTACCCATAATAAGTACTGAGTGGGTCCTTTTTTGAACTATATATCAATTATTAAGTTTGCGTTGCCATCCTACGGGGTAAAAAATCAGCATGTCTGATAGCCTAAATATTAATCTGGAGAAAAGTGGTTTCGAAACACGTAAGTACACCCGTGCTACGATCAACCAGGCATTCAACGACTTTCTGCACCTGAAGGCGTCCGATCAGAAACTTGTACATCGTTATCATAAAGTCCTCATGCAGGATGGGGAAACATTTGCAAAAATATTTTATGACTACTTAATGGCCTCACCGGCCACAGCCAGGGTATTGGAAGAGTACCAGGCACAAGGAGGACTGATTGATGATTTGGTCAAGACACAACTTCAACATTTGTTCGGATTTCTTTCAGGCCGCATCGACGAAGCCTCCGCCGAGCAGATGGCAAACATCGGCGAGGTTCACCAACGCTATGGGATCGAACCGGTATGGATCATGGGGGCCTACAAGCTATATCTTGATCATTTGCAAAGCCGCATTCGAAACAGTGCAGAGATAAAGGACTGCGACCGCGTCACCCTCGAGAACACTGTCACCAAACTTCTCTTCCGCGATATGGGATTGATGCTGGAAGGATACTGGGACACCGGTCTGCTAATGTTATCGAAGGAAAAAGAAAAGGTCATCGAACTGCGGGATCAAATTACCAGCCTGTTAGCGAATATTCCCCAATTGCTCTGGTCGATTGACATCACCCAAAACCAGCCGTTGTATGTCAGTCCGACTGCTCACAAAATTTGTGACATGGATATTGATATACTGATCCCCTGTCTGAGCTGGACTATCCCCGAAGATAGACAGAGGGTGGAACTCGCCTGGCAAAACGCTCTGCTAGGACAAATGACAGAAGTAGAAAGCAGGGTAAAACAACCAGATGGTGTACAACGGTGGTTTCGCCGTCTGTTCTATCCATATAAGAACAAGGCGGGTGATGTCGTTCGTATTGACGGCCTGATGGAAGACACAACTGAAGCCAAAGCCACACTGGAGCGTTTAAATACCCTGGCAACCACCGACAGTCTCACTGGCCTGACCAATCGTACCCTGTTTCACGATCGGCTGACTCAGGCGATCGCCGCCGCGAGCCGGAACAGTGATAATCAGGTAGTGATGATGTTGATGGATCTGGATCATTTCAAGGAAATCAATGACACTCTGGGCCACCCAGCTGGTGACAGAGTGCTGATCGAAGTGAGCCAGCGCCTGCAAACTATACTCCGAAAAACCGATACTCTGGCGCGTCTCGGCGGCGATGAATTTGGCATCCTGTTACCGCAGGTTAAAGATGGCTATCATACCGCAAAGAAGATAGCTGAGAAAATCCAGCAAGCCTTCGTCAGCCCTTACCACGTTGATGACAATGAACTTTTTCTCGGAGCCAGTATTGGCATCACAATATACCCGGAACACGGTGACGATGTCGCTACACTAATGAGCCGTGCGGATGTGGCGATGTACGGCACCAAGGATACGGAGGAGGGTTATATGTTTTACGACACAGAACTTGACCCTCATGCGCAACAAAATCTACTACTTTCTGGAGACTTACGTCACGCCCTGGAGCGAAACGAACTAGAGTTATACTATCAGCCTAAGATAGATTTGAAATCAGGCTCAATCATGGGTGCCGAGGTGTTGATACGCTGGCAGCACCCAGAGCGTGGGCTTATACCACCGGATGAGTTTATCCCTCTGGCTGAGCGCACAGGTCTGATCAGGCCCATTACCGACTGGATTATCGAAACCGCTGTAAAGCAAAGTAAGATATGGCGTAATGTGGGCTATGAACTAAAAATAGCGGTCAATGTGTCGGCGCGCTCGTTCCAAAACTCGGGAGGGCTGGTGGACAGGATAGATAGCGTTCTGAAAAGTCTTGATATGCCTGCAGATTCCCTGGAAATTGAAATTACCGAAAACCTGCTCATGACCGACATTACCAAAATTTCTAGTATGCTCAAGCAGATTAGCGACCTGGGAGTCACCATCGCCATCGATGATTTCGGTACTGGTTATTCTTCGCTTGCCTACCTGAAAACATTACCCCTGCATACACTCAAAATCGACAAATCCTTTGTCCTGGATATGTCCAATGACGAGAATGATGCGGTCATCGTCCGTTCGACCATTGATCTGGCGCATAATCTCGGCCTCAGCGTCGTGGCCGAGGGAATTGAAGATGCTGAGACATTGGATTTACTGGTTATTCTCGGGTGTGATGGCGCTCAGGGTTATTACTTCAGCAGACCACAGCCAGCTGACAAGTTTTTAGTCTGGCTGCAACAGGCATCTTGACCGTCATATGTTTAAAAAATTAGTCCACACAAAGTTTCTAATTTAACTTAGTGTGGATATTTCACTTCATTAGCAGCGACCCCTGTAAATCCAGCCAGGTCTTCAGCCAATCCCATCACATATTTCTATTGAGGCAATCAAGTTTTTCATGGAGCAGTTTCTAACACGAAATACCTGAAGTCGTCTCTCGTGGTGCCAGGATCTGTGTTTATGAAAACCTCAACAAGAAACGCAACCAGAAAAAACTGCTGATCATAATAAAGAATAGTATGTGAATTATTGACAACAAGTGTTCTATCAACTATCTAATATCAATAAAAGCAGCAGTTTATAGAGAAAAGATCACATTAAGTCGAAGTTTTGACGAAGCCTGATGTTTCGTCATGACTAAGAACAGGCAGAGAGACCAATAATTATGGATGATTGAGGTTGGCTACACATAAATATTACAACAACAGTGGTGGCAACAAAAAAATGTTGGGCGGTCAATTACAACAACAAAAACAGGTCGGTCTGTATCTAACTACTGACGGAATTGCTGTGGCAGCAATAGAACAGTCAGGTGATAAACCACCAAGTTTAAAATCGTGTGCCTTTATTCCCTCCACAGAAACAACTGACCAGTTAACGCAACTGGCGCGATACATCAGAGAAAATGACCTGAAGAAGCAATCCTGTGTCGTTGTGCTCGAAGAAACACAATATAATTTGATTCAATTACCTTCGCCACACGTTGAGGATGACGAATTAAAGTCAGCAGTTCGCTGGGCTATAAAAGATTTAGTTAATTATCCTGTTGAAGATGCAGTTATTGATGTGTTTCGTGTGCCGGTTCAGGAGCATCGAGAGGGAAAAATCTATGTAGTAGCGGCACTAAAAGATGATATTCAGCAAACAGTTGATTTTATTCGAAAAACCGGGCTGACATTACATGCCATTGATATAGAAGAGCTCAGTCTGGGTAACATCATAGAACAAATGAATGACTATCAGCGGGGTGTTGCCGTTTTGCATGTTGACAATTTACAAGGTTCAATAAGTCTGTTCAGTAACTCAGCATTGTATTTGTCGCGAAAGATCGACACTGGTTTAAATGAACTGGAAGAAGTGCAAACACAGGACGCTACTTCAGGAGCAATGGAGCAGGTTTATGAATCCATCATTCTGGAACTACAACGTTCACTGGACTTTTACGAAAGTGAACTTGCCAAAGCAGCGATAACAAAGCTTGTGGTCGCACCAAGACATCCAGTGTTGCAGGGTTTTTGCGACTATGCCAGTAGCCACACTGGCTTGACCGTAGAGCTTATAAATCTTGCACAGATATATCCCGACACCACTGAGCTGAATGACGAGAATCAGGCCAGATGCTTGCTCGCAATAGCGGCAGCTGCAAGAAAAATAAAGGCGGCCGCATAATGCAGCAAATTAACCTTTATCAGAAAGATTTTTTTATCATCTACAACTATCGAAGAATCAGTGTCGCTGGCTTTTTTCTGTTACTAGTGACGGTATTTGCCATAATTAATTTACTTCAAATATATTCCACTAACCAACTTCGTCTTGAACTGGAAAGCAAAACAAATAACCTGAAAAGTATCGAGCAGAGTTACACCATACTGGCAACAAAGGCTCAACCCAAAGCTATAGACATGAACCTGGTTGCAGATATAGGGAGGATGAAACGTAATAACGCTGAAAAACGTAGAGCCCTGAATTATCTTAGCGGAAATGACACAGGCAACTTATCAGGTTTTTCGTTTCTGATGCAGGGGCTGGGAAAAAAACGTGACAATATTAATGACCTCTGGTTAAAAAAAATAAAGTTCAGTCGTGGTGGTTATGATCTGCATCTGAGTGGCAGCAGTTATCAGCCAGACCTCTTACCTAAGTTTATTCAGGCTTTAGGCGAAGAAGAGATTTATAAAGACCGTGAGTTTAAGGAAATTAAAATACTACGCTCGAATGATAACGAAAAAATCACGGACTTCATTCTAGATACGCAGTATCAGGCCAAAGAATCTAATTATGAACTAGCGGATAAATCTATTGCTTTGTTTATGGCACGACTCAAGCAATTGTCTGCCGAAAAAGAGACGGTTCGATAACATGCAGCAGCAATAATAAAATTTGAAAAATACCTTGACAGGTTGTCGAAGCGAGATCAAATCGCTTTATTTGTAACGTTTCTTGTTGTTGTGATGATGATATGGATCAATGCTGATCTATCTGCCGTTAAGCCATAACAAATGGTCATAGAACAGGATATTACGCAAAAGAAAGCAGAGGTCGAGGTTTTACAGGCAAAAATGGTTGCTCTGCAAAAAAACATGAATGCAGACCCGGATGCTAAAAACAGGGAACAACTTAACAAATACCTGGAAGAAAACACGCAACTAGATATGCATTGGCCAAAACATCTATTCAGATTATTAATCCGCAGGAAATGGCCGGTTTGCTGGAACAGCTATTGAATAAGCCAGGCTGGACTCAAATTTGTCAGCCTGAAAAACAAACCCGCAACACCGGAATTTATCGAATCCCGCGATGGATCGGAAGCGGCTGTGGAGAATGTAAATACAATCTACAGACACAGCGTGGTGCTGCAAATGGAAGGCAGTTATCACGAGCACATTGTCGTATTTGAAAAAACTTGAACAGCTGCCATGGCGATTTTTCTGGCAGGGCGTTGAGATTGAGACCAGTGGCTACCCGAATACATTGATAACACTAGAAGTGTACACGCTTGGATTTAGAGAGGGACTGTTGGTGTTTAAGTATGTTTTACAAATCTTCCTGATCGTGAGTGCCTGTTTTGCGATTAATGCGGCGAATGCTTATGTGGTTAAAATGGAAGATCCGTTAAGGCCACCAGAATACAAACTGGTAAAGCCGTCTAACAGTAATGGCGTAAAAAAATCGGATGGCACGTAAACGAAATACTGTTTTCTGGTGAACGCCGTGTCGCTATAGTCAATAATGTTGCAGTGGTATTGGTGATCAGCATAAACGGCGCCCACGTTGTAGATATAAAATCTGGACATGTTGTTCTTAAATACAAAGACAAAATTATTAATGCCCGATTGAAGACGGTGTCTGTAAAAAAGCAAGTAAAACAAAAATAAATTGATTTGTGATAGAAAATAATAATAATTATGAATACTAAACAGAAAACTGCAGGTTTATTGTGCGTGTATCCATTCTGCTTGCAGCATGTGCATCAACGCCTGTGGATGACAGCAAAAAACCTGATTCGAGCATGTCTGTACTGGAAAATATTCAGAAATCACTCGATACAGTTCAGCACAGCAAAAGCCGTCGGCGAAGACCAGTCAATTGCCCGATAACGTGGCTGATGCTTTATTGCCTATGACTGCAGTCAGCTTGCCAACAGGTGCTAGTGGAAAAAATTGAACCTCGGTTTGATATCTCGGTAAACCGTGCCAATGCCAGGCAGTTTTTTGTTAGCCTGGTCAAGGATACGCCGTACAACATGATTGTTCATCCGGATGTAAAAGGAAAGATCACACTCAATCTGAAAGATGTGACTATTCCGGAAGTTATGGATATGGTATATAACACTTTATGGTTATGACTATGAAAAAACCAATAACGGTTTTATAGTTCACCCAAATAAAATTCAGTCCAGAATGTTCAAAATAAATTATCTGAATGTCACGCGAGAAGGCCAGTCGGCAACACGAGTCAGTTCAGGCCAACCTACAGAAAAAAGTAGTTCTAGCCAGTAGGGACAATTCAACTACGACCAGACAAAGTAAAAGCCAGTCAACTCTTGCTGCGAGTAATATTAAAACAGAATCAAAGCTAGATTTCTGGACAGAGATTCAAACTGCACTGGAATCTATCATCGGAAAAGGCGAGAATAAAAGTGTCGTTATCAGTCCGCAGTCTGGCCTGATCATTATTCGCGCTTATCCAGGCGAATTGCGCAAAGCTCAGGAATTTTTACAATCAGCTGAAATTATTATGCAGCGCCAGGTCATACTCGAAGCAAAAATTATCGAAGTGGAACTCAAAGACGGTTATCAGCAGGGTATTAACTGGGCGAAACTGAGTTCTAATGGGGAAGTTCTGGTTTCGCAAACCGGCGGCGGTACACTACTGGATAACGGTATTTCCAGATACGTCTGGCAATACTGGCAATCTGGATCCGAACAATTTTGTGCAACTGGCGGGTAGTGCCGTTTCAGCATTTGGTGGTATGTTTTCGGTGGCCGTCAAGACCGGCAGCTTCGCAGCGTTTTTCGAGTTTCTGGAAACCCAGGGCAATATGCAGATATTGTCGAGTCCAAGAGTTTCTACCGTTAATAACCAGAAAGCGGTGATTAAAGTTGGTTCGGATGAATTTTTTGTTACCGATATATCAACGACAACAACCTCTGGTGTTGCCACAACAACAACACCAGACATTACTCTGACGCCGTTTTTCTCCGGTATTTCTCTTGATGTAACGCCGCAGATCGATGATAAAGGAGATATCATATTACATGTGCATCCAACCATTAGTAAGGTTGTTGATCAGGAAAAAAGATATCACTATAGCAGACCAGAGCCTGACATTGCCGCTGGCATTTAGTACGGTCAGAGAGTCGGACAGTATTGTTCATGCCAAGAAGCGGTGAGATTGTTGTCATCGGCGGCCTGATGACCAATACACTGGTGGAAAAAGTAGCAGCAACCCCCATACTTTCTGCAATACCGATATTGGGTGAACTGTTCAAACATACCAGTGAAGAAGAAGTAAAAAGTGAATTGGTTATCCTGTTGAAACCCATCGTTATTGATAGTGATGATCAATGGTCAGATGTTATGGATGAATCATCAACCCGAGTTAAGCAGATCTATCATGAATATAATAATTAACAAAGTTATAGTAATTAACTAAGGGCGTGCGTTATGTATCAACAATATTTTAATATGACCGAAATGCCGTTTGCGCTGTTACCCGATACAAGCTTCTTTTACGAAAGTGACAGTTACAAAGAAGCACTTAATGTTTTACTGGTGGCCATTCGTTCAGGTGAAGGTTTTGTAAAAGTCACCGGTGAAGTCGGCACTGGAAAAACCATGCTGTGTCGTAAATTGTTGAACTGCCTTGATGATGATAAATTATGTGACCGTTTACATACCCAATCCATTTTTGTCGCCAAATCAGTTACGCATGGCGCTGGCAGATGAGCTGGGTGTTGATTACCGTGACGATACATCAGATGACATAACAAGTTATCGGCTGATGAGTGACATCACAAAAAAACTGATGGAACATAATAATCAGGGCAAAAAAGTGGTGGTTTGCCTGGATGAAGTTCAGGCTATGCCGATTGAAACACTGGAGGCCTTGCGCCTGTTCTCAAACATCGAAACAGAAAAAAGTAAATTGATGCAGACTGTTTTATTTGGTCAGCCAGAGCTGGATGAGCGATTAGCTCAAAGCTGTAATCGACAGCTAAAGCAAAGAATAACTTTTTCCTACAAGCTGGAACCGGTGGACCGTAAAAGTCTGACAGGTTATATAAACCACCGACTTCGCGTTGCTGGTTACCATGGTGGCGAGCTGTTTACAGCAAAAGCCATCGACAAAATCCACAAAAACAGTAAAGGTGTGCCGCGCATAGTCAATACATTATGTAATAAAGCGTTGATCCTTGCTTTCGGACAGGGGCAAAACAATGTGGTCTGTAAGCATATAACACAGGCTATAAATGATGCAGAAGAAGGTAGCAATGCAAATCGGTTAGCACTACAGATATCGCTGGCTGTGTTCGCTGTTGTGCTACTTGGTTTAATAACGTGGGTCTTAATACCATGAGCGTTATCAATACAATGTTAAAAGACCTCGAGCGCCGGGGAGTAGAATGTGACAAATCGGATAATAATATTCTTGGCGGTTTAAGTGCGAATAAACACGCGGTCAGTGAAGAAAGTTTATCAAGCAATGTTTACTTTATAAGTCTGCTAAGTATATTTTCGATTTTAGCTATCATTGTTACGATATATTATCTTTCACCCTACAAAATGATTTCTGTGACACAGGAAAGTGTTGAACATCCACTTGCCAATGTTGAGTCTTCAGAAATTGAAACACCGATAAATAATAAACCTGCATCAATAGAACAGAATAAAACCGCAGCAGTGAGACCAGTTGTTGCTCAATCAGTATCAATACCAGTACCAGTATCACCGCCAGCAAGAAGCGGCGCAGTTATTACTAAGCAGGAGGCGCAGCCACCCGCGAAAATAATACCCACTGCTCAAGTTATGCAGCGCACTAATAAACAGAACGGCGATTCAGAAAAATCAGTTGCTGAAGAAAAACGGCAGCAGATAAAACCAGTTGTTATTAAACAGGCGGTTATTGCGCAACCAACAGCCACAAAAAAACCTGTACTGGCTGAAGCAGAAGATTTTGATGAAGCAGGCGAGGCCTCAGAAACATTACGGATCGTCAGTAAGAAACAACGTGAATATACGCCGCAAGAAAAAAGTCGTCAGGCTTATGCAACGGCCTCGTCA
>CAVWAI010000042.1:0-50165 GCA_963752725.1 uncultured Gammaproteobacteria bacterium
ATGACCACGTTGAGCAGGAAGGCGGCGACACCGAAGAAGATCACCGGGAAGATGGTGGCGATGGTGCGCTGCTGTTTGAGCTCTTCGGACAGGAAACGGTTGGAGAACTGGTCCTTACGGCCGATGGTGCCGATGCCGCCGTAATCTTTCAGGATGTCGTCGAGACGGTCGATAACATCTTGCTCATTAGCGGCTTGCTCATTAACGCCCTTACCCATGGTCCTGGTCAGCGTCAGGGAGACATTGTTGAACGCACCTTCCATGTCATAAGCCGTGGCCAGCGGTTGCCGCGCTATCCACAGTACGCCGTAGCGCAGCGGGTCAGGGAACATGGCACCGGGCGCGATCTGGTAGATAAACTCCGGCGACAGCGCGATGCCGACGATGGTGAGTGCCTTGCGCCGGCCGTTGATGGTGGCGCTGATCTTGTCGCCGGGCTGCAATTTGTGCGCCTGGACAAACTCTTCGCTGAGCACGATCTCGTTATCGCGGCCCGGCTCGGGCAGGCGGCCCTCGCGCAGGTAGATCTGGTTGAGCAGGCCGCGGCTGTTATCGGGCAATGACAGGATATGGCCGCTGATCGGATCTTCGAAGCCTTCGACATCGAGGTTCACATAAGCCATCACGCGGGTCTCGACCTTGTCGACGCCGGGGATCTCCTCGATGCGTTTTACCAGTGACAGCGGTGCGCGTTTCAGCGAGGCGAAGATATGGGCGAAGTGGTTGTCGCGGTAATAGGTTTCGCGGGTCTCATAGAGAGAGTCGAGCGTGCTCAGCGACATGATGAAGATGCCGACGCCGCTGACGATGACCATGGCGATGGCCAGCGCCTGCATACGCATATCCCACAGTTCGCGCCAGAGTTTTATGTCGAGGGATTTCATTGTGCCTTACCAGCTGAGCTGACTCGGGTCGAGCTTTGTCTCATTGACATCGACCTGGCTGATGCGGCCGTCAGCGAGGTGGATGACCCGATCCGCCATCTGTGCAATGCCGGCGTTGTGCGTGATTACCGCGGTGGTGGTACCCAGCTCCTGATTGACCCGCTGCAGTGCCTGCAGCACGACGATGCCGGTTTTGGAATCGAGCGCGCCGGTGGGTTCGTCGCACAACAGTACATCGGGTTTCTTCGCGATGGCGCGGGCGATGGCGACACGTTGCTGCTCACCGCCGGAAAGCTGCGCCGGGAAATGGTGCAGACGGTCACCCAGGTCGACCATCTTCAGCGCCGCTTCCGGCTGCATCGGTGATTTTGCGATCTCGGTGACCACGGCGATGTTTTCCAGTGCGGTCAGGCTGGGGATGAGGTTGTAGAACTGGAAGACGAAACCGACATGGTAGCGCCGGTAGGCGGTCAGCTCTTTTTCGCTGGCCCGGGTCAGGTCACCACCAGCGTATTGCACGTGACCGTCGGTGGGCGAGTCCAGCCCGCCGAGGATGTTTAACAGGGTGGATTTGCCGCTGCCGGAGGCGCCCAGCAACACCGTGAACTCACCTTTGTACAGGTCGAGATCGATACCGCGCAGCGCCCGCACCTGCACCTCACCCATCTGGTAGATCTTGGTGACGCCGTGAACATGGAACACGACTTCTTTATCCATAGAGCCGTTGCTCATGGGAGCTTCTGAACCTTCAGCTGACTCGGGCATTTGCTTATCCTGAATAAATCAGTGATGTTTATTAGTTTTACACACTAAATTCAGGAAAAACATGTGTTATGTCAAAACAAAGTGGACAGATTTATTTAAAATAGCCTATCTTAATTTTTATAAGCAGTAAAAAGAATGAATAGCGGAAACATCGATGGATAAACAAGAGTATAACAGTGCTAAAGAGGCACTAAAAAACAGAGACTATGAAACAGCCGAGCGGCATTTTAAAGCTGCGCTCGACTCCACTCATCAGCATATCGGCCTGGCTAATGACGGCGAGTACAATAATCTGCTGTCATGTTACGGCCTGGCCCAGGTACTTAATGGCAATGAAGACGGTATATTGTTATGTCGCGAAGCAGCGAGTAATGAGCTACTCAATGGTGATGTCTTTATAAACCTGGCCTGTGCCGAACTGGCAAGCGATAATCGAAAGCGTGCCATAGAAGCGATTCAGCTAGGCATGCAAATAGACCCGCATCATGCCCGCTTACATAATGTCTGTTCCAGAATGGAATGCCGCAAACAATGCTGTTTTGGCTTTTTATCCAGGAACCACTTCCTTAATCGTTTTTTTGGCCGCCTGATGCGACGAGATAGACAGGAAGTAACCGCTGATAGTTTTCTTTGATTGAAATAAAAGCAGACAGATCTATTTAAAAATCAAAAAGATCTGTCTGCTTTCATTCTTCCCTTTCATTCAATAGTAATGGCTTAACATCATTGGTTTACCTGAAGACGGGTCAGACATGTTCGCATTTCGTGACGCCTGTATGGTGAGACATAATTCCATCGAGTCATCGTTCACTGCCGACAGGCTGGTACCAAAGTCACTGACTTCTAATTCCGCAGTTGCATTTAATTCGATCAGATCCTGGCGCGCAAAATCTGCCGCTGTAGCGCTATTATCTATCTCCAGCACGATCCTGCGCTGCCGATCTGCAACTGTCAGCACACCTGAGATCGCGGTCTTTTCCTGAGTGATAATATAATCTGTGGCTTCGAAAGACAGCCTGCTCAACTGGTTTGACAGGTCCACATAATCAACCGCTCGACCGGGTGCAGATACCTCGCTAGCAGGCGCCTTTTCACTCCACTGAGCGATGCCGGCATTGATATCCTTGAATATGCCAACTCTGGATCCATCATCCGTGCGCCAGCACAGACCGGTCATCATCGACTCAGGTATCAGCTGGTAAGTCTTCGATTTTTCACTGCTGTTGCTGAACCTGCCCGGCTTGCACCGGTTTGATTTGCCCCGTGGTTACTGCAGTAAACATGACAGCTACCGCGATCGCCACGGCAATAAGTAACTGTGATTTGAGTCGTATAGTCATTACATCTCTCCGTAAATAAGTATTTTATAATATACTAATTGACTTATATCAAGGAAATGAGCAAAAAGATGTGATTTTTTTACCACAGGTATCCAGGGAGCATCCCCTCTCTCAGAGGGAGAGGGTGTTTATCGGACAGCATTCGTTTCATGAATACTACTCAGGATTGTTAATACACCGGTAGAACACCGCTGACCAGGTGCTGCCTGATCTGATCGATCTTCTCCAGTTTTTGTCGCACGATCTCATCGACCGATTGCTGTATAGACTCGATGCTGCCACCGTCTTCCAGGGCAACGCGGATATCGATGATCATGGGTTCTTTTATCGGTGAGCCGATACGGCTGACCAGGTAACAATACGCTTCAGAAACTTCTTCCAGGCGATTCACCAGGCCATAAGCGATCTGCTGGGCGACGATGTTGTAGAGTTTGCCAACATGGGTCACCGGATTTTTACCGGCGGCGGCTTCCATGTTCATCGGCCGGTAGGGTGTGATCAGGCCATTCACCCGGTTGCCGCGGCCGACTTCACCATCATCACCGGATTCTGCCGAGGTGCCGGTTACTGTCAGATACAGGCTGCCTGTCTCTATATCATCTGCGGCATTCACCGAAACCTTCACCGGCCTTTCCGTCAGCCCGGCAGCGATCTGTTCGACCCGTTTTGCCAGCTGCGCTTTTTTCTGCACGTAGTCGTCGACATCTTTGATGTAACGGTCGATGTAGGCACAGGCGATGGTGAGCTTGATGCTCTCGTGGTCACGCACTGCCATCACCTTGATGTCTTCGCCCGTCTCCGGATGTTCTGTTTTACCTTCACTGGAATTGAGCGTCTGTTCGACCGTTAATGCGATGCGCTCCAGTTCACTCAGCGGTGCATAACCGACACCGCAGGAGGTATCGTTAGCCAGCGCGATGCCGGTCTGTTGCTGGCGCAGGTAAAGCTCGACCAGTTCAGCTGAACCGGGCCTGACCAGGTTATGAAGTTTGACATCACGCTCGGCATCGAGCGCATGGAAGTTTGTTTTTAACCAGTTTCTGCAACTGGCTTCGACCAGCTCATCGATGGGAACTTTGGCGCCCTGGTATTCACTGGTTGCACGCCCGGCGAGGAAGATCTCCATCGGTGAGATGATTTTGCCGCCGGAAAATTTTGCTGCGGAGGTACCTCCCTGCAGCAGCACCTTATCAACATTGTGATGCAGTACCAGGCCAAAATTATCCAGGTAATAGCTGCATAAAGTGCGGCTGAGTTCTTCTGCCAGCGCATCACACATGGTGTCTGGATGGCCAATACCTTTACGCTCGACGATTTCAACAGACTGTTCGTAATAAGGTGACAGGCAGAGCGAGATATTTGAAAATTTTTGCATTAACCGACAGCTCCCTATTTATCACAATAAAAATCCGGCAATCACCAGGTCTGCCGCTACGACTACTGCTTAAAACCAGCTTAAGATTAAATTACGGAGAAATTTTTTCATGCCGCGAAAATTCAGATAATGATCTTAATCAATAATTTTCGAGATTAGGATGTGTCTTTAACAGGGCCTTAACATAGATCAATAGTTACCCCTACGCCTGCTTATAGCCCCCTCTCTAAATAAAAAAGGGCCACTGACAATGAGTGTGACTTCTCATCGTCAGCGGCCCTTTTCTGTGCGTCCCTGCACTGGGTTATTACTTAACCTGATTAATCGTCATGGTTACGCTTTGTCATCGTTGAAACTTAACGACACATCGACGACACCATCCAGACTCTGGACGTATTCGAGCAGGTCTTCCTGTTCAACCAGTGTCTCAAAGTCACTCAGCGAATCTGTAGTGATGCTTGTCTCTGTCATGCCGCCTCCCATTTCATCGAAGGTCAAGGTTGCATGCGGCGTGTCTTCGACCATAAGGTCGATCATTTCATAGATCTCTTCATCAACGATATCAGCCGCTGGATGGTGTGCATATAGATTCGTGCTGGCAAGAAACATAGCTAATGTCGTCAATCGAATTTTGTTTTTCATTGGGTATCCTCTATCAGTTCATAACGTGGGATTATTTCCCACATGTGACGGCAATTATGCGTGGTATTTTTTCCCACGTCAAGTTCTTATGATAAAAAATTTCAGGGATATAGCCTCGGAGCCAGGCCATTAAATCGGGATTAAACAAGGGTGAAATAGCCTTTTATTACAAAGACAGGGCTGAGTTACTTAAGTATATCTGCCGCCGGATATCAGACATGCTGGCATCAGCATCAAATGAAATATCGCCTGTCGGGCCATCATGCTCAACCCCTAACTTAACAAGTAACGATTCGAACTCAGGCGTGGCATAACTTTCACAATACTCCTTAAACAACGGCACAAACAGTTTGCCGTCTATCAGCTCATCAAGCTTGGTGACGATCTCTTCGGCAGACATCGACTGCCCTTCACAGCAGTCTCGCAGCTGTTTCAATACTTCATCGAGTGAGCTTTTTCCCCGCTTCCTCAGTTCGACATCAGCGGTGAGCCAGTACAGTACCCCGCTCCAGTGAACGCGCATGTATTGCCGGGTTTCACCGAGGTTGTCGCTGACCTGCGTCAGGTTGATGTGTTGCCAGCGCTGATCATTACGGCCGCGTTCGAAGCCCGCGACCAGCTTGTTCCACATGCCGCGTCTCGTCGAAATGCCCGCTGCGCGCCTGGATGATGTTCTGGTAGTAAGTCGCCAGGCCTTCTGACAACCAGATATTGCCGCGGCCGCGGTATGGCAGCAGCAGGTGGCTGAGTTCGTGAAAGGCGGTCCAGTCATCGATGAGTGCCTGGTAACCCAGGTCGGGGTTGATGACCAGCACCACGTTTGTCGGCGAGCCGCGCTCTACATGTCCCCAGGGTACCGGGCTGTGACGGCTGGAACTTCGTCTGATGCTGATGCGGTAGCTGTCTTTCGGCAACTCGCCGTACACGCTCAATAATGCATCAGTGACCTGATTCAGCCAGCGGTAGGTCATGCTGCGTTCTGCTTCATTGAAGGAAGCCTGGTAACGGATGCTGATGAGCTGGGCTCCATGTACTATTTCGCCATACTGCTCTGATGCCAGCAGCGTAACTGGCTGCAGCAGCAACAGGCTCAGCATGCAGCGGGATAATACGCGGACGGGTGTGATACGCATGCTGGTTTAAAACAGGACGATACTGGTTTTGTTCATCATCATGAATCCCCGCGTTTTACCTGATTGTTCTAAAGGCTTCAGATCTATTTAAAAAGCTAAAGATCGGCCCTTTATATTCGCTGTGAATTAGCTGCCAGTGCGTCGATCAATGTCGCGTTTTGCAACAAGGAAGGCGCAATTTGTCATGTTTATCTTTCATTCTACCCTTATTATTTATACCAATAAACACAGCTAAGTTGATATGAATAACAAGAAAAAAGAAAAAGCTTAATAAGTAGATTACTTGTCTGAGGTCAACATAAATAAAGATTAAGCGATATAAATTACCAAAAATGTGATTTGCTATAAAAAAGCATGGCTGAGTTTGCTTTAACCTTGTAAACACCACCCAAATAAGGATACTGGAACCTGTAAACATTACAGCATAAAATCAGCCGCGATGATTCATCTTGCTTAAAAACCTAACAGAGAGAGCAGTAATACAGAATGAACGATTCCATTGAAAATGGCAGTCGCCAGCAGGTTGATGGCGTTACCAGCGTCTATTACGATGGTTACTGGATTAAACGCTACGAACCGCCGAAGGACACTCTCACCGCAAAGAAAACGCTCATCCATTCTTTGACCCGGCGTCTGTTCAACCATATGGAACACGGCATCAATATTCCGGGCCGGTTACTCGATGAAGTTCGCGCCGCTTATGAAGCTGAACAGGACCCCAAAAAAAAACGGGTAAAGGGGGCAATGCTCGCCGGTGCCCTGTTCAACCGCGCTGCCGATATCTTCAGCCATCTTGTCGATCTGGAAGCCTGCGGCGTCGAAATACTGCCCGGCAATGACCTCATGCATACCTGTGGCCTGTGTCTGCGCGAAGCGCTGGATTTTGGCAAACTGGTCAAACACCGTAACGGCGACGAAGGCATCGATGAGCTCTGGGGCGAACCCTTTAAAGCTTTCATCATGCCGATCGAGACTTTCTACGAGGGCCGATACACCAAGATTGCGATGACCATGAAAAACATCGATGATATGGCTGATTTTATGGCCGGCTGTATGAAGGATGACCCGCGCTTTCCCGGGATTGAGCTGTTGCTGCTGGAGCTTGCTCGAACCGCCAAATGCAAATGTGAAACCTTGCGCACGGATAAAGAAATCTACGATGTCTGGTCAGACTTTGTTGTCGCTGGCGAGGCGATAACCGAGTTCGAGGTGGTTGATTGCGTAATCCCTGCCGATAAACCGATGGTTGACGTCATGGACATCAAACACATGCTTAAAGAGGGCGTCAGGCTGATATCATTTATATCCCGAGCCCGTACGCCGATGCCGGTGAGCACACAAAACTTTCTCAACGAGTGTGCGCAGTACAAGTTACGGGTACATTAGATCCTGCGGTTTGTATCAGACAGATCAACGTTGGGCATCACTGGGCTTAATCAGCGATGCCCATAATATCTTTAAGCTCGGGGATCTTTCTCTGCACGCATCTTCTGCCTTCCATTATGGCTTCCTCTGCACGGTACAGTTCTAACAGGCCGATATCTGATAATTTCGGTGAAAACATTATATCCGGCGGATCACCCGCCATACGGCTTCGGGTTATTCTGTCCTGAGTAATATTGACGGAAGCGGCGATGGCATTGAGCAAGCTCGGTGGCCGCTCTTTGTTTTTAATATCTTCGTCAAAGAATGATAAGTTTGTGTACTCTTTTACCAGCTCGCTTATCTTTACCGTGATGCTGTTATTCGAATTTTTTTCCGGTATCGGTTTTTCAAGATGCTTGCCGACGATGTCGCCATTCAGATTCACGGCGATAACGATATCCGCACCCAGTGCACGGCAGACCGAAACAGGCACCGGGTTGACCAGTCCGCCATCGACCAGCCAGCGGTGGTCATTTCTGATCGCAGGAAAAAGCCCGGGCATGGCCATCGATGACCACACTGCCTGTATTATAGAACCTGATGTCAACCAGACCTCGCGGCCCGATTCCAGGTCTGTTGAAACCGCGGCATAGGTTTTCGACAGGTCTTCGATGATATCGTCATCACTCGCTATATTTTCATTTAAGTATGCGTGAAACCTTTCGGTATGCACAAAACCTGTCATCGAGGTATTGATATTTAGAAATCTGGCGACATCAAGCTTGGTGACAGAACACGCCCATGTTTCCAGTTTTTCGAGATTGCCCATCACATAAGCAGCACCGACCATCGAACCGACCGACGTTCCACAGACTATATCGGGCTCGATACCCAGTTTTGCCAGCTCATTAATAATGCCTATGTGCGCCCAGCCACGAGACGAACCACTTCCCAGGGCCAGGCCAATAGTCAGATCAGTCTTCATCACGCTCACCCTGAAAAGGCACAAAAGCTACCGATAGAATATCTTTCAGCTTGATCTTGCCGTCTTCATTTTTTTTCACCAGCACCAGTTCCTGGTATGAATATGGCCGACCAACAGGAATCACCATGCGGCCACCGGGTTTCAGCTGTTTGATCAGGGGGGCGGGTATCTGTGTCGCTGCCGCGGTAACGATGATGCCATCATAAGGCGCATGTTCTGGCCAGCCGTCATAACCATTGCCCGCCGTGGTCTCGATATTGTCGTAACCGAGTTTTTTTAATCGCGCTCTGGCCTTATCAGCAAGTGCCGCAACATATTCGATGCTATAAACCTGTCGGCATATCTGTGCGAGGACGGCGGCCTGGTAACCTGAACCGGTACCGATCTCCAGTACGGTATCGTCAGCCTCGAGTTCCAGCAGGTCGGTCATGATGGCAACGATATAAGGTTGCGAGATGGTCTGGCCGTGACCGATAGGCAGCGGACCGTTATAGAAAGCACTGTCGATGTAGGTATCTGGCACGAACTTTTCACGCGGTACCTTGGCGATAGCTTCCTTCACCCTGGGATCGATCTTACCCTTACCGGTCATACCGCGCGTGAATGTATATTCACTTTCGATCTCATCGAGAAGGCTCTGCATTTTATCGTTCATGGCCATAGGTAATACAGTAAACAAACATCTAAGCGCTAACAAGAACTATTTATCTGATCTATCGTTCCAGTTTGCCAGCTGGCAGCAGACGGCAATCGCGCTCTGTTGCATTTATTATTCTTTTACCCCTTTCTTTTATTTTGCATCTACTTAATATATTGAGTATAGAATGTAGATTAAATTCATGAGCGTCACCTTAATGATGAAAAACTATTTCTCTAATAACCTGCATAAGCTCGCCGCAGTCACCATCATGTTTTTATTGACGGGTTGCGGTGCCGGCTTCGTTGACTCCGAGCAGTCACTGGGCACGGATGATAGTCGCTCGTTAGCGATGGGTGACGTCGATGCTGACGGTGATCTGGATATGGTGGTCGCCAACCAAAATCAGGGCAACCGGGTCTATCTCAACGACGGTGCAGGTAACTTCAGCGATTCCGCTCTGTCTCTCGGTACCAGCAGCAGTCAGTCTGTTGCCCTGGGTGATATCGATAACGACGATGATCTGGACATGGTGGTCGCCAACCAGAATCAGGCGAACCTTGTCTACCTGAACGACGGCTCTGGCAGTTTCAGCGATTCCGATCAAACACTGGCTGAAAACAATAGTTTCTCTGTGGTGCTGGGTGATGTCGATAACGACGGTGATCTGGACATGGTGGTAGCCAACCAGAATCAGGCTAACTTGATCTACCTCAACGACGGCCTCGGTAATTTTAGCGATTCCAGCTCAGTTACTGGGTGAGAATGATAGCCGCTCGGTGGCGCTGGGCGATGTCGATGGTGATGAAGATCTGGACATGGTGGTGGCCAATCAAGGCCAGGCAAACCTTGTCTATATCAATGACAGCTTTGGTTTTTTCACTGATTCCGGTCAGACACTGGGTGACAATGACAGCAACGCTGTGGTCCTGGGTGACATCGATAATGACGGTGATCTGGACATGCTGGTGGCGAATGAAAATGAGGGCAACCTGATCTATCTCAATGACAGCCTGGGTAACTTTAGCGATTCCGGTCAGTCACTGGACACGAACGACAGTCGCGCCCTGGCATTGGGTGATATCGACAGTGACGGTGATCAGGATCTGGTGGTGGCTAATCAAAATCAGGGCAACCGGGTCTATATGAATGACGGCGGCAGCTTCAGCGATGATGATCAGTCTCTGGGCACAAACAGCAGCCAGTCTATCGCCCTGGAGGATCTCAACGGCGATGGCATTTTGAGTATGCTCGTAGCCAATGCCGGCCAGGGAAACCGTGTTTACCATTACGAAAAAAATGAAGTTGATCTGTTAAACAGTTTTGAAAGCAGCGAAGAATAACTGCACAACCAATCTATGCATTAAAGGGGACAGATCTATTTAATAAAACTAAATAGATCTGTCCCCATGATTAATTCATGCTGCCACTGATTCACTCACAACATCGTTTAATTTTTCTAAAATATTCGTCCAGCCACCTTCGTGATCTGAACGTGCTTCTTCATCGATAAAGCGTACATGAGTTAGTTTAATGCGAGTCCTGGTATTATCGATTTCATCAAACTCGATCGTCACTGTACTGCCGTCTGTCGAATAAGAGGATAACCAGGAAAAAACCAGTTTATCCGGGCGGCTTACTTCCAGGTACTCACCTGTATGCGGAACTTTGTTTTCACCTACATGCATCACGATAGTAAAACTGCCACCCTGCTCAGGCACGTTTTCTACTTCTGGTTCTGGCATGCCTGGCATGGGTAAAATAAATTGTGTCAGCATCTCTGGGTCGAGCCACGCATCAAATACTTTTTCGATGGGCGCGTTAATGGTTTTGCTTACGCTCAGAGTTAAATCATTCATAGTTTTTCTCCTATATTCATTAGTTCATCTAATTTGTCCAGACGCAATTCCCAAATTGATTTCAGCGCTTTGAACCAGCTTTCAACAACAGCAAGCTGTTTCAGATCTGCTTCTATCCAGTGTGTTCTGCCGATGGTTTTACGGCTAACAAGCCCGGCTTTTTCCAGCACTTTAATATGCTTGGAGATGGCGTTTAATGACATATCGTAATAATTTGCCAGGTCGGTAACTCGGCTCGGACCCTGCTGGCATAGCTGTGTTAATAAAGCACGACGTGTGGTATCACTAACCGCTTTAAGCAAATCTGAAAGAATTTTGTCATTATTATATTCAACCATATGGTTTAGTATAGCCAGATAAGACCTATTGTCAACCATTTGGTTGACAATAGTAATACACTTTTAAACACCAGCGTCAGTGAAAAGACAAACCGGAACCCGGACCTTTAATACTGCCAACAGAGATATAACCGTGTATTGTTGTATGCACCAAAAAACGATCGCTTTTTAATATGCACATCCTACTCATCAAGCTCGACCTGAAGATAACACACGCACGCTCATTAAAAGACAAACGCAGCCAGATCAAAAGTTTGAAAGACAGGATCAGCAGCAGGTTTAATGCGTCTGTTGCAGAAATCGATGCCCTCGATAGCTGGCAGCAAGCAGTGATCGGCGTGTGCATGATCAGTAATGATAAATCCTATCTGGACAAACAATACAGTCTGGTCGAGACCATGGTGCTTGAATATACCGAACTGGAGTTAATAAACATGTCGCGGGAATGGCTGTAGTAACGAGAGCGTGGCACTAATTTTTTTGCAATGCTCAGGCCATATGATCTGATGAACTTCTACTTTATTATTGTTATTATTGCATCTAGCTCATCAGCTAACGAACTCATAGCGAAACGACAAAACGACTGATGATCGATCAAAATATATTTTAATTAGGGACCCTGTTTTTCATGTTTAAACGCATACTTGTGCCACTGCTATTTCTGTTGTTTGCCTGGCTCATCGTTTCCAACAACGACGCCAAAGTCATCATCGCTGGTATCGCTATATTCCTGATCGGCATGCACTACATGGAAAACGGTTTCAAGCTGCTCAGTGGCGGCGCACTCGAAGACATACTGGAAAAATTTACCAACACTACACCAAAAGCCATCGGCGCCGGTTTCCTGGTGACCGCCGTCGTGCAAAGTTCTTCGCTGGTCTCCGTCATTATCATCTCTTTTCTTTCTGCCGAGCTTATCGGGCTGACACAGGCCGTCGGTGTGGTGTTTGGCTCTAACATCGGTACCACTGCTACAGCATGGCTGGTTTCATCTTTCGGCTTAAAAATAAAGATTGCGCAATATGCATTACCGATGCTGATATTCGGTGTGATAATGCAGTTTTCCAGAGAGAACGTCTATAAGGGTATCGGCAGTGTTCTGATAGGACTGGGATTTATCTTCCTCGGCATCGCCTATATGAAGGAGGGTTTCGAGACACTCAAAGAAGGACTGGACCTGGCTGAATATGCCATGCAAGGGTACCTGGGTGTATTCGTTTATATCCTGTTTGGTATGGTGGCAACGGTGGTAATTCAATCCAGCAGCGCTACCATGGCGATTATAATCACCGCCCTGGCAACCGGACAGATCGATTACATCAACGCGCTCTCTCTGGCTATCGGTGCAAACGTCGGCACCACGGTCACCGCCGCCCTGGGTGCAATGGCATCAAACAAAAACGGCAAACGCCTTGCGGTTGCACATTTTATTTTCAACATCATCACCGGTATCATCGCTGTTGTTTTCATCTACCAGTTAAAAGATCTGGTCGATATGCTGGCGCCGCTTTTTTCTATCTCCGAAGATAACTACGCGATGAAACTCGCATTGTTTCATACTGTGTTCAATGTCATCGGTGTACTGGCTGTCGCACCTTTTACAAAACAGCTGGTACGCTACCTGGAAAGTATCTTCGTTATGAAAGAAGAAGGTCGCGGCCAGCCTAAATATTTAACCAATGAAGTGATGCAGATCCCTGCTTCTGCCCTGGCCGCAATAAGGAAAGAAACGATTCATCTGTATGATAAATCACTGGAGGCAATCGTGCATGCGATGAATCTGCACCGGTCTGCAATTTTTTCTGACATCGATATCGATAAAGTTATCAAACGCTCACGTTCCCCTATCAAGATCGATATCAACCAGATCTACCAGGATGACCTGAAAAACCTGTATAGCGCGATAATACATTATTCATCTTTATCGCAAAGCTATATGAGCCAGGAAGATAACAATAAAATATATGAGCTAAAGTTGACCGCCAGGAAAATCATCGAGATGGTCAAAGACGTCAGGGAATTACAAAAGAACCTTAATTTTTTTACCAAGAGTCACAACATCTTCATATTAGATGAATATAATAAGTTACGAACCCAGCTGATCACGGTTTTGCGCGTCATCCAGGAAGTCAGGGACTATGAAGGTGAAGAAGACATCATGACCCGCATCGGGGTTCAAAAAGAAAAATTAAAAGAAAATGAAAAGACGCTTAATGAAAACATTGATACTATGATCAGAGATAACCAGATAAATTCAAAAATGGCATCTTCACTGATCAATGATGTTGGCTTTACTTTTAGCATCTGCAAAAAACTTCTCAACTGTGCAACTATCTTATGGGTAAAACAGGATGAGATCAAAGAACTTGGAGACGAATATGAATATTGATAAAATCATAAAAAAACTTGATGATTTTTTTAACCAGTCTGCAAGTAAACAAAAGAAGAAACACGAAAAATTATTAGAGATCATCGAAAAACTCGAACAAAAAAAACATGACCTGAAGATCGCAATGATAACGGAAAGTGAAAAGGATGAAACCAGCGAAGAATTTCATGACATGCAAAAGGAGCTGCAAGTCATATCCAAGCTTCTTAAAAAAGCCAGGCAGCATAATACGCCTGAAGCAGAAACAGACAGCGAATAATGCTGTGCGATTAGATCAGATAAATTAACCTGGTATGAAAAAAGACTTCAACTATTTGCCAGTCTAAGATTTCCGATACGATCAACCTCTGCACCCCAACCTTTTGCCAGCCAGGTGGTCGAACTGGTCTCTGTAACCAGAGCCGGTCCCGTTAGTTTCTGCCCAACTTTTAAAGCTGCACGATTAATAACCAATACCGGTTCTTCCAAACCGGGCATATCTGTAAACGCCTGCTGTAACTCCTCAGAGGGAATCCACGGGGGTAATTCAAATGATCGGGTTTGCTCGATAGCTCGTACCCGCACATTGACCAGTTCGATATCGATGTCCAGGTCGTGGCCGTAACTGTCTTTGTGTTTCTGGTGGAAAGCTTGTTCGATATTTTTTAAACCAGACCATGGCAGATTTAAAGCGTTGCTCTGGCCCTGGTAGCGCACGTCAACCGTAAGATGTGTTTTTATATCGTCATTAACGGCGGCTGGCCTGAGTTCTTCCTTTGCATGCTTGATCAGTTCTTCAAATATCTGTTCGATGCTTTCTGCATCGCAATCCTGCAGGCGCTTGTTGATGGTACGTGAGCGTTCGCGGCTGGCTTCTGCTGCCAGCATGCCCAGTGCAGATAATACACCTGCGTTTACTGGCACCAGTGCATTTTTCATTTCCAGTTCTTCTGCCAGTGCACATACATGCAGACCACCGGCACCGCCGAAAGACACCAGGGTAAAATCTTTCGGGTCTTCGCCACGCTCGACTGACATCACACGCAAGGCTCGCACCATGTGATCATTAACGATATCGATAATGCCTTTTGCAGCCTGCTCGACACTCAGACCTAATGGCTCTGCGATCATTTTTAGCGCGCCGATTGCTGCGTCTTTATCCAGCTGCATGTTGCCGCCGAGAAACGACTGCGGCAGTAATCGCCCCAGCACCACATTGGCATCGGTCACGGTCGGTGTTCTGCCGCCGTTGCCATAACAGGCCGGCCCCGGATCCGCGCCGGCAGATTCTGGTCCGACCAGCAACAGACCACCGGCATCGACCTGCGCGATAGAGCCGCCACCGGCGCCGATAGTATGCATATCGACCATGGGAACAGCCACCGGAAAACCACCGATTTTTGCACCGGTGGTAAACCCGATCTGTTTATCGATGATGGAGACATCGGTGGAGGTGCCGCCCATATCAAACGACAGCAACTGCGCTTCACCAGAGGCACCCGCCACAGTCTGCGCACCTTTGAGACCACCGGCCGGACCGGAGAGCAGCAGATTAACCGGGTAGCGTCCTGCCTGCTCAGCACTGGTGGTACCGCCCGAGCTCTGCATGATCGATAAGCAACAGCCTTGAAGATTCTGCTCCAGGCGTCGCAGGTAACCCTGCATCAGTGGCCCGACTTTGGCGTTTAGTGCTGTGGTCATGCCACGTTCGAACTCTTTATATTCTGGCAGTACGTCGGATGAACGACTGATGAAGAGTTTTTTCAGCTCACTGTGATCAAGGATACTGTGTTCGATCTTCAGCTCTTCACTATCATCAAAAAACGAGAACAGCAGATTGATGGCGACTGCTTCGGGTGCCAGCGCCAGCAGTTGTTCGTTCAGTACGGAGAGGTCCTGCTCGCTGAGCTGCTGCAGATGTTCTGCCTGCGCGCTCAGGCGTGAGTTCACTTCGAGACACAACTGTGCTTCGATGAATGGCGCTTTCTTTATCGGTGTCAGGTTATATAACTCTTCCCGCGCCTGCCGACCGATACTGAGCACATCGGCCAGACCTCTGTTGGTGATATAGGCAGTGCGTACGCCTTTACCTTCGAGGATGGCATTGGTCGCAACCGTTGAACCATGCACCAGGGTCAGATCAACCGTATCAGCCTTCAGCTCAGCTATTCCTTGCAATATCGCTTTTTCTGGCGCCTGTGGCGTGGAGAGTACCTTATGAATACGAATCGATTTTGATTCATCATCATAAAGGATGAAATCAGTGAAGGTACCGCCGGTGTCGACGCCAAGGAATTTAGCCATGCATGTATTATAAAGAATTCTAACCACAGAGACACAGAGTACACGGAGAAATGATTTTATGTTGACTACGCGTAAGGCGTGATCAACTAATAAACATTTCTCTGTGCTCTCTGTGTCTCTGTGGTTAAATCTTTAAGTTTTACTTGCATGTATATTCAATTCAGTAATAATAACGCCCCATGTCTTCGCTTATCTCGGTTAACAATCTAACTCGTCACTACGGTGACTTCTGTGCGGTCAATAACATCAGCTTTGAACTGGCTGCCGGTGACATTCTGGGTTTTCTTGGACCCAATGGTGCCGGCAAGTCCTCCACCATGCAGATGTTAAGCGGTAACCTGGCACCAACTTATGGTGCGATCAGCATCAATGGCATCGATTTACTGGAGAATCCAAAAGCGGCTAAAACATCGCTAGGCTACCTGCCAGAAAATCCGCCACTGTATAAAGAGATGACGGTAACAGAATATCTGCAATTTTGTGGCCGTTTACATCTTATCGATAAAACACAGCTTGATCAGGCTTGCGATCTGGCGATCGAACGCTGCGGCCTGGCTGAGGTACGTCGGCGACTGATCAACAACCTGTCAAAAGGTTATCAGCAGCGTGTCGGTATCGCGCAGGCGATCCTGCATTCGCCCCCGGTCATTATTCTCGACGAACCCACGGTCGGCCTTGACCCGATTCAGATCCTGGAAATACGCCAGTTGATAAAAACCCTGGGTGAAAGCCATGGCATTATTTTATGCACACACATCCTGCCCGAAGTTCAGGCGGTATGCAGCCGGGTGCAGATCATTAATCAGGGGAACCTGGTCTACAGCTCCAGCATCGATGAGCTGCTGAACAAACAGACCACGCGATACGAGATATCACTGTCTGCTACGCCTGCTCTCGATGAGATCAGCGGCCAGAATATTTTTACTTCTGTTGAACGTGTCGATGAACATAACTTCATCATCGACAGCGATTCAAGCGCCGAAAATCTTATTGAACATATCGTAAGACAACAGTGGGGACTCAGCCGCTTCACAGCGCGACAGACTTCACTGGAACAGATTTTTATCGAGCTTACCGCAGGTGATATCGAGATGGATGACACCAGCTTATGATACTGACCATCGCCAGACGTGAATTTCGCAGCATGTTTATGACACCACTGGCCTGGGTGATATTGGCCGTCGTTCAAGTCATCCTGGCGTGGTCTTTTTTCTCAGCCATCGATGTATTTTTTAACATCCAGTCAGACCTGACCACGTTAAAAAATGCGCCCGGCGTTACCGACCTGATCGCTTCACCATTATTTGAACTCTCCAGCGTTGTCCTGCTGATGGTCATGCCGTTATTAACCATGCGATTGATCAGTGAAGAAAAACGTAACAAGACCATCAGCCTGTTGCTCAGTGCACCGGTAAGCAACACCGAGATCGTACTGGGTAAATATTTAGGCTTATTGTTTTTTATCGTCTGCCTTTTATTTTTGATAACCCTGATGCCGCTGTCACTCGCCATGGGCACGGAGCTGGACTTCGCTAAATTATTCTCCGGTGTATTCGGTCTATTTCTTGCACTCGCGGCATTCAGCGCCGCCGGACTTTACCTGTCTTCATTAACCGATAACCCGATGATTGCCGCAATAAGCACCTTCGGTTTACTGTTACTGTTGTGGATGCTCAACGTCAGCAGCGCGTCAGCTAGCGGAGACGGTAACGTATTTGCTTACCTGTCGCTGCATGTACATTTTACCGCCCTGTTACGCGGCATATTAAATACCCGTGATATCGCTTACTTTTTATTATTTATTTTCGGCTTTATCGTCCTGACGATAAGACAGCTAGAGACACAGCGTCTGCAGTCGTGATGGCATTCAATTTAAAAACAACTCACCACAGAGACACAGAGTACACGGAGAAAAACTTTGTTTATTTAGCTCGCCGTAGGCGTGCCAAAAATATGAAGTTTCTCTGTGCACTCTGTGTCTCTGTGGTTAAAAATTTTGTGACTTTGCAATGAAATTATCTAATCAGATCACGCTTACAGCTCACTATTCAGAAGATTATCTTCCTGTTGTTATTCATCAGCAGCATCGGCATGCTGGCGTGGATCAGCAATCACTATAATTATCAATTTGACCTGACTGCAAACAAACGCCACTCATTATCCAGTAACAGTCTGGACCTGCTTTCCCTGCTCGACAAAAGCGTAACCGTACATGCTTACACTACAGATGATGTAACCAGGAAGGCGATCAAAGAAATTATCGGCCGTTATCAAAACGTCAAGGCAGATTTTAATTTACGCCTGCTGAACCCTGACCTCGATATCGAACAGGCGCAGCAGGACGGCATCGTGATGAACAAACCTTTTGCTTTTGTCATCTACTATAACAATCGCATGGAACATATAGATTCATTGGGCGAACAGGCGATCAGCAATGCTTTATTACGATTGAATAGACGTGACAATCAACAGGTGGTTTTTTTAACCGGTCATGGCGAACGTGATCTTCACGGCAGCGACAAACGCGCCTACTCAGAATTATATAAAAAGCTTAAGCAGTTAGGGTTCAACCTGCAGACGGTTAACCTGTTAGAAAATAACTTACCCGCCAATACCAAACTACTGGTTATCGCTGCACCGGTTAACGACTACCTGGCGGGCGAAATTTTACACCTGCAGGACTTTATCAGTGACGGTGGCAACCTGCTATGGTTAGCCGACCCGGGCGAACTTGCCGGCCTGGAAAAAATCGCAGGCTCGATCGGTCTACAGTTGCAGTCAGGCGTTATCGTCGATAACAACACCGACCTCAGAAACACGCTGAACATACCACACCCCGCCATTATTCCTGTGACCGAATATTTTCCGCACATCATTACCAACAGTATTCGCTACAACACCTTATTTCCAATAGCGCGCGGCATCAGCCCACTGACTACTGAGAGCAGCGTAAATAACTGGCAGGCGGAAGCTCTGTTTAGTTCGTTCGGTAAGAGCTGGTCCGAGATGAGCGGCATATCTGAAGAGATGATATTTGATTCCAGCAGCGGTGATATCGCTGGCCCGGTCACTATCGCTGCGGCACTACACCGCGTTATCCCAGCGGCCAGTGCATTCCCTAATGCCAGAGCAAAATCTCAACGTGCTGTGGTTATCGGTGATAGTGACTTCCTCTCCGATACCTACATCGGTGCCGGCGCCAATCTCAGCCTGGGGCTGAATATATTTAACTGGTTGATCGGTGATGATGATTTCGTCTCGGTAGAAGTACAGGCTTCACCAGATACGAAACTTGAATTAAATGACATGCAATTGATGATCATTGCTTTTGGTTTCTTCCTGGTCATACCGCTGCTCTTGTTGATCATCGGTTTTCGACTCTGGTATAAACGCAAAAACAACTGATACTATAGTACGCATGACTAAATTCAATATACTTAACCTGGTACTTTTCGTCATCGTCATCTCACTGGCTTTTATCATCTATTACAGCGAGGAAGAAGACACACGATTACAGCAGTTAACCGATATCGATCTGAACCATGTCAACTCGATCAGGATACATCATAATAAAAATTCCACCAGCCTGATAAAACACGAAAACGGTCACTGGTGGATCACACAGCCCATTTCTGTGGCGGCAAATGATTTCCGCATCGGCTCTATACTAAAACTGCTCAATGCACCGATCCATAATCAGTACCCACTTTCCGAGGTTGATATTGATAGCATCGGCCTGGCAGATGCGGCAACAACCGTTGAGCTCGATGACACCATGATCTATTTTGGCATCATCAACCCCGCGACCAATTTACGTTACATCCGCTTGAATCAAACTGTTTTCACCATCGAGGATGTTTATTACCCGCTGATCAGCGCCAACTTTAGCGCACTGGTATCACTCAACTTATTAGCCGCTAACGATAATATCGAAAAACTTGTGCTGATCAACCAGACCATAGACAAAGACGACGACGGCCTGTGGCGGAGTAATATTAAGATCAGCGCTGACAACATAGTCAGAACCATAGAATACTGGCAGAGCAAGCAGGCATTTGGCGTACATGAATATCTACAGCGTGATGAACTTGGCGAAGTATCTATCTATATAAAGGATCAGGCGCAGCCAGTTAACTACATCATCAGCGATACTGATCCCTGGTTAATACTGGCCCGTCCTGACATCGGTCTTGAATACCATCTTGATATTGAAGCTTATGAGCAGCTGATCAGCCCTGTAGATAACATCGAAAATTCCACTAGCGCTCAATGATATGTATCACCACCTCTGTTACAACTTGTATAATATACGCAACTTAAATATAGCTGAGTACATACTATGACATTACAAAAAAGTTTTGGCTGGGATAAATTTATCGTTCGTTTTATCTTTGCTATCATCGTCGTCTTCGCCACCTACAACCCCGAAGGACATTCATACTTTCACTGGATCTACGAAGACCTCCCAGCTTTCAGTGTTCTGAAGGCATTCATAGGTGTGGTACTCCTCATCTGCTGGATTATTTTAATCCGCGCCACTCTGGGTTCACTTGGCGCCATCGGCATAATCCTGGCAGCTGCCTTTTTCGGTCTTGCAATCTGGTTGATCATCGATGTCTTCGGTTTATCAACTGACAGCTTCCGAGTCATCACCTATATTATTTCTATCATGCTGGCCAGTGTTTTGAGTATCGGCATTTCCTGGTCACATGTACGTCGTCGCCTCAGTGGCCAGGTTGATACCGATGAAGTCGAGCGCGACCTTTAAGCGCAGACAGTTCATTCATCCATGCCAGAACTTCCTGAGGTCGAGACCAGTCGTCGCGGCATAGAGCCGCACCTGAAGAATAAGACCATTACTGAGGTCATCATTCGCCAGCATAAGTTACGCTGGCCGATCCCAAAAAACCTGCCCGCACTCACACAAGGACAAAAAGTACGTCAGATCTGTCGCCGTGCGAAATATATATACCTGAAGCTCGATAACGGAAACATCATCTTACACCTGGGCATGTCGGGCAGTCTTCGCATCTGCACAGATAAAACCCCCGCAGAAAAACACGACCACATCGACATATGTGTTTCCAACGGTAAAATATTACGCTTACGTGATCCGCGAAAATTCGGTTGCGTATTATGGACAGCAGGCGATATCAATCAACATAAACTGATTAAATCATTAGGACCGGAACCGCTTAATGAAACATTCGATGCACACTATCTACATGACAAAGCAAAAAAACGCAGCTGTTCGATAAAATCATTCATCATGAACAGTCACATGGTCGTCGGTGTTGGCAATATCTACGCCAGCGAATCTTTATTCAAGGCTGGCATCAATCCCAAACGCAGGGCAGGCAGCGTTTCACTTGCTCGTTTTGAAAAGTTAGTCAACGCGATAAAAACCACGCTGATCGAATCCATCGAGCAAGGTGGAACTACTTTAAAGGATTTCACCTCGGAAGATGGTCAGCCCGGTTATTTCGCACAGAAGCTTCTGGTCTATGGCAGAGCCGGTGAAGCCTGTACTGGTTGCGGGAATCCAGTTAAACAATTTACTCAACAGGCACGCTCTACTTTTTATTGTTCAAAATGTCAGCGATGAATGGCATTTTTTTCTGGGCCTTGATCGCGGAATAAATTCCGCTCCTACACAAACCAGGCACCTGGCTGCTACACAAACCAGGCACCTGTAGGAGTGGAATTTATTCCACGATGATCCGCTAATAGATAAACACCGGTATTTTTATCGGACACCATTAATCGATATAGATATAATCGACCTGAAATAACAATTAGAGAACCAGGCATGACATCCATCGGAACCCCCCTTTCTAACACTGCCACTAAAGTATTATTCTGTGGCGGTGGCGAACTCGGTAAAGAAGTGGTTATCGAACTGCAACGTTATGGCGTTGAGGTGATCGTTGTCGACCGTTATAAAAACTCACCCGCCATGCAGGTTGCACATCGCAGTCATGTTATCTCTATGCTGGATGGTGACGCCTTACGCCAGATCATCGAATCGGAAAAACCTGATTATATCGTTCCTGAAATAGAAGCCATTGCCACTGACACCCTGGTCGAACTTGAAGCTGAAGGTTTTACTGTTATCCCTACCGCACGTGCGGCCAGTCTGACCATGAACCGTGAAGGCATACGCAGGCTTGCTGCTGAAGAGCTCGGCCTTAAAACTTCAGCTTATCAATTTGCCACAACTCGTGAAGAGTTTGACGCTGCTGTAGAGAACATCGGCATACCCTGTGTGATAAAACCTATCATGAGTTCTTCTGGCAAAGGCCAGAGTACGATCAAAACGCACGCCGATATCGAAACCGCCTGGAACTACGCGCAGGAAGGCGGTCGCAGCGGGGCGGGAAAAGTCATCGTCGAAGGTTTTGTCGATTTTGATTATGAGATCACACAATTAACCGTACGCCATGTCGACGGCACCAGTTTTTGTGAACCTATCGGTCATCTGCAGGTCGATGGTGATTACCGTCAATCCTGGCAACCCCAGGCCATGTCAGACAGTGCCATTAAAAAAGCACGCGAGATGGCGACAAAGATTACCGACGCACTCGGTGGCCGCGGTATCTTTGGCGTGGAACTGTTCATCAAAGGTGACGATGTCATCTTCAGTGAAGTTTCACCACGACCACATGATACCGGCATGGTCACCATGATCTCGCAGGATCTATCTCAGTTTGCGCTACATGCACGCGCCATACTCGGCCTGCCCATCCCTGACATCCATTTTCACGGACCCAGTGCCAGCAGCGTCATCCTGGTCACCGGTGAATCCACCCAGGTGACATTTAATAACATTGCTGATGCATTACAGTTGCCCGACACACAGATTCGCCTGTTCGGTAAACCCGAAGTCAGTGGTCAGCGACGCATGGGTGTCGCCCTGGCAAGAGACAGCACGGTTGAGGCAGCAAAACAGAAAGCGATTAATGCTTCAGAAAAAATCACCGCAAGCTTATAACTTACTAAAAATAACGCAGCAAAATTATAATCATGAAAACACTTAACAGCCTACTAGCACTCACTCTATTATCAATCAGCACAAGCAGTTATCCGGTCGAGATAACACCCATACTTGGCTATCGAGGCGGCGGCGAGTTTGTCGACGCAAGCAACGATAAAAAACACACCATCGAGAGCTCAGAGGTTTATGGTCTTATTCTTAGTTTTCCTTACGAGTACGGAAAAACCATCGAAGTGTATTACAGCCACCAGGACTCAGCATTAAATTCGATTAATGTCTCAGCACCGACACCGACCGGTACTGCCAACATCCCGTTGACTATTGATTATCTACACGTCGGCGGTACCGCGCCTATCTCAGATCAAAAAGATCTGCAGACCTTCGTTAGCGGCGGACTTGGTTTTACTTATCTGAGCCCGGATTTTACTGGTGCGCAATCAGATATGCGCGCCTCTTTGAGTATCGGCATCGGTCTCAAGTGGCCGATGACAGAGAGGATTGCCCTGCGACTGGAAACCCGTGGTTTAGCTACCCTGTTTGACAATAATTCAGCCATATTATGCAGTGGCGGCTGCACCATTCAGGTTAACGGTAACTTTTTCTTGCAGGCCGAAGTGTTTGCTGGCATAGGCTTCAAGTTTTAAAAATATATTTCAATCATTCAAAAACATAGACGATATAAATATACACTGTCATCCTGAGCGGTAGCGAAGGATCTTGTGTCCGGAATTAAAACGCTACAGCAAGATCCTTCGCTACCGCTCAGGATGACAAACCATAAACGAAAAAAAGCACTCACAAGGAGTGCTTTTTTACAGACTCAGGATAACTTTTAGAAGTTATAGACCAATGTCATCGCTACTTCTGTATCCGTTTTATCCGTAGTAACAGGATCCGGAACCTTTGATTTATGCCTTACCGTGTAGGTAAATTTCAGCGCCAATGTTTTATTGATGTTCGCCTGAATACCGGTGATCGACTTGCTGTCAGTATACTCTTCACCAATATCGAAATATAACTCCTGGATAAATTTTGAGTTACCTGTGATCGCCCACCAGTATTTACCGGCCAGCACTAACAGCGCCTCACTCCTCAGATTCCTTATTATCAGGTTTATAGAACCTGGCACCAGGACCGATCTCAAGATCCAGTTCCATATTGTCCTTTTTAATGGCTTTTCGGCCATAACCCAGTGAAATAGTATCCTCATACTCGAAACCGCTGAATCGATCCTTTTTCAGCCTGATCAAACCAAAGGCATAATCACGTGGTGTGAATTTATAATCCGATTTTCCTGATAACTCATATCGTTCAGCAGAGACCACATTTTCATTGGTTACTTCATCTTTCTGATTGCTGACCATAACCCTCGGCATGACCAGTATGTCGCCACTTGTCTACTTCATACACTACGTCAGCCTTCAGCGCCGTGGTCTGCGTTTCGGTATTACCGGTAGTACGAATAAAACCTAACTCAACCGAACTTTTCCACGGGGACTTCTCTCTGCCTTCTCTTCAGCAACAACGTTACCCGCTGCGACCAGTAGACTCGTTAGCGTTAACGCATAACAATATTTTTTCATTACAATTTCCTGGAAACAAATGTTAATAATTTATAGCCTCTGCATATAGCATTATTATCACTATATGCAGAGCTCTGTATTTCTATATGAAAACCCTAAGCTGCCTTATCCTGATGCACGTCCATCTGTGGGTACGGAATCGAAATTCCTTCAGCATCAAAAGTTAATTTTACCTTTTCATGTATATCCCCATAAACGCCCCAGTAGTCTGATGTCTTGCACCACGGTCTAACATTAAAGTTAACACTGCTATCAGCAAGCTCACCTATGGCAACCGTCGGCGCAGGATCTGCAAGGATACGCTCATCCTCACTCAGGATACGATTTAAAATTTCTTTTGCTTTCAATAGATCATCGTCATAACCGATGCCAAAAACCATATCGACACGACGCGTCGCTCTTCTGGAGTTATTGGTGATAGTGCCACCGTAGATCTCTCCATTAGGAACGATGATCTCACGGTTGTCACCGGTGCGCATGGTGATACTGAATATTCCAATCTGTTCAACGACTCCAGACACACCCGCTGCCTCGATAAAATCACCATCACTGAATGGACGGAAAATGATCAACATCACACCCGAAGCTAGATTCTGCAGGGTGCCCTGCAATGCTAAACCGATGGCTAAACCTGCTGCACCGATCAGAGCGATCATCGATGTCGTATTGACGCCCAGCTGGTCAAGCGCCGCAATCACGACAAACAGTAGCAATACGGTCCTGATAATAGAAGCGATGAAGTTAACAAGGATATTATCTACCTTGGCTTTGGCCATCACTTTTTTCGCGATACTAACTAATATACCGACAATAAATTTACCGATGATAAATATAGCTATCGCCATCACGATATTTATGCCCCACGGCAACACATAAACATCGATTAATTGTTCGATATCAATAGTACTTGGTATAGATAGATCTTCTGGCATGACTCTTCTCCTAATGGATGTTATTTTTAGTATTATTATTAATGACGGCGGAATTATAACTTACCGGAACTTATTATTATTTCTTAAAGTCAAAGATTAACAATTGTTAACATTTTAAATATGGTTAAGTTTTATACAAAATATGCGCAAAATTTGCCCATATATTTAAGGAAATTTGCCCATATATTTAAGGTCGGCAGATGTTATTATATTTAGATTAAGAACAAATTGGTCAAAATAATACTGAATTATGACCATTTGTCTGAAAGTCTGATGATTTGTCAGAAAAGTGACACAATTTTTCTACTTTTAACCAACTTGTACTAAAATATATGTAATTTAGACAACTATTTATGACCATGATAATAGACATTCCAGGCGTATCTGACAGAAGACAGACGCCGCGTTACGAGATTTCGCTTCCCGTTGATCTAGTGTTAGATAATGGCAGCATACTCACTGTTACTTCACGTAACATATCGAGTAGTGGCTTACAGATTATCTGTGATACCTGGGTGACCGATGAGATCGAGCCTCGTGGCATTCAAAGTCACTCCATCAGCCATATACGCCTGAAAGCAGTTACTGACTTACCGCTAGAAGATGGTCCCAAAAAGCTCTATGCAAACTGCCGCATGATGTCTGTACAAAGAATGTCGCAGGATGAATTCATGTTAAATATAGCCTTCATCGATTTTGAAAATGGCACGGAACAGGTATTAACTACTTTCCTTGACCAGTATGGGCAAAAAAAAACGGCGACTGATCAATACGGATAACTATCAATAAAAAAAGCGACATTTATTGTCGCTTTTTTGTCAGAAAAATATTATCTTGTTGCTTAGGGTAATAAACTATCACCCATCAGATAACAATCAATTTCACGTGCGGCTTCACGGCCTTCATTGATTCCCCAGACGACTAAAGACTGACCGCGTCGACAGTCACCAGCGGCAAAGATACCTTCGATATTTGTTTTGTACTTACCATGCTCTGCCTGATAATTCGAACGCGCATCATAGTTAATATCGACGGCATCACTAACATAATGTTCCGGCCCCAGGAAACCCATAGACAGCAGGACAAGGTCGGCATCCCAGACTTTTTCCGTGCCTTCAACCTCTTCCATCTTCCACTGGTCATCAACTTTTGACCAACGCACTTCGACGATCTTTACGCCGGCCACATTGCCGTTTCCATCATCGATAAATTCTTTAGTGAGCACACGGTATTCACGAGGATCGCGTCCAAAACGCTGGATACTTTCTTCATGCCCATAGTCGATACGGTGAATCAGCGGCCATAATGGCCAGGGATTATCTGCAGCACGTTCAGCGGGAGACTGCGATAATAATTCGAAATTAACCATCGACTTGCAACCGTGACGTAATGAGGTACCGATACAGTCAGTACCTGTGTCACCACCGCCGATGACCACGACATCTTTATCTTTTGCAGAAATATAGTTACCGTCTTTTAGATCAGAGTCCAGTAAACTTTTTGTGTTGGCGGTTAAAAACTCCATCGCCAGATGAACGCCATTTAAATCTCGTCCAGGGATATCCAGATCACGTGCTCTTGTTGCACCGGTTGCAAACAGCACCGCGTCATTTTCTTTTTTCAATACTTTGACATCAACGGCTTTCTCACCTTTGCCGCCAACGTCTGCGTTAGTAACAAAAACAACCCCTTCCTGCTGAAGAAGATCAACCCGGCGCTGCACCACATCCTTACCCAGCTTCATATTAGGGATGCCATACATCAATAAACCACCGATACGATCAGCACGTTCATAAACAGTCACATCGTGACCTACTTTATTTAGCTGCGCTGCCGCCGCTAGACCTGCAGGGCCTGAACCGATCACTGCGACTTTTTTACCTGTACGTTTCTCAGGTGTTTTAGCACTGATCCAGCCTTCAGAAAAACCTTTATCAACAATGGCATTCTCGATGTTCTTGATGGTAACTGCCGGACTGGTAACCCCTAATACACAGGAGCCTTCACATGGTGCCGGACAGACACGGCCGGTAAACTCAGGGAAGTTATTGGTTTTATGCAGACGATTTAATGCCGTCTGCCATTGGTTGGTATATACCAGGTGATTCCATTCGGGAATCAGATTACCTATCGGGCAGCCGTTATCAGACTGGCAGAATGGAACACCACAATCCATGCAGCGCGCACCTTGCGTTTTAAGATGCTCGACATCGTGTATGCCGGTAAAGATCTCTCCATAATCTTTAACCCGTAAACTGACTTCACGATAGTCTTCTGTCTTTCGATTAAACTCTTTAAAACCTGTAAGTTTTCCCATTACATAATCTCTAAAATATTTTTAACTTAATAACATTCTGGCAAAAAATACGCCCTGTCATTACGAACTAAGCTACTGCCTGCTCTTGCTGTTTCTTCATTTCCTGCAATACACGTTTATAATCTGTCGGCATCACTTTTACAAACTGCTTAACGGTTTCAGACCAGTTATCCAGCGCTGCTTTCGCTACATCTGAGCCGGTGTATCTAAGGTGGTTCTCGATCAATATTCTGACTTCGTTGATGTCTTCTTCCACTTCCAGTGATTCCAGTTCTACCATGCCCATGTTGCATAACGCCGGGAATTTTTTCTTTCTGTCCCAGATATAAGCCACACCACCACTCATGCCGGCAGCAAAGTTACGCCCGGTTTCACCGAGGACAACAACGCGTCCCCCGGTCATGTATTCACAGCCATGGTCACCGACACCTTCAACAACAGTACTGGCGCCACTATTACGTACGCAGAAACGTTCTGCCGCTATGCCTCTGAAATAGGCTTCGCCCGAGGTCGCACCGTATAACACGGTATTGCCCGCAATAATGTTTTCTTCGGCAACAAAACTAGCGCTCTTCGATGGGTACATGATTAGACGGCCACCGGATAAACCTTTACCCGCATAATCATTGGAATCACCTTCCAGTTCGATAGTCACACCTTCATATAACCATGCACCCAGACTCTGACCCGCTGAACCGGTCAGTTTGATATGCAGGGTATCATCAGGTAATGGTTTACCCTGGCGCTCTTTAGCTAATTCGTGTGACAGCATCGTACCGACGACACGATTGGTATTGACTACCGGCAGATCGATAGCAACAGCGGTGCCGTTTTCTATGGTTGCTTTTGCCAGCTTGATGATTTCGTTATCCAGCGCTTTTTCCAGACCGTGGTCCTGAGCCTGGGTACGATACACTTCGACGTTTTCATGCGGTTTTTCAGCGGGCGTTAACAATGTCGTCAGATCGATGCCACCGGCCTTCCAATGATCGATAGCACTATTGATCTCTAACACGTCGACACGGCCGATCATCTCATTCACGGTACGGAAACCCAATGAAGCCATATGCTCACGCATGTCTTCGGCAACCATGAATAAATAGTTCACCACATGTTCAGGCTTACCTTTGAATTTCTTGCGCAGCTCTTTGTCCTGCGTTGCGATACCGACTGGACAGGTATTCAGATGACACTTGCGCATCATGATACATCCCAGCGTTATCAACGGTGCCGTCGAAAAACCAAATTCTTCGGCGCCTAATAACGCAGCAATAGTGATGTCGCGACCGGTCTTTAACTGACCATCGGTCTGTAAGGTCACACGTGAACGCAGATCATTCATCACCAGCGTCTGATGCGTTTCCGCGACGCCCAATTCCCATGGCAGACCGGCATGTTTCACCGAGGTTAATGGTGAAGCACCGGTACCGCCATCGTGACCGGCGATAACGATGTGATCAGAGAATGCTTTGGTTACACCAGAGGCGATCGTGCCGACACCGATCTCTGCCACCAGTTTCACACTGATACGTGCTGATGGATTAGCATTCTTAAGGTCATGGATCAATTGCGCCAGATCTTCGATCGAATAGATATCATGATGCGGCGGCGGACTGATCAGACCTACACCCGGTGTTGAGTGACGCAGACGCGCGATATGTGCATCCACTTTGCCACCAGGCAACTCACCACCTTCTCCGGGTTTTGCGCCCTGTGAAACCTTGATCTGCAACTCATCGGCGTTGGTCAGATACCAGTTGGTAACACCGAAGCGGCCAGAGGCAACCTGTTTGATCGCTGAACGTTTGGAGTCGCCATTAGCCATCGGCGTGAAACGCTCAGCATCTTCGCCACCCTCACCAGTGTTTGATTTACCGCCCATACGATTCATCGCGATCGCCAGTGTTTCATGACTCTCTGCTGATATCGAACCGAAACTCATCGCGCCGGTAACAAAACGTTTAACGATCTCTTTTGCAGGTTCAACTTCATCCAGTGGAATAGCACCACCGTTAGCACCTGCTTTGAAATTTAACAGTCCGCGCAGAGTCGCCCGGCGAGTCGAATCATCATCGGATACTTTAGCAAACTGTTTATAGGCTTCGAGACTGTTAGTGCGCGCAGCCTGCTGGATGTTGGCGATGGTCTGCGGGTTCCACATATGCACTTCACCACCGTTACGCCAGTGGAAATCACCCGGGTTGTCGAGCATGGGCAAGCGTACTAACTCACGATCCGGATAAGCTTTTTTATGGCGGCGCAGAGATTCTTCAGCCAGCACTTCGAGATTGACGCCTTTGATGCGACTCGCCGTACCTTTAAAGCAACGGTTTATGATGTCTTCACCTAAACCGACCGCTTCGAATATCTGCGCACCTTTATATGAGTGCAGTGTCGAGATGCCGATCTTGGCCATCACTTTCAGCATGCCTTTGGCTACGCCTTTGCGGTAGGCAGCAACGATGCTCTCGTCATCGTATTTTTCAGCGTCCAGTAGACCATCACGTTGTGACTGGAACAGGGCTTCAAAAGCAAGATAAGGATTAATTGCATCTGCACCGTAACCGATCAACAGACAATGCTGATGCACTTCACGTGCTTCAGCGGTTTCCAGTACGATACCGATTCGCGTACGTTCCTGATTTTCTACCAGGTGATGGTGTATCGCACCAGTAGCCAGTAAGGTGCTCACTGGCACACGTTGTGCAGAGATATTTCTATCTGTCAGTACGACCAGGCTATAACCCTGTTTGATGGCATCACTGGCTTCTGCACAGATCTCATCCAGACGTTTGGCTAAACCAGATACACCTTCGGATTTTTCGTAGCTGATATCAATCGTTTTAGATTTCCAGCCACGATGATCCAGATGTTTTAATGCCGCCAGCTCTTCATTGGTCAAGATTGGATGCGGCACGCGCAGACGATTTGCGTGCTGCTCCGTGGTTTCCAGCAAGTTGCCTTCTGGTCCGATATAACATTCCAGTGACATCACGACTTCTTCACGGATCGAATCGATCGCCGGATTCGTCACCTGCGCGAACAGCTGCTTGAAGTAGTCATAGATCATGCGCGGTTTGTCAGACAGACAGGCCAGCGCCGAGTCATTCCCCATCGAACCCACCGGGTCACGCAATTCGCGTACCAGTGGTAATAACATGAACTGCATGGTTTCAGTGGTATAACCGAATGCCTGCATGCGCGGAATAATAGTTTCCGGTTCAAAACCGTGCGCTTCTTTTTTGGCACAACCAAGATCGGCTAATTTGATCTCCTGGTTGTTTAACCATTCACCATATGGGCGTCGTGTTGCAAAGTCCTGTTTCAGCGCTTCATCAGAGATCAGCTCGCCTTTGTCAAAATCGATAAGGAACATCTTGCCCGGTTGTAAACGGCCTTTAAATTTCACCTCGGCAGGATCGACATCCACCACGCCCACTTCAGACGCCATGATAACGCGGTCATCATGGGTCAGATAATAACGGCTGGGACGCAGACCATTACGGTCGAGTACGGCACCGATATAATTACCATCGGTAAATGCGATCGATGCAGGACCATCCCATGGTTCCATCATTGTCGAGTTGAATCGATAAAAATCTTTTTTCGCCTGACTCATATTCTGATCAGACTGCCATGCTTCCGGCACCATCAGCATCACCGCTGCCTGCAGACTGCGGCCAGACATGAGCAAAAACTCTAATACGTTATCGAAGTTGCCTGAATCAGAACAGTCGTTCTCAGCAATCGGATAAAGCTGTTCGATCGGGCAGCCAAAAGCATCGCTTTTCGCCACACCCTGACGCGCTGTCATCCAGTTTCGATTGCCCAGCAAGGTATTGATCTCACCGTTATGACTCATGTAACGATTAGGCTGTGCCCTGTCCCATGAGGGGAACGTGTTGGTACTGAAACGTGAGTGCACCATCGCGATATGCGAGGCGTAGTCAGTATCCTGCAGATCCAGGTAAAAAGTTTTTACCTGCATCGCATTAAGCATGCCTTTGTAAATAATAACGCGCGGTGACAACGAGCAGATGAAAAACATTTTTCGCTGTGACAAAGATTTGTCAAAACGCAGTATATGCGTACAGCGTTTGCGGATCACATAAAGCCGGCGCTCAAAATCTTTGCCCTCAACGCCGTCTGCCGCAATATACAGTTGCATGATAACCGGCTGTGACAGACGCGCGGTGGGACCGATGTCTGCACCCTCAGTATCAACCGGCAATTCGCGCCAGCCCAGACACTTCTGCCCCTGCTCAGCAATAAGTTTTTCAACTTGCTGTATACAGGTCTGGCGCTGACTTTCATCGGTGGGTAAAAAGACATTGCCGGCAGCAAATAAGCCCGCCGCGGGCAGGTCCACGCCCAGGTCCTGTTTTGCGACTTTCACACAAAAGTCATGCGGCATGCCGGTCAATATGCCAGCGCCGTCACCCGTATTGGGTTCGCAACCACAACCGCCCCGATGTTCCATACGCTGCAGCATGATCTCAGCGTCGACAACGATCTGATGGCTGGGTTTACCTTTGATATGGGCGACAAAACCGACGCCACAGCTGTCTTTTTCAAAAGCAGGGTCATATAAACCCTGTTTCTCAGGGAATCCAATTTTTGTCTGTTCTTGCAATGTTGAGCTCATAATTAACCCGTAACCATACACACAGCGATTATCGCCAGTATTCTTTTAATAAAATCAGGTAATTAGCACAAGAATTAGAGGTGCGCTTAGTTTTACCGACTAGCCTCGACTTAATGATTTGCTCATCACAGCAATTACCCACAAATCACAGGCAAGGCCTGCCATTTTAGCGAAAATAAGCCGCCATGGAAAGCATACAGATAGCAACAAAGTACTCATTAGCAGCAAAGATTCAACCACACAAATAGGGTGATTATCTGCACTCAGCGGTTAATTTATCACGCCATAGACAGGAAACGCTGATTTACACCGCATTAAAACAACAGCTTCTCAAATATCCATCAATACTTCATTAACCCAGCTATTAAAAAACAGCTCAGCCTGCATCTCTAACTGGTTAGCATGCTGACGCGTGTCTTTTCTCAATTTCTCAACACTCACATGTTGAATTTGTTTGATCTCACCGATATGGCCTATAAACCATTTTTCCATACCCTGCTGCGTCACTTCCGGATGAAACTGTAAAGCAAGAACATTGCTCTTATAACTAAACGCCTGGTGGACATATTTCTCAGTAGAAGCCAGCAATACTGCGTTATCCGGCAGATCAAAGGTCTCGCCATGCCAGTGCAACATGGAACAATGCTCTTTACTCAAATAACGTAATGCCGACTTTTCACCCGCTGCCGTCAATTCCATACCATACCAGCCAATTTCTTTTTCATTACCTGAATGTACCTTTGCCCCCAGAGCACTGGCTATCAGTTGCGCGCCAAGACATATTCCCAGGGTGGGCTTATCAGCGGCGAGACGCTGTTTTAGCAGTTTGATCTCCACCTCTAAAAAAGGGAACAGCTCATTATCATTGACACTGATGGGGCCACCCAGAATAACTAACAGATCATCCGATAGCGCGTCAATCTGCAAAAGGTCATCCGGCTTTAATGCAAAATCTGCGGCCTCGATATAATTAATCTTATAATCATGCGCCTGTAACACGGAAGAAAAACTCCCCAGATCCTCAAACGCCAGATGACGGATCACATTGACAACTTTATTCTTTCCCATATTTTCGACCATTGGCGTAAAATGCGCTGTAATTAAGAGACACACGATTAACCAGCAGTTTAACCGAAAAAATTATCAAGATGCCTGCCACACTACATACTAGCCATATTAAAAGTTTAGCTTTACTGCATAGCGGCAAAGTACGTGATATCTATGATATCGATGATCGCTATATGCTGATCGTCACCACCGATCGAATCTCTGCTTTTGATGTCATCATGCCCACACCAGTCCCTGGCAAAGGCATCATCCTCAACCAGGTCACCCAGTTCTGGATGAATAAACTGTCGCACATCATCCCTAACCAGCTATGCGACCTTAAGCTGGAAGACGTTTTACCTGATGCCGCTGAACGTGCCGAAGTAGAAAAACATGCGATGATCGTTAAAAAGCTTAAAGCGCTGCCTGTTGAAGCGATCGTTCGCGGTTATATCATCGGCTCCGGCTGGAAAGACTACCAGGCGAGCGGAACTGTTTGCGGAATAAAATTACCGGAAAATATGCAATTAGCCGATAGACTGCCAGCAGCCATCTATACACCGTCGACAAAAGCCGCGGTCGGCGCACATGATGAAAACATCGACTACGACTCAGTCAAAAGATTTGTTAGGTGAAGATATTGCCGAACAGGTGCGCAACGTCAGCCTGCAACTGTATAAGGAAGCGGCAGACTATGCCCTGCAGCGCGGCATTATTATCGCCGACACCAAGTTCGAATTCGGGCTTGATGGTGATGGCCAACTGACACTGATCGATGAAGTATTAACACCGGACTCATCACGTTTCTGGCCACAGCAACAATACAAACCCGGCAGCAGCCCGGTCAGTTTCGATAAACAGTTTCTTCGTGATTACCTGGAAACGCTGGACTGGAACAAAACCGCTCCCGGCCCTGAACTGCCAGACTCGATCGTGACAAAAACAGCCGAAAAATATGAATATGTCAAAAAATTGCTATTGGAGTAATTACCTGTCGCGCTTGACGATGCTTCGTTTAGAATGCACAGGTTTTCGCCAGAGACAAGGCGTAAATTCGCCGGAACAGTAATCTGTTTCAAGATTTTACAACGACGTCACTGGCGAAAAGATGCGTATTATGAATGATGCATTGTTAAGTGTGAGAGGTAGATATGCAAGGTGTTTTTATCACCGGCACCAGCACTGATGTTGGCAAGACATTTATCGCGACTGAAATTGCCAGGCGGCTCTGCCAGCGAGACATTACGGTCATCCCAAAGAAACCTGTCGAATCAGGCTGTACTAGACAGGGTGAAGACCTCATCCCGCATGATGCTACCGCGTTAAAAGAAGCCGCTAACTATCAGGGCCCTCTGTCAGAAGTTTGCCCCTATCGTTTCGAACCAGCTATCTCACCGGTACGCGCAGCTCACCTCGCTAACAAAATATTAACCACCGAGCAGCTAGTCAGTACCTGCCTACAAGGCAGCGAAAAAGGTTTTCTGCTGGTCGAAGGCGCTGGCGGTTTTTATTCACCATTAGCTGAGAATGGACTGAACGCGGATCTTGCGGTTGCTCTCCAGCTTCCAGTATTACTCGTCGCTGATGACAGGTTGGGCGTACTCAGCCATGTATTACTCAATGTGGAAGCGATGCAGATGCGTGGGCTTCATATAGCCGGTGTAGTCTTAAACCAGCTTGATGCTGATCGAAATGAACACATGGATAATTCTGCAGACTTACGTGAATGGCTCGACTGTCCCGTGTTTACCAATCCTTATACCAAAGATGGCAACGCTAAATTTCCTGATACCTTGATTGATGCATTGATAGCAACTTCCAGTAATAAGGGTCCGCATATCAGGACGGTTGGTTGATTTAATTTGCACCTGTTCTGTTAGGTCTTATTTCTATTACCACATTCTTTCCATTAAGCATTGCGGTACTCGAACCATACTCTCTGTGTACACCAGTAGGAGCGGAAACTTGTTCCGCGAATTCTTTTTGACGCTACTTAGGTACTTAGGTACGTGGATTTGTATCGCGAGTTTCGCCTTTTACGGCGAGTCACTCTTTTGCAACAGCCCAAAAGAGTAACCAGAAAAGGCCGCCACGTCAGCTGCGCCCCGTAAAAGACACGGGGTTCCCAGTGTAATAACATTGTTAACATGCTGTGCCAGAACTCGCAGAAAACGCTCAGACAACTGGCTCAGAAAGCCCATGCTAACAACACTATTACGCTGGCTTGCTAAGGTGGATTTAAAGTCAACGTCAAAAACGGTATTGTGTAGTGTAAGTGCTCTCTGATTTTGTTTGTTTTGCTTTAGGTTTTTATCTGTTGGTTTTTTACCTCACATCAGCCAAGCCATTGAGTTAGTACAGGTGTCATGGGCTTTCTGTGAAAACTGTCTGAGCGTCTTCTGCGAGTTTTTTCACAGCATGACAGCTGTGCTGGCTCAATGGGAACCCCTGTGCTTTTTACAGGGGCGCCTGGCGTAGTGACGGCTTTTTTTGGTTACTTTTTTTAGCTGTTGCAAAAAAGTAACTCGCCGTAAAAGGCGAAACTCGCGATACAAATACTCATACCTAAGTAGCGTCAAAAAGAATTCGCGGAACAAGTTTCCGCTCCTACTAGTGTATACAGAGATTATGGTTCGAATACCGCAATACCTAATAAAAAAGTAACCCGTTGACAGGAAAAACACCCGAAGAAAATATCCGCCCAATAAAAAAGCCGGACTGATAACTCAGCCCGGCTCTCTGATTCAGTAAAAATCCAAATCAACTAAGACCGATCAACTCAACCTTAAATACCAGTGTCGCGCCCGGCGGAATAACACCACCTGCACCACGCTCACCGTAACCCAGATCTGGTGGAATCGTCAGTTTACGTGCACCGCCGATCTTCATGCCGGCAACACCCTGGTCCCAGCCTGCGATAACCTGACCAGCACCCAGTTTAAAGCTGAATGTCTGATTACGGTCATGGCTCGAATCGAACTTCGTGCCGTCGGTTAACCAGCCGGTGTAATGCACTTCGACGGTTTGGCCGGCAACAGCTTCATCACCATCACCGACAATTTGATCTTCAATTTCTAATCCAGACATAATTACCTCTTCAATTAATTTATTTTACACGCACCACCATCCATGGCTCCTTGCGACATACCGACCATCCCTGGTCATAAAAAAGGGGGCTATGCCCCCTTTTTTATTTACAACGATGTTACTGCTTACTTGTAGTAATCGATCATCTTCTCAAGTGACATCGGTGTGATCTTAGAAGCATTACCGGCACAGCCAAATGCTTCGTAACGTGCTTTACAGATCTCTTTCATCGCAGTGGTAGATTCTTTAAGGAATTTACGTGGATCAAAGTTTGAAGTGTTTTCAGCCAGGTGCTTACGGATAGAACCTGTTGATGCCATACGTAAGTCAGTATCGATGTTAACTTTAGCAACACCGTTCTTGATGCCTTCCTGAATTTCTTCTACAGGTACGCCGTAAGTCTGACCCATATCACCACCGTAGTTATTGATGATTTCCAACCAGTCCTGTGGAACTGAAGAAGAACCATGCATAACAAGGTGAGTGTTAGGAATGCGGGCATGAATATCACGGATACGATCTATACGTAAAATCTCACCGGTTGGCTCTTTGGTGAACTTATAAGCACCATGTGAAGTACCAATAGCAATCGCCAGTGCATCTACACCTGTTGCTTCAACGAAGTCAGCCGCTTCTTCAACAGAAGTTAACAGCATATCCATATCCAGCTTGCCTTCAGCACCATGGCCGTCTTCTTCACCCATCTCACCAGTTTCCAGTGAACCCAGGCAACCCAGCTCGCCTTCTACAGAAACACCGCCAGCGTGAGCCATCTTAACTACTTCTTTAGTTACATCAACGTTGTACTCGAAAGATGAAGGGGTTTTCATGTCAGCCATCAAAGAACCGTCCATCATCACAGAACTGAAACCAGACTGGATTGAACGCAGACATACTGCAGGCTCAGAACCGTGATCCTGATGCATAACAACAGGGATATGCGGATACATTTCGATCGCAGCAGAGATCAGGTGACGCAGGAATGGTTCGCCCGCATAAGAACGTGCACCAGCAGAACCCTGCATGATGACCGGACTGTTACTTTCGTCAGCAGCCTGCATGATGGCATGCACCTGCTCCATATTATTAACGTTAAACGCTGGCATGCCGTAATCGTTTTCAGCAGCATGATCCAGTAATTGTCTCAGTGAAATTAAAGCCATTTGAGCTCTCCTATAAAAATAAAACTATCTTAAAAAATTACAAAATTCTTTGTTCAACATCGTGTTAGATGTTAATCCACACTTACGATCTTCATTATGTTACTGCCACCCTGATCGCCTAACATGTCGCCGCGGGTGAGCACGATACGGTCACCGCTCGCAACAATACCTTTACTCTTCATCAGTTCAACCACACCAATCGTCACATCTTCTGCCGGCAGATTGGTAAAATCAGCACGCAGAGGATAAACACCGCGGTATAAAGTCACTCGACTCAGTGTTCTTAAGCGAGGCGTCAGAGCATATATCGGGATGCCGGAACTTATACGCGACATCCATAAAACAGTTGCGCCCGATTCAGTCATCGATGCGATCGCATTCATCTTAAGATGATTTGCAGTGTACATTGTAGCCATTGCGATGGCTTCATCAACCCTACCAAACACAAGGTCAACGCGGTGATCAGATATCATGGCGACACGCTGCTGCTCTGCGTGTTCACAGATACGCCCCATAGTCTGCACGGTCTTTGCCGGGTATTTACCAACAGCCGTTTCACCGGAAAGCATCACCGCATCGGTACCATCAAGCACCGAGTTAGCAACATCAAATACTTCAGCACGTGTCGGAATCGGATTATCGATCATCGACTCCATCATCTGCGTCGCTGTAATCACCACACGGTTCATGGCGCGCGCTTGCTTGATCAGGCTCTTCTGCAGCGCAGGCAACTCTGCATCGCCCATCTCAACGCCCAGGTCGCCACGAGCTACCATGATGACGTCAGAAGCTTCGATTATCTCGTCGATATTTTCAATCGCTTCGGCGCGTTCGATCTTGGTAACAATACCCGCATCACTGCCTGCTGCAACGACCAGCTCGCGACACTGATTCACATCAGCCGCTGTCCTGGCAAACGATAAAGCCACATAGTCAACATCCATTGCGACCGCAGCCGCCAGATCTTCTTTATCTTTATCTGTTAGTGCCGGCGCTGATAAACCGCCGCCTTTCAGGTTAATGCCTTTGTTATTCGATAACTGACAGGTATAGATAACCGTACAGCGAACCTCATCACCAGCCACTTCACTGACTTCGAGCTCGACCCGGCCATCATCAAGTAACAGGATATCGCCTTTTTTTACATCTTTCGGCAAGTTCTTATAAGCAAGGCCGACACGTTCCTGTGTGCCTTCATTTTTACCTAATGCCGCATCAAGGATAAAAGTCTCACCCCTGATCAACTGAACTACACCGTCTTTAAATTTATGCGTGCGTATCTTTGGCCCTTGCAGATCCGCAAGGATACCAACGATACGTCCAGTACTTTCACTGCATTCGCGAATCAGGTCAACACGGTGCTTTTGCTCTTCATGTGAGCCGTGTGAAAAATTTAAACGAAAGACATCAACACCTGCACGGATCATCTCAAGTATTACTTCAGATGAACTGGAACCCGGGCCTAACGTCGCAACAATCTTAGTTCTGCGCATTAATGTTTTGTTTTTAACCTCGAAGCTAGTGATGCAATCTAAATTATTTTTTTGCAGCAGCTTCTTCTAACATAGCTACTGCAGGTAAAGTTTTACCTTCCAGGTACTCAAGGAAAGCGCCGCCAGCTGTAGAGATATACGAAACCTTGTCGTAAATATCATACTTTTGAATCGCAGCGATAGTGTCACCACCACCTGCAAGACTAAAACCATCAGCTTCAGCAATCGCCATCGAAACCGTTTTTGTGCCTTCGCCAAACTGATCAAATTCGAAAACGCCTACCGGACCATTCCAGATGATCGTGCCGGCTTTACTGATTATCTCAGCCAGCTCTTTCGCTGAATCCGGACCGATATCAAAGATCATGTCATCATCTTCAACATCTGCAGCCGATTTCAAAGTCGCTTCAGCGTCTTCAGCAAATTCTTTCGCACAGACAACGTCAGTTGCGATCGGAATAATTGCACCACGTGCTTTCATCTTTTCAACCAGCGCCTTTGCTGTATCAACCAGGTCCTCTTCACACAAAGATTTACCGACGTTATATCCCATCGCTTTGAGGAAAGTGTTTGCGATACCGCCACCGACGACCATCTGGTCAACTTTTTCAGACAGCGCTTCTAATACTGTTAATTTTGTAGAAACCTTAGAACCACCGACGATCGCCACCATTGGACGTGCAGGATTAGCCAGGGCTTTTTCCAGGCTGTCCAGTTCACCTGAGAGCAAAATACCGGCGCATGCGATCGGTGCAAATTTACCTGCGCCGTGTGTTGATGCCTGTGCACGATGCGCCGTACCAAATGCATCCATGACAAATACGTCGCATAGAGCAGCATATTTTTTAGCTAGCGTTTCGTCATCTTTTTTCTCGCCGGCATTAAAACGAACGTTTTCCAGCAATACGCATTCACCTGCAGCAACTGTTGGTGCGTTATCCAGATAATCTTTTACCAGACGTACTTCTTTGCCCAGTTTTTCAGACATTGTTTCTGCGATCGGCTGCATCGAATTTTCTTCATCAACTTTGCCTTCTTCAGGACGTCCGCGATGCGACATCACCATGACCGAAGCACCTGCTTTCATGCAGTGCTCAACAGTCGGCATAGATGCGGTAATACGCGCATCAGATGTTACCTTGCCATCTTTTACAGGTACGTTAAGGTCAGCACGGATAAGAACGCGTTTGCCAGCCAGATCAAGATCAGTCAGTTTGATAAAAGACATGAGAAAACTCCAAAAAATAATTTAAATATTGTTTGTTAAAAACTGCTCTGTTCGAGCAAGCCACTTAACAAACAACACTTAGCGTGTTGTTTAAAGACACCAGCCCGATTAACTATAAACCGGGCTGATTATCATCCAAATCTCGTCATCCTTTGCAAGCAATCGCGGAATAAAGTTCCGCTCCTACAAATAATCCTGTAGGAGCGGAATCTTGTTCCGCGAACAACCTGCGCAGCCACGCAAAGCGTGTCAGCAGAACAAAGGATTAAGTAAAGAGATTTTGTTCGCGAGCAAGGCGCGGATTAAATTTAAAAACGGAGCGTACAATTGTACGTGAGTATTTTAAATTTGAGCTGCAACGCCGCTCCCGGACAAAAGATCCTTACTTAGAAACGTGCTCTACGAAACGAAGCATGTTACATGTGTAACCGTACTCGTTGTCGTACCACGAAACCAATTTCACGAAAGTACCGTCAAGTGCAATACCAGCTTCTGAATCAAAGATTGAAGAGAAACCACAACCACGGAAGTCAGTAGAAACCACTTTCTCATCGGTGTAACCAAGAGTTTTGCTCATGTCACCAGACTCTGAAGCTGCTTTCATAGCAGCACAGATCTCTTCGTAAGAAGCTTCTTTTTCTAACTCAACAGTTAAATCAACAACAGAAACGTCTGAAGTAGGTACACGGAAAGCCATACCGGTTAATTTGCCGTTAAGCTCAGGAAGTACAACACCTACAGCTTTAGCCGCACCAGTTGAAGACGGGATGATGTTTTCTAAAATACCACGACCACCGCGCCAGTCTTTCATAGAAGGACCATCGACAGTTTTCTGTGTAGCAGTTGCAGCATGAACAGTCGTCATCAGACCACGTTTGATGCCCCACTTGTCATTGATAACTTTAGCCACAGGAGCCAGACAGTTAGTAGTACAAGATGCTGCAGAAACGATTGCCTGACCAGCATATTCATTGTGGTTAACACCGTATACGAACATTGGTGTGCCATCTTTAGAAGGTGCAGACTGAACAACTTTCTTAGCACCTGCGTCGATGTGCGCCTGACAGCTTTCTTCTGTAAGGAAGAAACCAGTACACTCGATTATCAGGTCAGCGCCGATGTCACTCCACTTAAGATCAGCAGGGTTACGCTCAGCAGTCAGACGGATTTTTTTACCGTTAACGATCAGGTTATTGCCTTCAACAGAGATGTCACCGTCAAAGTTACCGTGTACTGAATCGTACTTAAGCATGTACGCAAGGTAATCAGCGTCCAATAAATCATTAATACCTACAACTTCAATATCTGAGAAGTCTTTTGCAATCGCACGAAAAGCCATACGACCGATACGGCCAAAACCGTTAATACCGACTTTAATAGTCATAATTATTTCTCCACATTTTTTTTAAAATTAAAATTTCTTACAATACAGATTCAACAGCTTTCACTACATTTTCTACAGTGAAGCCAAATTCTTTAAACAGCTGATCTGCAGGTGCAGACTCACCGAAGTGGTCGATACCAACAACTGCATCAGCGTACTTGTACCATGCATCTGTTACCGCTGCTTCAACGGCAACAGTCGGTGTACCTTTGCTCAATACGGCTGAACGGTAGCTCTCATCCTGCGCTTCGAATGCATTAACAGAAGGCATAGAAACAACGCGAATATTTTTACCAGACATCGCTTCAGCTGCACCGACAGCAAGTGCCACTTCAGAACCGGTAGCGATGATGACTGCGTCAGGTGTACCGGCACAATCTTTCAGGATGTAACCGCCTTTAGCGATATCAGCGATCTGCGCATCAGTACGTTCCTGATGAGGCAGACCCTGGCGAGAGAAGATCAGGCATGAAGGACCATCTTTACGCTCGATACCCTGCTGCCAGCTCACTGCAGATTCAACCGCATCACAAGGACGCCATACATACATATTAGGAATCATGCGCAGTGTAGGAATCTGCTCGACAGGCTGATGCGTAGGACCGTCTTCACCCAGACCGATAGAGTCATGTGTATATACGAACAGGCTGCGGATCTTCATCAGTGCAGCCATGCGCAGTGCATTACGTGCATACTCAGAGAACATCAGGAAGGTTGCACCGAAAGGGATCAGACCGCCGTGCAGTGAGATACCGTTCATGATGGCAGACATAGCAAATTCACGTACACCGTAACGTACGTAGTTAGACTCTTCGTTAGCATCCATTGGTTTATAACCAGACCATTCAGTCAGGTTAGAACAACCCAGGTCAGCAGAACCACCAAACAGCTCAGGAAGCATTGGTGAGTAAGCTTCGATTGAAGCTAATGAAGCCTGGCGAGTCGCAGGGCTTTTCGCTTCAGCGTTAACACCAGCGATGTAAGCACCCGATGTTTCCGCCCAGTCAGCAGGCAGGTCACCCGCCATGCGACGCTCGTATTCAGCCGCCAGCTCAGGGAACTCAGCTTTATAGGCAGCGAACTTTTCGTTCCATGCCGCTTCTGCTTTAGCGCCTTTGTCATTTGCATCCCAACCAGCGTAGATATCTTTTGGCACTTCGAATGCTGCGTGATCCCAGCCTAGAGCTGCCTTAGTCAGGTTGATCTCTTCTTCACCTAATGGTGCGCCGTGACATGCATGGCTGCCCGCTTTGTTTGGTGAACCAAAACCGATAGTGGTTTTACAGCAGATCATGGTTGGTTTATCAGTCATCGCTTTCGCCATCTCTAATGCTTTAGCGATAGCTTCAGGGTCATGACCGTCAACACCAGGAATCACGTGCCAGCCGTATGCTTCGAAACGTTTCGGCGTGTCATCAGTGAACCAGCCATCAACGTGACCGTCGATAGAGATACCATTGTCATCCCAGAATGCGATCAGCTTACCCAGACCTAAAGTACCGGCCAGTGAACATGATTCGTGAGAGATGCCTTCCATCATACAACCATCACCGAGGAACACATAAGTGTGGTGGTCGACGATATTGTGACCTTTCTGGTTGAACTGGCCGGCCAACGCTTTTTCAGCAATCGCCATACCAACACCGTTAGTAATACCCTGGCCTAATGGACCGGTAGTGGTTTCAATACCTGGCGCATAACCGTACTCTGGGTGACCCGGAGTTTTAGAATGCAACTGACGGAAATTTTTCAGATCGTCAATTGACAGCTCATATCCTGTCAGGTGTAACAGCGAATAGATCAGCATAGAGCCATGGCCGTTTGACAGGATGAAACGGTCGCGGTTGCTCCATTTTGGATTAGCTGGGTTGTGGTTCATGTTGTCGTTCCACAGTACTTCAGCGATGTCTGCCATACCCATTGGTGCACCGGGGTGACCAGAATTGGCTTTTTGTACAGCATCCATACTCAGGGCACGAATGGCGTTTGCGAGGTCTTTACGTGAAGGCATATTGCTCTCCGGTTAAGTTTTTGTAACTGAAAAAGCTGCCACAGCAGGTTTATAAAAACACCTGCGAAGCAACTGAAATTCTATTGAAATCAATGGCTAAGACACCCCAAACAGCTTGTAAAACGCTATGCCCAAGGCCATCGAAAGGCGCGTATTTTCCCTTAATTCAGCGCAATGAGCAAGTAACTGAGAAGATACTTGGGTTTTTCATTTCAACCACAAAACCCACTAAAGCATGATTGCATGAAATATCTGCAGCTAAAAACACCATGCAGATCAGCTTAGAAACAACAAATAAAGCGATAAATCTTCCTATATACAAACACTTATTAGTATCCATAAAATACAATAATCAATCACGACGAATAAATTTTATCCAACTCAGACATCCTAAGAAGCACTTCAATGGAATTCTCCAGAGAAAGTAATGTCATCAAACACTACAAAAAATAATAATTACAGCTACATTTACCAATACAAATTCTCAAAAAAGGAATCCACTATGCGTGCACTGCTGATCATTTTATTTTTGATGCTTTTTTTAAGCGCATCCATTAGTCGAGCCGCAGAATACAGCTTAACCATCCAGCCCATTCTATCCGAGGATAAAACCCAGGAAGCTTACCAGCCACTGGCCGATTACCTGTCGAGCCAGACAGGACAGACCATCACGCTCATCACACACCGAAACTTTACTTTTTACTGGAACAAGATGCGCAATCAACAGCAGGGGTTCGACCTGGTACTGGATGCCGCACACTTCACCGACTACCGGGTTAAAAAACAGGGATACCAGGTGCTAGCCAAACTGCCAGACACCGTGAGCTTTTCCATCGTTAGCCACGAAGATAATTTTTATATGGATGCGGATGAGCTCACCAGCAAAAGAATAGCCACCATGCCCTCACCCAGTCTCGGCGCCATGCGCCTGCAGGAGTTGTACCCCAACCCGATGCGCGTGCCGATCTACATCTATGAAAGAAACGCCAGGCGTGCAGTTGATAGTGTTTTATCAGGAAAAGTTGACGCCGCCATCATCCCAACTCGACTAGTAGCAGAGTACAGTGGGCTCAACACAGTAGAAACCACCGAACCGGTTCCGCATATGGCGCTGTCTGCTTCAGCTGAGGTACCCGCTGAAATCGTGGAAAAAATACGCACCGCCTTATTAACCGCCAACACCACGCCCGAAGGCCAGAAAATGTTAGCCGCTATCAATGCGACTAAATTCGAAGCCGCTGACAATGCCACTTATGATGGTTATTCCGAATTACTTGAAGGCGTTTTTGGGTACTAGGCAGATACCAGCCGTTCAGTGATCTTTCCACTTGATAGAACAGCCCATGCTGGGTATCTGTTCTTCAGGCCCACGACCGGTTAACGCGACCTGCTTCATGGCCTCGAATAAATCACGCTTAACATCGATAGCCGCTGTTTGCTTGCGACTCTCATCCAATCGTCCGCGGTATTGCAAGCGTTTCTCTTTGTTATAACCAAAAAAATCAGGCGTGCATACCGCACCATATGCTTTCGCTACTTCCTGCGTCTCATCCAGTAAATAAGGGAATGAAAAGTTAAACTCTGCGGCGACTGCCTGCATATTTTCAAATGAATCCTCTTCATATTCGGCCGGGTCATTCGACATGATCGCGACCGTGTTCACCCCATACTCCATCAATTCATCGGTATCACGCACGATACGCTCACGGATAGATTTTACATACGGACAATGATTACAGATGAACATGACTAACAGGCCATTTTCACCACGCGCTGACTCGGGCGTCCATATTTTTCCGTCTACCCCGGGCAGAGCGAAATCGATAATCGGTTTTTCAAACTCACATACTGGCGTTTCTAGTGATACCATTTTTGCTTACTCTATAAAAATTCCATGAAATCAGATCCATATACCAAACCTGAGCACGACGAACAAAACGAAACTATTTTAATCACAGGCAAAACTAATTAGCAATTAACCGGACTAATACCTTAACAAACATAAAAGTTGACTTTAGTGGTTTACATTATAAAAAAACGAGCCTTTATCACTCATTACGGAGAAAACCATGCCAACTCCGTAACCCACAAAACCCTATTTGCCCCTTGATTTTATGGCAATAGCCCCCATTAATTGGTAAAATAGCTGGTTCGCTCCAGAATAAATAAATTGTGGCCTCCCCTGATTTTAAGGTTTTTTGGCAAGTAATATTTTCATAGGTAATTTTATGGCATCTCCCCGTTTGGAAAAAGACAAACAATCACGTCTTAAGTCGCTCATTGCTAGAGGTAAAGAGCAAGGCTACCTTACCTATTCCGAGGTTAATGACCACTTACCTGAAGGCATCGTTGATCCGTCACAGATCGAAGACATCATCAATACTATCAATGACATGGGTATCCAGGTGCTGGAAACTGCTCCCGAGGCAGAGTCACGTGTATTAACCGATGCCTCCGTCAGCGAAGCTGACGACGAAACTACCGAAGAAGCCGTTGCCGCACTGGCATCCATCGAAACCGAGCTGGGACGCACCACCGACCCGGTACGCATGTACATGCGCGAAATGGGTAGCGTGGAACTTCTTACCCGCGAAGGCGAAATCGAAATCGCCAAACGCATCGATGAAGGCCTAAAACAGGTACTACAGGCATTAGCGACCAACCCGACTACCGTTGGCAGCACCATAAAATTATGGGAAAAAGTGCTCGAAGGAGAAAGCCGCCTTAACGAACTCGTTGTTGATTTTCATAAAAGCGATGAAGAGCTTGACCGGCTTGCAGCAGAAGCCTTACAGCGCGCAGCAAAAGAAGCCGAGATGGCCGCTGCCGGCAATCCTGTTCAAAAAGAAGACAAGGTTGATAACAGCCCTGACATCGAAGATGTTAAAAAAGTGTTCGCCAAGATCAAACGCGCCCATACTCGCTGTTTAAATATTATCGAGAAAAAAGAAAGCACGAGCAGTGACATCGATAAAGCACGCACCGCGATGGCAGCCGCTTACCTCGAGCTAAAATATACACCCGCTCTCGTCACCCGCTTGACCCGTGAATTGCACCATACAGTTAACCGTGTTCGCCAGCTGGAAAGACACATCCTTTCTCTTGCCGTTAACAAGGCACACATGCCACGCAAGATAATGATCACCACCTTCCCGCAGAACGAGATCAACACCAAGTGGATCGACAAGTACTGCAAAGGCCACGAATACTCTGAAAAACTTAAAGAGCTGGCGCCTGAGATCAAGATAACACAGCGCAAACTGGCGGTTATCGAAAAAGAATTCGGCCTCACCATCTCAGACATCAAAGAGATCAATCGCAAGATGTCGATCGGTGAAGCAAAAGCCCGTCGCGCCAAGAAAGAGATGGTGGAAGCCAACCTACGCCTGGTTATCTCTATCGCGAAAAAATACACCAACCGCGGCCTGCAGTTCCTCGACCTGATCCAGGAAGGTAACATCGGTCTGATGAAAGCGGTCGATAAATTCGAATACCGTCGTGGTTACAAATTCTCTACCTATGCGACATGGTGGATCCGCCAGGCGATCACACGCTCGATCGCTGACCAGGCACGTACTATCCGTATCCCGGTTCACATGATCGAGACCATCAACAAGCTCAATCGTATCTTCCGCCAGATGTTACAGGAGATGGGCCGCGAACCGACGCCGGAAGAACTGGCTGAAAAGATGGAGATGCCAGAAGACAAAGTACGCAAGGTCCTGAAGATCGCAAAAGAGCCTATCTCGATGGAAACACCTATCGGTGATGACGAAGATTCACATCTTGGCGACTTCATCGAAGACGTCAACATCATGGCACCGATGGATTCTGCTACCGGCGAATCACTGCGCGAATCAACCCGTGACATCCTCACCACTTTGACTGCACGTGAAGCCAAAGTACTGTGCATGCGTTTCGGTATCGACATGAACACCGACCACACGCTGGAAGAAGTAGGTAAACAGTTTGATGTTACCCGTGAACGTATCCGTCAGATCGAAGCCAAGGCCCTGCGCAAACTTCGCCACCCGAGTCGTGCAGAAAACCTGCGCAGCTTCCTCGGTAACGACGACGATTAAGCAAATTACTGCTGACATCAAACCAAAAGCTATATAGAATACGCCCCGTTCCTGTAACGGGGCGTATTCGTTCATAGCAGTAACAAAGAAGTACCTCTACAATTAGATCACCCTTAAATAAAGGGCCTGTAGCTCAGCTGGTTAGAGCATCCGACTCATAATCGGCAGGTCGAAGGTTCGAGTCCTTCCAGGCCCACCATTTATTTCCCTTCTCGGCATTGCCGACTCTTGATAATAACTTTCCTTGTGATAGCGAAAAGCCGCGTATTACGCGGGGTTCAGCCCTTCTTGGTTAGCTCGTACCAGTTGAGTCAGATGGTCCTAGCTTGATGGCTTGGGCCATATTTCCTTTTCTTGTTTACCAATGGAATTTGAGAACCACTGTTTATGGGGGCTCCACCCTCGTAACGAAAGTCGTGTAGGTTTTCATATGCAGGCTCGAGATAATCCTTTTTTACTTTCAATACTTTTATATGATCACCGTTATATGTTTGTTTTTATTGTAAAAACCAATAGCAGGCGTATGATATTGACGCAATTAAACACATCAAATAGGACACCTATTTGTAGTTAGGCGAAAATACTAGACTTTAGGTATGATATTGGAAAATAACAAAAACAGCACACCCCATATTCTTAAGATCGAACAGTGGGATTCTGAATTACCAACTGGAAACTGGAATGGACCTGAACCATTGCCACTATTTCCTAGCATCAAACAAAACAATGATCCAGCTGAAAACCATCTAGAATTTAGAGAACTGCATATCCAGTACCATCCCGACTCGGAACAACAACAAAAAATTGTGGACTGGGTAAACAGCAACATTCCAAAGAATATGAAATGGCTTTTTCATGGTTTGGAAGTTAACTACGTCCAATTTCAAAAGATATTCTTTGCGTTACCTTCAGTTCATATCTTGCATGAAAATCAGGATTCAGAATTTAGAAAAGAGCACCCTGAAATATTTATAAGCGATTGGGATGAACAACTTGATTTATGCCGTACTAAATTTATTAAGTACCTAGAAAAAATAAATTGTTCATATCAGTTTGTCACAGAAAATGAAGCATTAGACAACGGCATGCTCACTTTAAAAGATTATAAACGACCAGATATAATTGGTTCTCAAGACACATCTCCAGGAATAAGAACTCCACCTAATAAGTTATGGAGATATTTCACTCTTACCAAATTTGTGAGTATGCTTCAGAATCAAACCATATGGTTTTCTCGGCCACAATTTTTTGAAGACCCTCATGAATTCACAATGGACGAACCATCACAGCGAGAATTATTTCAATGGAAGTTAGATTCATTTGCCCGGGAGTACAATCGCGCTGTTACAAGTAATCGAGAATTTTTTGTGACGGCATCAAAACCTATGATAAAAGGACTGCCAATAGATGAATCCGGTAAAATATTAAAAAGCCAGATTAGGCTTTCTGACTTGTCTAACATACTTTTGTCATCGATCAGAAAAGACATAAGAAAATGGCAAGAATCTTTCTGTATTTCTTGTTGGCGTTATAGCCCGTATGATTCAGTTGCTATTTGGGGTCAATATGCAACATTGAGAGAAGGGGTTGCTATCGTTGCTGATTTAGATGGTATACGTAAATCATTTCAAAAATTCGGAGACATTAGACTCGCTGTAATTCAGTACAGGGATTTTTCAGCTGGCTCTAATGAGCCTATGCGAATTAATCCTCTGACCTACAAAGATGTACGATATGCTTCTGAAGAGGAGGCACGATTTTACTTTCGAGCTACATTAGGAAATTTGAAAGGGGTAGCAGTACCCTTTGACTTATCTGAGGTGGTGAGAGAGATACATTTATCTCCTAATGCCACTGGCGAGTTTAAGAGCAGTATTCAGGGCTTGCTAAACAAATATGATTTTCATATCCCACTAGTTGAGTCATCATTAGGTAGGGTGCCTAACAAATTTTAGACCAAATAATAATCAAAAAAATGCTGCTTCACATTGATTTCGGTCTCTCAGCAATAAACAAAGACATCCATAAATTAAAAAGCTATAAACGTGAACTCGCCTCAATCTGCTCTTATGTTTCAGATGATTCTGGTTAAAAGACACTTCTTATTCAGAAAAATTAAAGGGGTCGGTGACAAATAAGAAGTGTTTAGCTTTGTGATTGATTATCATTTGTCACCGACCCCTTTAATTACCCTTTAATTGATG
>CAVWAI010000043.1:0-4417 GCA_963752725.1 uncultured Gammaproteobacteria bacterium
CCCCTTCATTTTATACGCTATGGATAGGTAACAACGATGTTCTGGGTTATGCGACATCGGGTGGTGATGATTCCGACCCAATCACGCCTACTGCTACTTTTGATGGTGCTTATGCAGGTATCGTAGCTATGATGACTGCAGCTAACCCGGCAATTCAAGGTGTATTAATCAATATACCAGATGTTAGTACTATCCCTTACTTTACAACGGTTCCTTATAACGCCGTACCTTTAGACCAGGCGACGGCTGATACGCTTAATGCGGCTTATGCGCCATATAATGCTGGTGTGGCTGCTATTTTAGGTGGAACCGACCCTGATCAAGTGGCACAAAGAACGATCACTTTTGTCGAAGGGCAAAATGCTGTTGTTATTTTGGATGAAGACTTAACAGATCTAACTGGTGTTAATCCACCAGATACACTACCTCTTATTAATATGAGGCAGGCAACAGCAAATGATCTAGTGGTGCTGCCAGCGAGTTCTAAAATCGGAACTGAGGACACCCCTGGTGACCCGACTACTGTTTGGGGTTTAGGCAAGGCACTGGAGGACGGCGATGTATTAATCCCTTCAGAAATCGAAGCTATCGATGCTGCCAGAACGGCTTACAATGTTACGATTAAAGCGGCTGCAGACGCTGATGCTAATTTGGTCTTCCTTGATGCCGCTGCAATTATGACCCAGTTGAGTGAGTCAGGTATTAATTACGGTAATGGTTCTATCACTGCAGACTTTGCCACCGGCGGCGGTTTTTCTCTGGATGGTGTGCACCCAACAGCCCGTGGTTATGCGGTGATAGCGAACAGTATTATCGATGTGATTAACACTGGATTTGATGCAAACGTATACAAGGTCGATCCTGCTACATATCCAACAGTCTTTTTGAAATAGAGGTTCAGTGTTACTTAATTGAACGTATCGCTCATTATAAAAAATTAAGGTGAAAATACGAATGAATAACAATTTAAAACATTCTTTTACAAAAACATTGCTTGCAGTCTGTATTGCAAGCGCCTCATCAGTTTCACAAGCTGGATCTTTTGGACTGATTGAACAAAGTGCTAGTGGTCAGGGTTCGGCGTATGCCGGTGCGGCGGCAATCGGTGAGGATGCCAGTACGGTCTATTTCAACCCGGCGGCGATGACACGGTTATCCGGTCAGCAGATCATTGTTGCTGGACATGTCATTTCACCCAATGCAACATTTACAAATGGTGCGGCGCCTAATTACTCGACGGATGCGTTAGGAACGGCATTAACCGGGCCTAATGCTGATACGGGAGATCCTGCATTTGTGCCTAACTTTTACTATACAGCAGAACTGCCCAATGAAGTCTATGTGGGTGTCGGTGTAAGTGTACCGTTTGGTTTATCGACCGAATACGATGATGGCTGGGTTGGCCGTTATCATGCACTAAGAAGTGAAATATCCACTATTAACATCAATCCTTCGATCGCATGGAAAGCAACAGATAAGATGTCTGTTGGTTTCGGTATCAGTATCCAGTACCTGGAGATTGAGCTAACCAATAACATCGATTCTTACGGCGCCTGTATCAACCTGGCGGAAAATTCTCAGGGCGCATTCACCGGTGCAGACTGTGTAAATGCCGGTTTAACAGGTTTGAGTGTTGCCAGTCAGGACAGTCATGTAAAACTGGATGGTGATTCTTTAGAGCTGGGCTGGAATGCCGGTATCTTGTATGATGTCGATGATAAAAACCGTATCGGCGTGGCTTATCGCTCTGCTATCAAGCATAACGTGGAAGGCAATGCGACTTATAATCTGGATCCAAGATTACAGCCATTTGCTGATGGTGTAACTGCCGGCTCAGGCTTTAATGTATTGCAGACCACTACATTGGAAGCGACTGCAGAATTGCCTGAATCGTTTTCTTTTAGTTTTGCAGGTGAAGTTGCGCCGAAATGGACAGCATTATTTGACTGGACCTGGACAGGCTGGAGTAATTTAGACGTTATTACTATCAGGCAGGCAGGCGGTATACCGGGACAGGAACCGACACTGGATCTGGTTTATAAAAACACCAATCGTTACTCAGTGGGTGTGAATTATCAGCACACTGAAAAATTGATTTATCGCGGCGGTCTGGCGTTTGATGAAAGCCCTATTCGTTCACCCGAATCAACATCGGCTAGAATTCCTGGTAATGATCGTACCTGGTTAAGTTTTGGTGCGGGTTATGCGCCGTCGGCCAGCTGGTCATATGATGTTGGTTATTCACATCTATTTCTCAGTGATACAGAGATCAATAATAATGGCGGTTCATCGAGTTCTGAAGCGACGTTAACAGGAACCTATGAATCATCTGCCGATATCATAAGTGCGCAGGCAAACTTTTTCTTCTAGATAACATAATAATAAATGTTTCATTAGTAAGCCCTCTTCGGAGGGCTTTTTTATGTACAGGATGTACGGACAGATATTTGCTCCTGCAATATCTGCACTTCCGCCATCCGTGGCGGTCGTATGTCGCGGTGCCATGGATGGCAAGGAGCGACGCATGCCCAGGATGTACGGACAGATATTTGCTCCTTGGCAACAGCTCCTGCGTTGCTCTAATAAGTTACATCCATGTAACGATGCAATATCTGCACTTCCGCCATCCGTGGCGGTCGTATGTCGCGGTGCCATGGATGGCAAGGAGCGACGCATGTACATGGACGACGGTAATTTAAAATATGTATCTATTGGCGTATATCCCATGTTGGGGTGTTATCAGCGTTGATGATTTTATGCTTGAGTAGCCACTCAAAAGCATCTTCCGCATCCTGTTCAAACCAGGCTCTGGCTGAGCCTAAACGAAATGAATAGCCCCACGCATCCATGTCGCTGAACATGCGTTTTCGTTTCATCTCTGGAATAAAATCAGCTAACAGGATCTGCAGGTAACAAACGCCGTCTTCTTCTTGGTATCCGCCGCCTGCATCGGTATCAAGATTTTTTCTGCGACTATCATCCATGCAGATGTAATGACAGGCCTCGTGCAATGCAGAGTGCACGGGGGTGTCGTTACGTATATAGAGTATGTTTCCTATAAGACCGGCTTCCGGTGGCTGCCAGAAACTGCCGGGAATATTTTCATTAACGTTAACCGTTTTAATCTCCATGCCGTAACGTTCAAGCAGGGACTGCAGGAGTTTTAGATTGATGTCGTTACAAAGTAGCACGGGCATAAGGATGTGAGATACTAACCACAGAGACACAGAGCGCACAGAGTTTTTTATTTACTAAGATCATTGATAAGTTCGCTGCAGATAAAATATTTAGCAAGCTAGTTAGTCTTTTGCTTTTATCGAATTTTATTATTCTCTGTGCGCTCTGTGTCTCTGTGGTGAAGTTTATAAATATTTATGTTTTTTGAATTCTTCCAGCATGGCGTTGAGTGCGATAGCGCGATGACTCATGGTGTTTTTAACATCCAGTGGTAACTCGCCACCTGAGCAATTATGTGTCGGTACATAAAATATCGGATCATAACCAAAACCGCCATCACCCTGTGGTGCTTCCAGTATTCGGCCTTCCCAGCTACCCTGGGTGATGATCGGTACAGGGTCGGTGTGTGAGCGCATGAACACGATCAAACACTGGTAACGAGCAGTGCGTTCTGCTTCGGGAACACCCTCTAACTCTTTTAGCATCAGCTTGTTGTTGTCTTCATCACTGGCACCTTCGCCGGCATAACGGGCAGAATACACGCCGGGCCTGGCATCCAGCGCATCGACTTCGATGCCGGAGTCATCTGAAATAGCAGGAAGTCCTGTACATTCTGCGGCATGGCGCGCTTTGATGATCGCATTCTCCACAAAGGTGGTACCAGTTTCAGGGACTTCCTCGACATTAAATTCAGACTGAGGCACCACTTCTATGCCGCTGCCGGCAAACAGTTTATTGATCTCGCGAACCTTGCCGGCGTTACCGCTGGCGAGGACGATTTTTTTTATGGCATCTTTATTCATGACTAATTAACCCCCGATTGCCGCTTGTTGAATGCTAAATAATTCGCTAATACCTTTTTCGGCCAGTTCCAGCATGTTGTTTAATTCATCTTTGCTATAGGGATGTCCTTCGGCAGTGCCCTGAACTTCGATAAAACCGTTATCACTGTTCATCACAACGTTCATGTCTGTTTCAGCATTGGAGTCTTCAGCGTAGTCGAGGTCAAGCACCGGTATGCCGTTAAAGATGCCCACAGACACCGAAGCGATCTGGTGATGCAGCGGGTTTTTAGTGATAACTTTTTTATCCAGCAGGTGCTGGATGGCGTCGTTCAGTGCAACCCAGGCACCGGTGATACTGGCGGTACGGGTGCCGCCATCGGCCTGGATGACATCACAGTCCAGGCTGATGGTGTTCTCACCTAAAACGTTGAGGTCGATACCAGCACGTAGTGACC
>CAVWAI010000044.1:0-21540 GCA_963752725.1 uncultured Gammaproteobacteria bacterium
ATTACAGGATACGTCATCGTTGTTATTCAGACATTTTTTTCGCCGAAGTTGATCATACCTTTGGCCTATGACTCTGGCGGTGTAACAACGTCAACTGTCACTGTGCCATTGGTTGCAGCCTTAGGTCTGGGGCTGGCAGAAACCGTACCCGGGCGCAGTCCGTTAATCGATGGCTTTGGTCTTATTGCTTTTGCCAGTTTATGTCCGATTATTTCCGTTATGGCTTATGCCCAGTTGTCAGAATTTAAAGATGCGCGTGCTTTGAAACGACTAGCTAAAGAAGACGATTTTTATCAGATCAAAGCAGACAAGAAAAAAACTAAACAGGATTAATGCAGATGAATATACAGTGTATAAAACTATCCGGGAGATTACGTTATGCATTTTAAATTGATAATTGCCTTTGTTGAAGATTCAAAAACTGACGAGGTGATGGATGCTGCCAGAAAAGCGGGAGCGACAGGCGCAACCATTATAAATAATGCGCGCGGAGAAGGCCTGGCGCAAAAGAAAACATTTTTTGGTCTGTCATTGGAAACACAACGTGATGTTGTTCTGTTTTTAGTCGAAGAACATTTGAGCCGTCATATACTGGAAAAAATTGCAGATATAGGTGAGTTTGAAGACCAACCGGGGACCGGTATCGCTATTCAGATTGATGTTGAGGATGCTGTGGGTGTGGCGCACCAGATTGAACAGTTAGTTGACGTAGTGGAGGCAGAGTTATGATGAGTTCAGATAGAAAAATTATTCGCGTACGCGATGTGATGAAAAAAGATTTTGATATGATCGATGGTCGCGTAACCGTAATGGATGCGTTACGAACCATGAAACATGTTGAAACTAAATCACTGATCGTGAATAAACGACACGATGATGATGAATACGGTATGGTTTTGATTTCAGATATCGGTAAAAATGTACTGGCAAAAGATCGATCACCCGACCGAGTAAACGTTTATGAGATCATGGCAAAACCGTTATTGTCCGTTGATCCGGACATGGATATTCGTTACTGTGCACGTTATTTTGAAAATTTTGGTCTGTCCCGTGCGCCGGTGGTGGAAAATAGAAAGGTTATCGGCATTGTCAGTTTTACCGATATGGTGCTGAAGGGGCTGGTACATTTTAATGATGATGGCAATTAATTGTCGTGTTTCTCAGCGGCCTGCAGGGTATTACGTATTAACATGGCAACGGTCATTGGCCCGACGCCACCTGGCACGGGTGTGATCCATGCAGCGCGTTCTGCAGCAGCTTCAAAATCTACGTCGCCGGTAAGTTTGCCATCTGGCAGTCGATTGATGCCGACATCGATTACCGTGGCGCCAGGTTTAACCCATTCGCTTTTGACTATCCCAGGTTTGCCGACAGCAACGATAAGTATATCGGCACTGGCGACATGTGACGCCAGATCACTGGTGAAACGGTGAGTAACGGTAACGGTGGCGCCTGATAATAATAATTCCAGATTCATTGGCCGGCCAACAATATTGGATGCGCCAACAACAACGGCATGGCGACCTTTAAATGTTTCACCGATGCTTTCCAGCATATGAATAACACCATGTGGCGTGCAGGGGCGTAGCGTCGGCATGCGTTGTGCCAGTCGGCCAATATTGTATGGATGAAAGCCATCGACATCTTTATCAGGATGGATGGCTTCTAAAACCAGTGTGTCATCAATATGTTCTGGAAGCGGCAGCTGAACCAGTATGCCATCGATGGTGGGGTCATTATTTAATTCTTCAATAAGATTTAATAATGTTTGCTGATCGGTGTTCTCGTCGAGATCGTACGATTTAGAAATCAGGCCGGCTTCATCGCAGGCCTCGCGTTTTTTTCTGACATAGAGCTGTGAGGCCGGGTCAAGTCCAACGAGAATAACGGCCAGACCGGGTGCGCGCTGATTATTTTTGAGGCGTTGCTGGATATCCAGTCGAACCTGATTTCTAACCTCTGCGGCGATGGCTTTGCCATCTATGATCTGTGCTGACATATTGATTTTTTTATTTTTCAGAAAAGATCGTAATTTTCGCATGTGAAATACTGTTACCACAAGGTGTAAATAGTGTTTGACCATCGCCTATGCACAGCGTAATATTCCCCGCCTCTTGATTCGCGAGAATTCAAGGGTGTCGGGGTATAGCGCAGTCTGGTAGCGCGCCTGCTTTGGGAGCAGGATGTCGGGAGTTCGAATCTCTCTACCCCGACCAATAATTAAACGGGTTACGATGGATATGTGGCCAGTAAATAGCATTGCTAGTTAATGCTGGTCAGGGAGAGAGAGGCGAACGGAAGAGTTCGACAAAATCGCCGGGAGCGATTTTGAATGTGCGAAGCACGACCTGAAAGGCGGAGGGCAGGAGCCCGGAGTACAAAATCGCCGGGAGCGATTTTGAATGTGCGAAGCACGGCCCGAAGGGCAAAATACACGACTATATGGATATAGGAGGTAGAGCAATGCAGGAGCAATTGCCGAGGATGTATTTTGTAATCTCTCTACCCCGACCAATAATTAAACGGGTTACAATGGATATGTGGCCAGTAACAGCAGCAAATTTATGTTAAACAGGTATAAAATTCTGCGCCTGTAGCTCACTCGGATAGAGCATCGGCCTTCTAAGCCGAGGGTAGCAGGTTCGAATCCTGCCAGGCGTACCAAACAATACGCCAGCATATAAAGAATTATGGTGGGCGTAGCTCAGTTGGTAGAGTCCCGGATTGTGATTCCGGTCGTCGTGGGTTCGAGCCCCATCGTCCACCCCATACAATGTAGGGGAATGTAAGTTCCGGATGGAGAGTGATACAGCTTTGGGTTGTTAGCTCAGTTGGTAGAGCAGGGGACTCTTAATCCCTTGGTCGAGAGTTCGAGTCTCTCACGACCCACCATAAAAGAGTGCCAAAACTCTGGTGATAACACTTACGATATGCAGGAAATGTCTGCGTTAATTTGTTAATATCAGTGACTTAAATGCGAGAGTGGCGGAATTGGTAGACGCGCTGGTTTTAGGTACCAGTGTCTTTGACGTGAGAGTTCGAGTCTCTCCTTTCGCACCAATTATTCTATGAGTTAGCCGAAATCATTCGGCATAACTCGCAAGTTTTATTTACCGAGGTAGTTATGCAAGTTTCAGTGGAGGCAGGTGAAGGTTTAGAGCGTAAGTTAACCGTTCAGGTACCTGCAGAAACCGTCGAGTCGGAAGTTACTAATCGACTTAATTCATTAAAAAACACTGTACGAGTTGATGGTTTCCGTCCTGGTAAAGTCCCACTTAAGGTTATCAAACAGAAATATTCGGGTACGATTTTGCAGGAAGTGGCGGGTGAATTAATGCAGCGCACTTTCCGTGAAGCGCTAACGCAGGAAAACCTGAATCCAGCCGGTGAGCCTGAGATACAGGCTCAAAACCTGGTATTAGGCGAAGCCATGGAATATACCGCAACCTTTGAAGTTTACCCTGAAGTTGCGTTAGCCCCAGTAGCTGATCTCTCGGTAGAAAAACTTGAAGCCAGTGTCGAAGATTCTGATGTCGATAACATGATCGACGTGTTGCGCAAGCAAAAAATGGACTGGTCAGAAGTTGATCGCGCTTCTGCTGATGGTGACCGTGTAAGTATCGATTTTGCTGGTACCGTTGAGGGTGAAAAATTTGATGGTGGCAGTGCTAATGATATGCCGATGGTTTTGGGCTCTGGCCAGATGATTCCTGGTTTTGAAGAAAAATTGACGGGTCTGAAAGCTTCTGAAGAAACCACCTTTAAAGTCCCGTTTCCTGATGATTATGCAGCAAAAGATCTGGCTGGCAAAGAAGCAGAATTTGCAGTTACTGTTAAGAAGGTAGAAGAACCTAAACTACCTGAGGTCGACGAAGAGTTTGCTAAAGCGTTTGGTGTCGAGAGTGGTGATGCTGAGCAGCTAAAAACAGAGATAAAGGCAAACATGGAACGTGAATTAACCAAACGGTTACGTTCTTTATTAAAAGGTAAGGTCATGGATGCACTGATCAGTGCTAACCCGATCGATGTGCCATCTGCCGTCGTTGCCCAGGAAGCAGAAGCACTTAAAAAGCAGACTGAAGCACAGTCTCCAGGCAGTAATCTGCCAGTTGATGTCTTTATGGATGATGCCAGGCGTCGTGTACAACTGGGTATGTTACTGGCCGAGGTTGCCAAAGTTTCAGCGGTAAATATCGATGCGGATATGATTAAGGCGCGCATCGAAGAGATGGCTCAAGATTATGATGATCCTGATGAGTTCGTGCGTTACTACATGGGCAATCAGGAAATGCTGAATGGTGTGCAAACACTGGTAATGGAAGATATGGTTGTTGACTGGATCGCAGAACAGGCAACGATTACATCTAAAAACAGTAGTTTTGACGAAGTAATGAATCCTGAAGGAAAATAACGCCTATATAATTACTTTTTTAGTTAAATAAACTCAAAAACTGTTAGATGAGTCAACAAGGGTATAAGTAATGGTCAATAATAATTCTAATAACGCGCTAGAAGCGACATCATTAAACCTGGTGCCAATGGTAATAGAGCAAACTCCTCGCGGAGAGCGTTCATATGACATTTATTCTCGGTTACTAAAAGAGCGTGTGATTTTTATCGTCGGTCAGGTTGAAGATCACATGGCAAACCTTGTGGTGGCGCAGCTACTCTTTTTAGAGTCAGAAAATCCAGATAAAGACATTTCGGTGTATATCAATTCCCCCGGTGGCTCGGTTACCGCAGGTTTGGCTATCTATGACACGATGCAATTTATCAAACCGGATATCAGTACTTTATGTATCGGCCAGGCGGCCAGCATGGGCGCTGTGTTATTGGCAGCTGGCACCAAAGGCAAGCGTTATTCTCTGCCACACTCACGCGTTATGATTCACCAGCCTCTGGGCGGGTATCAGGGGCAGGCGTCAGATATCGATATTCATGCAAAAGAAATCATGAAAATTCGTCAGCAGTTAAACCAGTTATTAGCAGATCATACTGGCCAAAGTATTGATACTATTGATAAAGACACTGAGCGTGATAATTTCATGGGTGCTGACGAAGCTGCTGAATATGGGCTTATTGACGAAGTATTGAGTATCCGTAGCTAAGTTAGTCCGCAAATAGTGCAATTGTGACCAAAACTCAGGTCATTTATTGCTCTGTCATTACTTAAATTAGGCATAAATAGGGAATTTTGCTTAATTTTTTATCTGAAAATTAGCCTGAATCCGGTATGAATTATCTCTATACGCTATTGTCTAGTGTAAATGATGATATTTTTGATATTTTACCTGCAAATTCACTTGAAAGATTGTTCGTGAATAGGCAAGGTTATTGTTGTATATTTAGTCTACTGATGTGTTGAGAGAAAGTTTATGAGTGACGATAGAAAAACCACCGGTAATGATTCTGAGAAACTTCTTTATTGTTCCTTCTGCGGCAAGAGTCAGCATGAAGTTAAAAAGTTAATTGCAGGTCCGTCGGTTTATGTTTGTGATGAATGTGTCGAGTTATGTAATGACATCATCCTGGAAGAACTGGAGGACGAAACTAGTTCTGCAATCAAGAAGTTACCAACTCCTCAGGAAATCAACGCGATACTTGATGATTATGTTATCGGTCAGGCACGCGCTAAAAAAGTGCTTGCTGTCGCAGTATACAATCACTACAAACGTCTTGAAGTTAAACATAAAAAAGACGATATCGAGTTATCAAAAAGTAACATCCTAATGATTGGGCCAACGGGTTCAGGTAAGACCCTGCTCGCTGAAACACTGGCAAGATTACTTGATGTGCCTTTTACAATCGCTGATGCAACCACGCTGACCGAGGCAGGTTATGTCGGTGAAGATGTCGAAAACATTATTCAGAAATTACTGCAAAAATGTGATTATGATGTCGATAAAGCACAAACAGGTATCGTCTATATCGATGAGATTGATAAGATTTCACGGAAATCTGACAACCCTTCGATTACGCGCGATGTCTCCGGTGAAGGTGTCCAGCAGGCCTTATTGAAGCTGATTGAGGGAACCGTGGCTTCTGTTCCTCCGCAGGGAGGTCGTAAACATCCGCAGCAGGAGTTCCTGCAGGTTGATACCGCCAATATTTTATTCATCTGCGGTGGCGCATTTGCCGGGCTTGATAAAGTTATTCTAAATCGCTCCGAAAAAGCTGGCATCGGTTTTTCTGCCGAAGTCAGGTCAAAAGAAGAAGAGCGCAAAGCACATGAAGTCATCGATGAGCTGGAAGCGGATGATCTGATCACCTACGGCTTAATCCCCGAATTTGTTGGTCGTTTACCGGTAGTGGCAACCCTGGAAGAGCTGGATGAAGATGCCCTGGTGACCATTCTGACCGAGCCAAAAAATGCGCTCAGCAAACAGTATGGAAAAATGATAGAAATGGAAGGTAGCGAGCTTGAGATTCGTGAAGAAGCGCTGCATGCCATAGCGAAGAAAGCGATGGAGCGCAAAACCGGTGCACGTGGATTACGTACCATATTAGAAAATTTACTGCTAGATACCATGTATGAATTACCTTCATTAGAGGGGGTTTCTAAGGTGGTTATCGATGAAGCGGTGGTCGAAGGCAGTAATCAGCCATACATGGTCTATGAAGGCGGAGAGCCACAGAAAAAACTGAGCAAGGAAAATAATTAATCCGGTTCAGTTCGAGGTGGCATTGATTTAGGTGATAATCAACGAGAAATAACAACAGAAACAACTTAAAAACAATAGCTTGTAATTAAATAAATTTATTTATTACTTATGCACTTGAAAAGCTTTGCGTTTGACTACACTTAATCTTAACGAATAATAATTAGAGGTAGCCATGGCTAGCACAAATGATCCAGAAGTAACTGTAACGCAAACTTCTGAAGTTCCCGTTTTACCCTTACGTGATGTGGTGGTTTATCCACACATGGTTATACCGCTATTCGTTGGTCGTGAAAAATCAATTCAGGCATTAGATGCCGCCATGCAGGATAATAAGCAGATCCTGCTTGTTGCTCAGAAAAGTGCAGATATCGACGATCCAAACATCGATGATGTCCATGAGATCGGAACGCTAGCTACCATACTTCAGTTATTAAAATTACCTGACGGTACCATCAAGGTGCTGGTCGAAGGTGCACAGCGCGCCCATATAGAAGGCATAAAAGAGAGCGGTGATTTCTTTGTTGCCGGTTATCGCCTGATGGCTGATGACGTTGCTAAAGACGATCAGGAGCTTGAAATACTCTCACGTTCAACACTTAGCGTGTTCGATCAATATGTAAAACTAAACAAGAAAGTACCTTCTGAGATTTTGACCTCTTTAGCCGGTATCGATGAGCCATCACGTCTTTCCGATACCATTGCTGCTCATATGTCATTAAAGCTTGATGAAAAGCAGAAAATTCTTGAAATTTTTGATGTCCATCAGCGCTTAGAATACATCATGAAATTAATCGATGGTGAGATTGATATGCTTCAGATTGAGAAGCGTATCCGTGGCCGTGTTAAACAACAGATGGAAAAGAGCCAGCGCGAGTATTATCTGAATGAGCAAATGAAGGCTATTCAGAAAGAGCTGGGTGACATGGAAGATGCGCCAAACGAAGTTGAAGAGCTGGAACAGCGCATCGAAAAGTCTGGCATGAGTAAGGAGGCTAAAAAGAAAGCTGATAGTGAGTTAAACAAGCTGAAAATGATGTCGCCAATGTCTGCAGAAGCGACTGTTGTGCGTAACTACATCGACTGGCTGGTTGACTGTCCCTGGAAGAAAAAATCAAAAATTAACCATAGTCTTGCAGGTGCTGGAAAAGTACTCAATGAAGATCACTATGGTCTGGACAAGGTTAAAGAGCGCATCCTGGAATATCTGGCGGTGCAGACACGCGTGAAAAAATTAAAAGGTCCGATCTTATGCCTGGTCGGTCCTCCAGGTGTGGGTAAGACCTCATTGGGACGTTCGATTGCCAGAGCGACTAATCGTAAATACACCCGTATGGCACTGGGCGGCGTACGTGATGAATCTGAAATTCGAGGCCATCGCCGTACTTATATCGGTTCATTGCCAGGAAAAATTATTCAGAATCTGAGCAAGGTGGGTACCCGTAACCCATTGTTCCTGCTCGATGAGATTGACAAAATGGCGGCAGATTTCCGCGGTGACCCGGCTTCGGCATTATTAGAAGTTCTGGATCCAGAGCAAAATCATACTTTTGCAGACCATTACCTGGAAGTCGATTTTGACCTGTCTGACGTCATGTTTGTGGCGACAGCTAATAGCATGAATATCCCCGGTCCGTTGTTAGACCGTATGGAAGTCATTCGTCTGCCGGGTTATACCGAAGATGAAAAAGTAGAAATTGCAAAAGCCTATCTGTTACCTAAACAGATGAAAAACAATGGTTTGAAAGAAGGTGAGTTACAGGTTAGTGATGCTGCATTACGTGATATCGTTCGACATTACACCCGTGAAGCAGGCGTACGAAGTATCGAACGTGAAATAGCAAAAATTTGCCGTAAGGTGGTAAAAGAAGTTCTGCTCGCCGACAAGGAGGCAGAGAAAACAACCAAAGTCACGCCAAAAACACTGGAGAAATACCTTGGTGTCAAACGCTTCCGTTATGGTGTGGTTGAAGATAACGATCAGATCGGGCAGGTAAATGGTCTTGCCTGGACAGAGGTCGGTGGTGAGCTTCTGACCATCGAATCAGCCGTGATGCCAGGTAAAGGAAAACTCTCTTATACTGGCCAGCTGGGTGATGTCATGCAGGAATCGATCCAGGCAGCAATGACCGTGATTCGTAGCCGTGCAGCAGCATTAGGCCTGAAACCAGATTTTCAGGATACTATCGATATTCATGTGCATGTACCTGAAGGTGCAACACCTAAGGATGGTCCAAGCGCAGGTGTTGGTATGTGTACCGCCCTGGCGTCATCGATTACAAAAAAACCGGTGAATGCAAATGTTGCTATGACCGGTGAGATCACTCTACGCGGTGAAGTGTTACCGATCGGTGGCTTAAAAGAAAAATTGCTTGCTGCGCATCGTGCAGGAATCAAGACGGTGTTGATTCCATATGAAAACGAAAAAGATCTGGTAGAAATACCAAAAAATATTTTAAGTAAACTTGATGTCAAACCTGTGCGCTGGATTGACGAGGTACTGGAGCTGGCACTTACTGAAATGCCAAAACCATTAAAGGATGCTGGACCTCAAGGAAAAAATAAAACTGATGAAAAATCAGCCAGTGCAACAAAAAATAAAAAAGCAGGTACTACTTTGCATCATTAAATAAAGTAGTACATGTTAATTTACTAACAAATTAATTTTCTCTTAAGCAAATGCATTTATTGAATACATTTGCTTTTTTTATTGCTAAAAAGCTTGAAATACCAGTGTTTTTGCCGGTTTGACATTGACAGGTACATTAACTCACTGTATAAATCCCGCTTAGTAAAATTTTGGTAGTTACCTTATTGAGGTTCCCGATTTTTTCCTCTGGGAATCAAAATAAAAATAATAACTTCTACTAAAGTATTCTTTTAAAAACACCATATTATGGGAGTAATCGATGAATAAAACAGAACTTACTGATGCAGTTGCAGATGCAGCTGGTTTAACTAAAGCTGATGCTGCTCGCGCACTTGATGCAGTACTTACTACAATTTCAGGTACTTTAGCAAAAGGCGAACAAGTTGGTGTTGTTGGCTTTGGTACATTCCTTGTGCGTCAAAGAGCAGCAAGAACAGGCCGTAACCCTCAAACTGGTGCAGAGATTCAAATCGCTGCTGCTACTGTTCCTGCATTTAAGCCTGGTAAAGCTCTAAAGGATGCAGTAAACTAGCGCGCCTTCCAGACAGGGTGCTTAGCTCAGCTGGTAGAGCGTCGCCCTTACAAGGCGAATGTCGGGGGTTCGACTCCCTCAGCACCCACCAAGTACGGACCGGTAGTTCAGCTGGTTAGAATGCCGGCCTGTCACGCCGGAGGTCGCGGGTTCGAATCCCGTCCGGTCCGCCATATACATAGTGCAGTGCCGCTTAAAGTTAACGAATCAACGTTAGTTTTCTGCGGTACCTGTCATTATTTATTCCATGCATCATCTCTCCCTGACGGCATCCTAGCTAACAGCAATATTTCTTATTGTTTCTGACTGCCTGACAAAAAAAATCAATTTATTTTTATGCTAAGCCATACAAACACGGTGTTTTAGGTATAATCCCGCTTTAATTATTTTTTTCATGTTAATTATTACCCACGTTAACTTTTTAGGGCATTAGAAAAACTATGTTACAAGCTATAAATGATCGAATTAAAGGCTGGTTAGGTATCGCTATTGTTATTTTGATAGGTTTACCTTTTGCTCTGTGGGGCATCCAGTCTTATCTAGATGATACCGGTCCTATGTATGCGGCCAAAGTTAACGACATGGAAATATCTGCAAATGAACTTGAGCGTAGCGTTTCCAGACAACGTCAAATGATCTTGCGCCAAAATGACGGTAAGCTGCCTATCGAAGAAAATGTACTGCGTGAGCGTACCTTGACTCAATTGATTAACCAACGTCTGCTCGAAGGTGTTACCTACGATGATGGTTACCGGATCTCAGACGTCGTGTTATCAGAAAGGATCAGACAGATGTACACGGTCGATGGCATTTTTGACCGGGCACGTTTCGAAGTAAGTGTGGCTTCTTTAGGCATGAGTATACCGATGTATGAGCAGGCTTTGAGAAGCGAATTAAGATTGCAGCAAATGCAGTCAGCGATTACAAATTCATCTTTCGTGACCAAAAAGGAAGTTAATGATCTGACTTCATTAAATGAACAGACACGTGATATTACTGTTTTTACATTTGATCTTGATCATTTTTCTACCGCATTAACATCAAGCGATGATGAGATCAAAAAATACTACGATGAAAATATTCAGCGCTTCATGTTACCTGAAAAAATTAAAGTAGATTATGTTGAGATCACTTCGGATTCGTTAGCTGAAAGTGTTGCTGTTGATGAAGCGCAAATTAAAAAGATGTATGACGACTATGTGGCCAGTATCAGTGGCAGAGAAGAACGCAAAGCCAGACATATTTTACTTTCCACAGTTGTTACTGATGGAGCTGAAGAAAAAGCAGCGGCTAAAAGTAAGATAGCAGCACTTAAACAAGAGCTCGATAATGGTGCAGATTTTGCTGCGCTAGCGAAAAAACATTCACAGGATCAGGGTTCGGCTGAAGAAGGCGGTGACCTTGGCTGGGTAGCACTGGGTGAAATGGTTAAACCTTTTGAACAAGCGTTGTTTGATATGGAAAAAGGTTCAGTGAGTGATGTCGTGGAGACGCAGTTTGGTTATCACCTGATTATGCTTGATGATGTTAGAAGTGAGACCGTCGAACCGCTGGGCGTCAAACGTTACGAGTTTGAAGACGAATTGAAATCAGATGCTATAGCCTCAATGTTCTATGATCTAAGTGAAAGACTGGCATCAACTGCTTACGAGAATCCTGATAATCTCGATGTCGTTGTTGAAGATTTAGGGCTTAAACTTAATACCACTGATTACTTCTCTCGTTTCAAAGGTGACGGAATTGCTGATAATGAAAAAGTCCGAAATATAGCCTTTTCATCACTGGTACTAGAGCAGGGTAGCAATAGTGATATTGTCGAGATTAGTCCAACACACGTGGTTGTTATACGTCTAAATGAGCATGTGCCTGCGACAGCCATTCCTCTAGAAGATGTGAGCTCAAAAATCGAAGCTATATTAAAAGCACTTAATGGCCATGAGCAAACCAGGGCCGCTGCGCTGGATGTTAAATCCAAAATCGAAGCGGGTGAATCTATCGAGACATTGAAAGCAGATGGCGTCAGTATAGAAGTCCTTTCTTCGTTAGGACGAAACGATAATGCAAAAGTGAGCGACCCAGCGATATTGCGCAGCGCATTTGAGATTATCTCGACCGAGGATGGCAAACCATCGGTTAAAGATGTTGATCTGATCACTGGTGATGTTGCCCTGGTGGTGTTAACAAAAGTCAATGCACCGGGTGTTATCTCTCAGGATAAGCTGGCTGCTGTTAAAAATGAAGTTGTAAGAGAAAACGCTACACGTGATTTCAGCAACGCTTTACTGGCTATAAAAGATAGCGCAAATATTGATATGAATAAGCGCATCCTGGAAAAGTAGTCATTTTATAACTAAAGGTAAATACAGATAAATTATCCAGGGAAACATTGCCTGTTATTAAGGTCACCGCCATTGATAGCGCTTTCTAAAAAGCAAAGCTCAGTATAATGACCCGGTAAATGTTTTCCGTTCGATGTATATAACGCAAGCTAATCGCTAGTACTTAAAGCAAACAGGGGACGCAGTGGCAACGAATAAAATTGCTTTGCATTGGCAGATACTCATTTCACTTTGTCTTGCGGTTGTATCTGGCCTTGCAGTCGATCAAGCATTCTCTATTTTCGGCATTTCTTTTCTTTCCGTTCTGACTTTTTTCGGTACGTTATTTTTAAATGCATTAAAAATGTTGATTGTGCCACTTGTCATGGCTTCAATAATTACCGGCATGATGGGGTTAGGTGGTGAGACACTCGGTCGCCTCGGTACAAAGACTCTTCTTTATTATGCAACCACCAGTTTGGTTGCGATCTTAATCGGTCTTTTCTTTGTCAATTTACTTCAGCCAGGAATCGTTGATGGCGAGCCAGCCCGTCATATAATCGGCCTGTCGGCAGAAACGGATGAGGTCATCAGCAAGGTAGGTGATAAAGGTGCCGCTGATATCGCTGAAGTATTGCTGCGAATGGTGCCGCCTAATATTATTACCGCTGCAGCCAATGGCCAAATGCTGGGTCTGATTTTTTTCAGTCTGCTCTTTGGCTTTTTTGTTTCAAAGCTAGAAGGTTCGCCGGCCCAGGCTCATAAAGATTTTTGGCAAGGTCTGTTAAATATCATGATGATGATGACAGACCTGATCATGAAGTTTGCACCAATAGGTGTATATGCCCTGGTAACAAAGGTGATTATAATTTCTGGTGTTGAGGCGTTTGAGCCCCTGGCACTGTTTTTTGTCACGGTATTACTGGCTTTAGCTGTACACCTGCTGTTGTTTTTGCCAGGCGTTTTACATTTTCTTGCGCAAGTTTCACCAGCGAAACATTTTAAGGCGATGTTGCCTGCTTTATTGACAGCATTCTCGACAAGTTCTTCTTCTGCGACCTTACCTATCACCATGGATTGCGTTGAAAAACGTGCCGGTGTTTCAAATCAGGTGGCTGGTTTTACATTACCTCTGGGTGCAACCATTAATATGGATGGTACGGCTCTGTATGAGTGTGTCGCAGCCATGTTTATCGCACAGGCTTACGGGATCTCGCTGGATGTGACGACGCAGTTCACTATTGTTCTCATCGCACTGCTCACGTCCGTCGGTGTCGCGGGCATCCCTTCAGCGAGTCTTGTCGCTATTACTATCATATTGGCAGCAATAGGTTTGCCACTCGAAGCTATAGGTTTGATCCTGGTTGTCGATCGCGTGCTGGATATGTGCAGAACCTCTGTGAATGTGTTTAGTGATTCATGTGCTGCAGTAACGATCGCACGGCTTGAAGGCGAGGAAACGCGCCTGATCTAGTCGGTCTGAGGTAATTCAAGAAAATAAAAAAGCCGCTTGCTAGTTAATCTAGAAGCAGCTTTTTATCTTTTAGAATACGTATAAAGCTAGTTTATTCTGATACATCACCCATCAGGCCAGCGGTGTGGTATCCAGCATCTACATATATTACTTCACCGGTAATCCCGCTTGCCAGTGGTGAGCACAGGAATGCCGAGGTATTACCGACTTCGTCAATGGTTATATTACGGCGTAGTGGGGCACTTCGCTCTACATGTTCGATAATCTTATTGAATCCTGTGATACCTTTTGCTGCAAGTGTTTTGATCGGACCGGCAGAAATCGCATTAACTCGAATACCTTCAGGCCCTAATGAGTGTGCCAGGTAGCGCACATTGGCTTCAAGGCTGGCTTTTGCCAGACCCATAACGTTATAACCCGGGAATGCGCGTACTGCACCGAGATAACTCATGGTAATGATGGCTGCATCGTCACGATTTTGCATCATATGACGACCAGCTTTTGCGATGGCCGCAAGGCTGTATGAGCTAATATCGTGTGCGGTGTTAAAACCTTTACGTGTGATATTGTCCAGATAATCGCCTTCGAGCATTTCTTTAGGTGCAAATGCAACCGAATGCACAATGATATCGAGACTATCCCAGTAATCATCGAGGTGATCGAAAACTGCTTCGATCTGTTCATCATTTTCTACGTCGCAAGGTACGATGATGTCAGAATCACATTCGCCAGCTAATTTTTCGACGCGTTCTTTCAGGCGTTCGCCCATGTAGGCAAATGCCAGTTCGGCACCTTCTCTATGCATTGCTTTTGCAATGCCCCAGGCGATGGAGCGATTACTCGCAACCCCAAAAATTAACACACGTTTGCCGGTTAAAAACCCCATTGGCAGCTCCCCACATTTATGTTGTTATTGTTAGCCAGTTGTTAGACTGTGCTGTAAACTCAGATGGCACATGTTATGCGGATTGTGCCAATAAATGCAACTACAAATGTAGCCAATAAATCCATAATTAAAAAAACTATAAGATAATGTCATCCCCATGTTAAGTCGGATACTGGATATTAAATATAAAATAATCTTCATGCTGGTGTTATTTCTGCCGGTGAATTCCCATGCTGTACCTGCAATGGGCATGGGTTACGAGCCGAAGTATCCGGCTGATTATAGTCATTTTGACTACGTTAATTCCAACGCGCCAAAGCAGGGTAAATTAACGATGATGGGTTTAGGCACTTTTGATAGCCTGAATCCGTATTTGTTGAAAGGCTTATCCGCAGGTGGACTGAGTCTCCTGGTATTTGAAAGTTTGCTGGAAAAAAGTCTGGACGAACCCTTCAGTGAATATGGATTGATTGCAGATGATTTTTCTCTGGCAGAAGATGGGCTGTCAGCAACATTTCATGTCAATCCATTAGCCCGTTTTTCCAATGGCGATGCAATCACAGCGGAAGATGTTAAATATTCATTCGACATCTTGATGAGTAAGGAATCGCATCCGCAGTTTAGAGTTTATTACGCAGATGTTAAATCAGCCACGGTGCTCGATCGACTGACGGTTCGCTTTGATTTTAAAAACAAAAATCGTGAGATGCACATGATCATCGGTGAGATACCGGTTTTTTCCAGAAAATGGGCGGGTGAGCAGAGCTTCGACAAGACCAGTGATATCAGGCCTGTTGCCAGTGGCCCTTATATGGTTGATAAATATGAACGCGGTAAAACCATAGAGTATATTAAAAATCCGGACTACTGGGCAAAAGATCTGCCAGTTCGTAAAGGCATGTTTAATTACGATCAGATAACTTACAAGTATTACAAAGATTCTACTATTGCACTAGAAGCATTTAAAGCAGGTGAGTTTGATTTCTTTTTTGAAAATTATTCAAAACGCTGGGCTCGATCACACAATGGTGCGCAGTACGATACCGGTCAGATCATAAAAACAGAGCTGACGCATAAAAATAATGCGGGCATGCAGGGATTTGCTTTCAATACGCGCCGGGAAAAGTTTAGTGATGTCAGGGTGAGGCGGGCATTAAGCCTGGCTTATGACTTTGAGTGGGCAAACGACAAACTCTTTTATAATCAATATGTGCGCGCGGGCAGTTATTTTAGTAATAGTGAGCTGGCAGCACAGGGACTGCCAGAAGGCAAAGAACTGGCTTTACTGGAAAAATTTCGTGACCAGTTACCCGCTGAAGTATTTACAAAATACTGGCAGCCGGCAACAACATTGCCACCGGACAGTTTACGTAATAACTTGATTCAGGCTCGTGATCTGCTTGCTGAAGCAGGCTGGACCATCCAGGATGGCGCGCTTAAGAATCAACAGGGAGAGGTGTTTAAGCTGGATATACTTCTGGTGCAGCCAGGGTTTGACCGGATTATTGCACCTTATGCGCATAATCTGAAAAAACTGGGTATTGAAACCAGTTATAGAAAAGTTGACTCTTCACTATATAAGCGTCGATTAGATACTTTTGAATTCGATATGGTGGTCACCAGCTTTTCATCCTCGGTGTCACCGGGCAATGAACTAATGAATATGTTTCATTCCACTTCGGCAGAATTGAATGGCTCAAATAATTTGCCAGGTATCTCCAGCGCGGTTGTCGATGCACTGGTGCTGAATATTGTTCAGGCTAAAGATAGAGAAGAAGTCGTAACCGCGTCACGGGCACTGGATAGAGTGTTGTTATATGGCGAGTACCTGGTACCAAACTGGTATATCAATGTTCACCGTGTTGCCTACTGGGATAAATTTGGTGTGCCGGAAACGCAGCCTTTATATTATGAACCGATCAGCTGGTTGCTAAAAGCATGGTGGATTAAAGATGTCGAAAAATAAAGAATGTGTTTTTGCGAGGGGTCAGGCAATCTCAGATAGACGAATAGATTACGTCAAGAGATTGCCACGCTGCGCTCGTAATGAAGACCTTCTTCAGTGGATCATAGATAATAACTAAAATGTTTTCATATATATTAAAAAGACTGTTATTAATGATACCGACATTGTTTGGTGTCATGTTGATCACCTTTGCAGTAACGCAGTTTGTCCCAGGTGGTCCGGTCGAACAACTTGTCAGTCAACTCGAAGGCAAACATGGTGTCGGTGAGGCGAGTAGCGGAGCCAGTGGTCTGTATCGAGGTGCCACCGGACTGGATGAAGAATATATCGAAGAGATCCGGGCTTTATATGGCTTTGATAAACCGGTGTATGAACGTTTTATCATCATGATGAAAAACTATCTAAGCTTTGATTTTGGCGATAGTTATTTTCATAATGAATCTGTTGTCGACCTGGTTATTTCCAAGCTGCCGGTGTCTATCAGTTTAGGTGTCTGGAGTTTTCTGATCGTTTATTCAACCTGTATACCGCTCGGCATTGCCAAAGCTATACGAGATGGCAGTACTTTCGATGTTGTCAGTAGTAGTTTTATCCTGATCGGGTATTCCATTCCAGGGTTTGTGCTTGGTATTACTCTGCTGGTGTTCTTCGGTGGTGGCAGTTTTTTAGATATTTTCCCTCTACGTGGTCTGGTTTCCGATAACTGGGATAGTCTGCCCTGGTACAAGCAGGTTAGTGATTATTTATGGCATATGGTATTGCCGATCACCTCGTCAGTTATCGGTAGTTTTGCGGTAATGACGATGCTGACCAAAAACAGTTTTATCGAAGAGATCCGCAAGCAATATGTGTTAACCGCCAAAGCAAAAGGACTTTCAGACAGCGCAGTATTATATCGACATGTTTTCAGAAACGCGATTATCCCATTGATCACCGGATTTCCGGCAGCATTCATCGGTGCGTTTTTTACCGGAAGTCTGTTGATCGAAACTATTTTTTCGCTCGATGGCTTAGGCCTGCTTTCTTATGAGTCCGTCTTAAAGCGCGATTATCCTGTGGTGTTGGGGACATTATTTTTGTTTACTATTTTGGGATTGATTGCCAAGTTATTAGCCGATCTGAGTTATGTGTTAATTGATCCGCGTATTCACTTTGAGTCAGTCGATAAATAACATTTTCCCGGATTCAGTAAAGTTATGAGTAAAGAAAACAATAATAAAGTATCAGGCTTATCTCCGGGGCAACGCGCATGGTTGAGATTCAGATCCAATCGTCGTGGTTATGTGAGCTTATGGATCTTCGGCGTTTTGTTTGCACTTTGCTTTTTTGCTGAAGTTCTATCGAATGATAAACCGCTGCTGATAAGTTATAACGATGACTATTATTTCCCGGTTTTCAAGATCTATCCTGAAACAACGTTTGGCGGTGATTTTGCAACCGAAGCGGATTACACCGATGCTTTTGTCCGTGAACAGTTAACACGTGGTGACAACTGGATGATCGAACCACCCATTCCTTATAGCTACGATACGATTAATTTCGTCAGTGATCTGCCAAACCCGGCACCACCTTCGACGCAAAATTACTTCGGTACGGACGATCGCGGACGGGATGTGCTGGCACGAGTTATCTATGGTTTTCGGATATCGGTCTGGTTTGCCCTGGCACTGATGGTGATCGGTGTCGTCGTTGGTATCGCTGCGGGTGCAGTGCAGGGATATTTCTCTGGTAAAACCGATTTGATCATGCAACGTGTGATCGAAGTATGGTCATCGATGCCTGAATTATATCTACTGATTATCTTTGCATCGATATTTCAACCGAGTATCTGGTTATTGATCATATTGTTATCTTTATTTGGCTGGATGGGACTGTCAGATTATGTTCGTGCCGAATTTCTGCGTGGCAGGAATCTGGATTATGTGCGTTCGGCCAGAGCAATGGGGCTAACGAATTTTTCTATCATCACTAAACATCTGTTACCGAACAGTCTGACACCGGTGATTACTTTTTTACCTTTCAGGATCAGCGGTGCAATCCTTGCGTTAACCAGTCTGGATTTTTTGGGTTTAGGCGTGCCGCCAACAACTCCCAGTCTGGGTGAGCTACTGGCGCAGGGAAAAGAAAATATCGAAGCCTGGTGGTTATCGCTAAGTGCTTTTGTTGTTCTCGTCGGCACCTTGATGTTACTGATCTTTATCGGTGAAGCTTTGCGAGAAGCCTTAGATACACGAAAAGTTTAACAACATCAGAATTATTTAGACCGATACATAGTGACCAATAAGACCATGAACACAAAACAAAAATTATTATCTGTAAAAGACTTAAGCGTGTCATTCAATACGCAAAATGGTCTGGTGAATATTATCGATAATATAAGTTTTGATATCTATGCAGGCGAGAATCTGGCGATTGTCGGCGAATCAGGTTCGGGTAAATCAGTTACTGCGTTATCTCTATTACGATTACACGATGAAGCAAATACCCTCTATTCAGACGGTAGCGTAGATTTTCAGAAGCAAAACTTGTTGACCTTAAGTAAAGAGGGAATTCAGGACGTTCGCGGTAAAAATATCTCGATGATCTTTCAGGAGCCGATGACATCATTGAATCCGGTGTTTACCATCGGCCAGCAGATAGAAGAAGTGCTGACCTTACATCAGGACTTTAATGCGACGGATAAGAAAAAACGTGTTATCGAGTTGCTCGATAAGGTCGGGATCCGGCAACCTGAACAGAAGGTCAATGTCTTTCCACATGCGCTGTCTGGCGGCCAGCGACAACGTGTGATGATAGCCATGGCGTTAGCCTGTGATCCGGCATTGCTGATTGCTGATGAGCCGACCACCGCACTGGATGTGACTATCCAGCAACAGATACTCGACCTGTTGCATGAGATACAGCAGGAGACGGGTATGTCGGTATTGTTGATCACCCATGATCTGAATCTGGTGAGACGATTTGCAAACCGTGTCTGTGTGATGCAGGACGGCAAGATCGTTGAAAGCAATGAAACCGACAAACTATTCGCCCAGCCACAAAATGAATACACAAAATTTTTACTCGATAGTCAGCCTGATAAAAAAATTGCGACTGTAGAAGCCAGTTCTGATCTGGTACTCCGTGCAGAAAACTTGCGTTGTTATTTTCCAATCTACAAAGGTTTTTTTAAACGTAAGGTCGATGAGGTTAAAGCGGTTGATGACATTACCCTGTCGTTATTTTCGGGAGAAACACTGGGTATCGTCGGTGAGTCTGGTTCGGGTAAGACCACGCTCGGGTTAGCGATGTTCAGGTTGTTGTCATCGCAGGGCGAAATCCATTTTAAAGAGCAGAATGTGACGACGTTTAGTGAAAAACTCATGCGGCCATTACGGCGTCATTTTCAGATTGTTTTTCAGGATCCATTTTCTTCGCTTTCACCAAGGATGACGGTGCAGCAAATAATCGAAGAAGGCTTGAAATTACATTTTCCGCATCTGGATGCCAGGCAGCGATTAGCAAAAATATTGGAAGTTTTAGAAGAGGTTGGTTTAGAACAGGATGTTTTATGGCGTTATCCACACGAGTTTTCCGGTGGTCAGCGCCAGCGTATCGCCATCGCGCGCACGGTGGTGCTTGAGCCTGACGTCATATTACTGGATGAACCAACCAGTGCACTAGATGTATCCGTACAGAAGCAGGTGCTGGGGCTATTAGCGCAGCTTCAGGAAAAACATCGATTAAGTTATCTGTTCATAAGTCATGATCTGCGAGTCGTGCGTGCGATGTCGCACCGTGTCATCGTTATGCGCGAAGGAAAGATGGTTGAGCAGGGTTATGTTGATGATGTTTTTGATAACCCTAAACATGAGTATACGCGCGAACTGGCAGCCGCTTCGCTTTACCATTAGCAATTCGCCAGGCAGTAGTTTTAGTTCCTGATGCTCCATTAAAAACCATTTTTTATCTGGAATTTTTATTCTTAATAACCCCCTAAATATCCAAGTTGTTGTATCTACTGATTATTTCTCCAGAGTTAATACTTGACTATTTTACTAGGTATTAGTAATATTAACCTACTAAAACAGTCAGGAATTACGGGGTTTACTCATGCGTTTATCAACAAAAGGTCGTTACAGCGTAACAGCCATGCTGGATCTTGCTATTCACGATAAAGCAGGACCAGTGACATTAGCTGATATCTCACAGTGTCAGGGTATCTCTTTATCCTATCTAGAGCAGTTATTTGCCCGATTACGTAAGAGTGGTCTGGTGAAGGGCGTTCGTGGTCCCGGTGGTGGTTATCGTCTGGCCAGGCCTGCTTCTGAAATCAGTATTGCAGAAATCATCTGTTCAGTCGATGAAAATGTTGATGTTACCCGTTGTAAAGGCGAAGGCAACTGTCAGGACGGGTCAAAATGTCTGACCCATGAATTATGGACCAACTTGAGCGAAAGACTGTATGATTTCCTGTCAGATATCACACTAGCACAGTTTGTCGAACGTCCGGGTATACCGGAGTTATCGTTGCAGCGTGATAAAATGATCGGACGATTTATTCTGGCAAAAAAACAGGCTGCTGCAATTAATCAGGGTGTAGTTTATAACCCGTCAAGGGTAGGCAATTAAAAGTAGGTGAGATAAGTTATGGCATACGGTGAAAAAGTTCTGGATCACTATGAGAATCCAAGAAATGTAGGAAGTTTTGAAAACGACGATAACATCGGCACTGGTATGGTCGGTGCACCCGCTTGCGGTGATGTGATGAAGTTACAGATAAAAGTAAATGACAGCGGTATCATTGAAGATGCGGTGTTTAAAACCTACGGCTGTGGTAGTGCGATTGCATCTAGTTCACTATTAACTGAGTGGGTTAAAGGTAAAACACTGGATGAAGCGAAAGCCATCAAAAATACCGATATCGCTGAAGAACTGGCGTTGCCACCGGTGAAAATCCATTGTTCCGTGCTGGCAGAAGATGCTATCAACGCAGCGATTGACGATTACCAGAAGAAACATCACTGATTCTTTAGGTTTATCAGAATGAAAAAAAGCCCGAATTTTCGGGCTTTT
>CAVWAI010000045.1:0-9561 GCA_963752725.1 uncultured Gammaproteobacteria bacterium
TCTTATATCAGATAGCGGAGTCTCCATCTGACAGCCTTCCATTTTTTATACATTCTTTTGACTCCTAACGTTTGAGTTAACTTGACCGCAAAAGCAGAGTGCAGTGAAACGAAACGGCGCTTTTGTGGGTCAAGTTGAATGATTTGTTATATGCTGATTTTTTTCACGTAAGTTTACCTCTAAATGTTGGCTCACAGAATTTACTACACTATTTATATAGTTGTTTACAAATGTTGTAACTTCCTGGTATTTGAAGATATCATCGAATTCTGATTCTTGCCATGCGGAATTAAATGTGTATCCACGTACAGTTTGGCTTTTATATTAAAAATATTTTCTTCATCATCATCAATAGTTACATATTTAAATGAGGCGCCTATTTGGTCCTACAACCATTTATTTAGCTCGACGGCCACCAACTCTACAATGGTCATCATAGGCTCGCTAAAATAGAGTGAGCCATTGAGATAAACCTTTAAATCACCTTCTATATTTATCAAATAATCCCATTTGTCCTTGAGCTTTGCCACAGACGGATCTTTGATGATGTTGTTTATCTCAAATGTAATCATTTGTGCTTATAACTTGTCGATATGACGCCTTCTAAAGCGCCCTATTTTTTATAATATGTACCCTATTTGGCGCCCTATTACGATATTTAAGGGGTAAAAGGCGCTTCAGACAGCACTTAAAATTCTAATTTTTATCCTAACATATGTATAAAACTACCTATTGCGATATTTAAGGGGGTAAAGTAGCCTTATTATGTAAAAATATTCAATCAAGGCGCCCTATTAGGATATTTAAGGGTAAAAGTAGCCGTAATTAAGCTATTGCTAATGCATTAATAAAAAGGATTTTTATCATGGATGAGTCAGTTACGTTTCGGCCCACTGCGGCCAGATTGATGGACCAGGTACGCGAAACACTTCGGTTTTATCATTACGCCTACAATACTGAAAAATCGTATGTAGATTGGATCTTGAAATTTATACGTTTCAATGGAAAGAAACACCCCAGAGAGATGGGCAAGCTTGAAATTGAACGCTTCTTAAGCCACCTTGCGGTTAATCGCAACGTCGCAGCCTCAACTCAGAACCAGGCATTCAATGCCATTATGTTCCTTTATAAAAAAGTGCTTGATATGCCAATGGATCTTGATATCCGTGCCAGGCGTACAACAAAAGGGAAAAGACTGCCTACCGTATTAAGCAAAGATGAAGCAAAGTCCTTGTTGTCCTGCATGTCGGGCACGGCAAAAATATTAGCCTGCTTGATGTATGGCTCTGGTTTACGCTCGCTGGAAGTTGTACGTTTACGCATTCATGATATAGATTTTGAAAACAATCAAATTTATGTCAGAAATGCCAAAGGAGACAAAGATCGTACAACAATTTTCCCTGATGCTTTACATCAACCCATTCGTGATCAAATTGAAGTAGTAAAAAAACTGCATAATAAAGATTTAGCCGAGGGTTATGGTGAAGTTTATTTGCCGACAGCATTAAGTCGTAAATACAGCAAAGCAAACATTTCATTTGGCTGGCAATATTTGTTTCCTTCTACAGTGCGCTCGACTGACCCACGCTCCGGCAAAGTTATGCGCCACCATCTTTATAAAAGCGTACTGCAAAAAGCAGTAGCAAGTGCAAGAATTAAGGCCGGGATAATTAAACGCGCCTCGCCACATACGCTTAGACATAGCTTTGCAACACACTTATTAGAAAATGGTGAAAATATTCGAGTGTTACAGGTTTTGCTAGGACATAACGATGTTAAAACTACCGAAATCTACACGCACGTGATGCAGAAGAACCATGACAAGATCAAAAGTCCGCTGGACGATTTTAGTGAATAATGACTAGCCGCACTGTTTATGTTTTTCACTTTTCTGATGATGCTAGCAGCCAGATTTCGGATATTACGATTGATGCAGATCAGCATCACTCACTGCTTCAACAGGCCTAGCCCGGAGTAGATCTCCTGCGCTTCCAGTTCATTGAACACTACGACATCTGAAACCGTTATCGCGCCAGCAACATCTATCCAGCCGGCACCTTGCAGCCAGTCTGGCAGCACCACAGTTCCCTGGTACTTCCTCGGTACGACATAACAGCGATCATCCCGGTACAGGCAGTTGTACGCAATATCATCATTGGTCAGCTGTTGCAGATATTCCCAGGCGAGATCAGCATCGCTAAAACAACTCACCTCTAACGGGTATTCTTTAACACCGCCATTATGTCTCCACTGTGATTTCTCTATCGAAAAATCTGCTTCGCGGACGAATCCCTGAAAGTGAAAATGGTTGACCGATGCCCCCGCTGCGAGACTGTTATAACCAATACCAAAACCAGGTAGTACCTCTCTCATTCCCGTAACCAGTGATGAGACATTGTTGTGCGCATCTCTTGTTAACAGCTGAGAACTATTGTTTTCCGGTGACAGCACGATGAGTAGATGATATTCAGAGAAAGGAAATTTATTGTAGAGTACTCGCGCATTTACACCATTGGAAATGCCTTCCCATAATATCTCGGGCTTTAGAAATGGCTTATTAAAATGAAACTTTTTTTCATCGTAAGGCTGTTTTATCGAACTCAATATTTGAGAAGAAGCGCGCGCAGGACGCAGTTGGCGGATAGGGTTATAGGCGATGTCCCAGTCACCGATATTGTTGTATTGCCAGACGGGGATATCATCAAGCTCGACATCGAGTAATCGCTCGAACACATCGACATCATCCGGTGCTGCTGCTATTTTGCCAGCAGAAAACTTGCGCTTCAGTGCGCTGAACGTTTTTTTCAGATCATCATCCAGTTCACTCTTTAAGAACTCATCCTGATGGCTGTTTGCCAGCACCAGGATAAATACCCCCAACTCGTCATCAGACAACATGTTTTTTAGCTTGTTAACAAACAGGGTTTTAAACTGGTATATATCTTTGGCGATGAACATAGAAAATAACAAACTAAAATAATTTTACCGCAGAGACGCAGAGAAAAATAATTTTGTGAGGCGCCGCAGGCGCAGCACAGGAAATAACTCTGCGCCTCTGCGGTGAATGTTTCTTTATAAAATATCTACGGCATACTACGCTTACTGCGCAACCATTTGGTGAGCGGTTCCCAGTCTTCCAGATCCTGGTATACCTGCGAGGGCGCCATTTCGAAGATGCCGATACCACGTTCTTCTGCACGGATATAATTTTGCGTATCACGTAAGGTGGCGATATAAGGCAGCTTCATCTTTTTTATAAAATCATATAATTCAGAGAATATGATGGTATTTTCTCGCACACGATTGGCGATCACGCCAATTTTGACTTCCTTGCGAGCGACGCGGCCATTTTTCATCACTTCTTCGACATATTTTGTTGCCGCACGCATATCGATCGGTGAAGGCAGCACCGGGAAGATGACGGTTTCGACCTTTCGCATTAGCTGCGTGAGTTCAGCACCATGTACCCTTGCCGGTGCATCCAGGATGACATAGTCGGTATCTTTGGCAACACGCAGAGGCTCTTTATGTGCGGCAACACCTTCGATATGCGGCCACTTCTCATCACGCGCCTGCAGCCATGCCAGGCTGGATTCCTGTGGATCATAGTCTGCCAGCACAACCTTTTTACCCATCTCATAGGCAAAATAACTTGCTAGATTGGTAGCTATTGTACTTTTGCCGCAACCGCCTTTGGCATTTAACACCAGGATCGTTCTCATGCTTGCCTCCGTTTTATTAAATCTGACCTTATCATTTACAGGTTTTTATTATGTCCAGATTGTATGCGAATGAATATAAAATACCCAGTTATTTTAAACCACTTCAACAACATTCAACGCTGCACCAGAATGAACACTGCTGCACTACATCCGGGCAGATCTTATTTTCATGAAATTATAATCTACTGGTCATTGAAGTTTCACATTTAAACCACATACTTACCATCTCGTTTTATATCAATAGGTTAAGTGCTAGCGACGTCACTCGCTTAAAAACCTGCCCTATTGGCATATTACTTGCTTTCTACAATAACAAAAGGCAAATACCTTTAAATTAACACCAAGTGAGACAAAACTATGACCACTTCTGAAAAACATATGCTGATAGCACTCACGCTGTCTGCATTGTTTATAATTTTTAATATCATTGCTGTTCTATCAGGCTCGGCAACGACCTATTACAGCCAGATAGACCAGCTTATTTTAAATATATTGCCGATACTTAATCTTTCGTAATTCACTGATTACTATTATCAAAAATAAAACAGCCCCGATATCGGGGCTGTTTTATTTCAGTCATAATAAATAAAAACGATCACGACAAAGCTTTAATACCAGCGATTAATTCACCAACCGCTTTTTTTCCATCGCCATACAACATCTGCGTATTGTCTGCATAGAACAGGTGATTTTCGATACCTGAGAAACCGGCGCCTTTACCGCGTTTAATCACGATAACGTTCTGCGCTTTATCCGCGTCCAGGATCGGCATGCCGTAAATCGGGCTCTCCGGATTCGAACGTGCTACCGGGTTTACCACATCGTTAGCACCGATCACCAGGGCAACATCTGCGGTCGGGAACTCGGGATTAATCTCTTCCAGGTCCAGAATATTGTCATAGTCGACCCCCGCTTCAGCAAGCAGCACATTCATGTGCCCGGGCATACGGCCAGCCACTGGATGGATGGCATATTTCACATCGACACCACGGGCTTCGAGCAGGTCACCCATCTCTTTTAACTTATGCTGCGCCTGTGCCACGGCCATACCGTAACCCGGCACGATGATGACTTTTTGTCCGTAGGCCATCATGATGGCGGCATCATTCGCCTGTATCTCTTTCATGCTGCCTTCGATTTCTTCTTCTGCTGCAATGCCGCTATCACTACCAAAACTGCTGAACAGTACATTGGATATCGGGCGATTCATGGCTTTAGCCATTAACTGCGTCAACAGGGTACCTGAAGAACCGACCACGGTGCCGGCAATGATCATCGCCGCATTGTTCAATACGAAACCTTCAAAGGCGACCGCAAGACCGGTTAAGGCATTGAACAATGAGATTACCACTGGCATGTCGGCGCCGCCAATAGGCAGGGTAACCATCACACCCAGGATAAGTGCCAGGGCGAAAAAGATCATGACATGCTCGAAACTAACAGGATGCCCGGTGGCGACAAAATAGCCAAACACACAGACGGCAATGAACAGGCCGATGTTGATTACCTGGTGTAACGGCAGACGCAAGGTCTTTTTCATGATGCCCTGTAACTTGGCAAACGCCACGGCAGAGCCAGAGAATGAGATTGCACCGATAACCGCGCCAAGTACTGCCAGTATCTGAATAGTCAGGCCATGACTCTCTGCGCCGGCAGATAATTTCACCAGCTCAACGGCAGCAATCGCCGCAGCTGCACCGCCGCCCATGCCGTTATACATGGCGATCATCTGCGGCATATCGGTCATCGCCACACGTTTAGCAGAGATATAGGCCACGGTAGAACCCGCAGCGATAGCGACGAGCATCAGCTGTAAGTTGATATTGCCAACTTCCAGGCTTATCTCAGGCGCACCGAAGGTAGCTAATGAAGCCACTACCATGGCTATGCCTGCCCAGACGATACCGCGATGCGCCGTCACTGGCGAGGACATCTGTTTTAGTCCGATGATGAATATGGCAGCGGTAAGAAAGTAAACTGCGTCAACAATATAATTCATTATTGCGCTCCTTTCTTAGGTGAGTGCTGGAACATTTCCAGCATGCGCACGGTTGCCACATAACCACCTACCGCATTGCCCGCTGCCATAGCAACCGCAATAAAGCCGATGGTTATTTCCAGGGCACCGTCTGCCTCTCCCATAACGATCATGGCGCCAACCAGAACGATGCCGTGGACAAAATTCGAACCGGACATCAACGGGGTATGCAAAATAACCGGTACGCGGCTGATAACTTCATAACCAGTAAAGGCAGAAAGCATAAATATGTATAACGCGGGTAATCCTTCAATCATAATTTGGACCTTATTCTTTATTTCGTTGCTTTTCGATTAAACCAAAAGCAACAAGCTATTTATCTCGCTTATTTATTTTTATAGTGCTCATGCACGATTTCGCCATCACGGGTCAAGACACAGCCGGCGATTACGTCATCTTCAAAATTCAACTCCAGGTTTCCATCCTCAGTAATAAAGGGCGACACCAGATTAAATAAATTTTTGGCGTACATCTCACTGGCATGGATCGGTAATTCGCCAGCAACATTTAACGGACCATGGATGGTGACCCGGTCTTTATACTCAAAGGTTTCACCCGGTTTGGTGAGTTCGCAGTTGCCGCCGCCTTCAGAAGCCAGGTCGACGATGACGGCGCCCGTTTTCATATTCTCAACCATGGCCTCAGAGATGATCTTCGGTGATGGTCGGCCAGGAATGGCTGCGGTACTGATGATGACATCTGCCAGCGAGATGTGTTTTGCCAGCACATCTTGCTGTTGCTGCTTTTCATCATCGGTCAGCTCGCGCGCATAACCGCCTTCGCCATCAGCACTGACGCCGGTATCGATGAACTTGCCACCGAGAGACTCAACCTGTTCACGCGTGGCAGAGCGTACATCATAAGCTTCGACGATGGCGCCCAGGCGTCTTGCCGTGGCAATGGCCTGCAGACCGGCAACGCCGACACCGATGATCAGTACTTTCGCCGGACGGATGGTACCCGCCGCGGTGGTCAGCATTGGGAAGAATACCGGCGCCAGCTGCGCCCCCATCAAGACACCCATGTAGCCAGCGATCGATGCCTGTGAAGATAGTGCATCCATCGATTGGGCACGGGTAATACGGGGTACCAGTTCCATCGCCAGCGAGGTGATCTTCTTATCGCACATCAGCTGCATCATCTCGGCATTTTTACTCGGCGCCATAAAACCAACCACGGTGCAGCCGTCTTTCATCTGTTTTAATTCATCCACGGTGGGTGGATTCACCTTAAAGACCAGATCGGCATCTTTATAAAGCGTCGATGCATCAGCGATCATTTCCACATCGGTGAAATCTTCATCTTTAAAGTAAGAAGACAGCGCGGCGCCCTGCTGCATTGCGATATTGACGCCTAAAGCGCTTAATTTTTTAGCGACACCCGGCTCCAACGCAATGCGTCGTTCACCTGGTGCTATTTCTTTTGCTACTACCAGCCTAGTGGGCATGGGGACACTCCGGAACGTGTACAAAAAATAATGGACGGTATAATACCTTAATCTTAAGCACAGCTCTAATTATTCTGATCACAGAAAAGAAATTTGCCTTGAGCAATAAAGGCAAATCTGTCACTCTTCGCTCAACAATCACAACATTTTATAAGAAACGTGCCTGAAAAAATTAATTATAAACATGGTCCTCAGGAAAAATTGGGGATTTTACTGGTTAATCTCGGTTCCCCAGATGCCCCCACAACCTCAGCTGTACGGCGCTATCTGGCGCAATTTTTAGCCGATCCGCGGGTGGTCGAGAGCAATCGATTGCTCTGGTGGCTGGTACTGCATGGCGTCATCTTAAGAATTCGCCCTTCACGTTCGGCAAAATCCTATAAAAAAGTCTGGACTGAAGACGGCTCACCACTGATCCATTTCACCCGATTGCAGACCCAGGCGATACAGAAAAAACTTGAAGAGCGTTTTCGCGGCCATGTGATCGCCGATATGGCGATGACTTACGGTAAGCCATCGATAAAAAATGGCCTCGAAGGCCTGCGCAAAGCAGGTGCCCGGCGCCTGCTTATCCTGCCTTTATATCCACAGTATTCCGGCACCACGACGGCGGCCGTATTCGACCAGGTTACCGATGTACTCAAAGGCTGGCGCTGGCTGCCCGACCTGCGCATGATCAACCAGTATCACGATCACCCAAAATATATCTCTGCGCTGGCAAGCAGTATTAAAACTCAATGGGCAGAGAATAAACGCAGTGATCTATTGCTGTTCTCTTTTCATGGCATCCCGCAGCGCTATGTTAATAACGGTGACCCCTACTTCTGTCACTGTCAGAAAACCGCGCGCCTGGTGGCTGAAGAACTGGAGTTAAAAGAGGGTGAATGGAAGGTCGTCTTCCAGTCACGTTTTGGCCGCGAACCCTGGTTACAGCCTTATTGCAGTGTCACCCTACAGGAGCTTCCCGCGCAAAATATAAAAAGTGTTGATGTCATCTGCCCGGGGTTTGCCTCTGACTGCCTGGAGACGCTGGAAGAGATTCAGATGGAAAACAAAGAGCTGTTCACTGAAGCCGGGGGTGAAAACTTTAACTACATCCCGTGTTTAAATAATAACGATGATCACATGGATGCCTTGTGTGAAGTTCTCACTGCGCACATGTTCGGCTGGCCAGAAACCATGCCTAACTGGGATGCCGGCAAACTGGCCGTCGAAGCCAATAAATCAAGGCAACGCGCACTAGACATGGGCGCGAAAAAATAAAAAAACTCCGTTCATGGCGATCGATAACAGCAAACCTTTAGTGGGTGTTAGCCAGTGTCTGCTCGGCGACGCTGTTCGCTATGATGGCAAATCCAGAGCCAATCAGATTATCCTTGAACAACTCACCCCCCTTTTCAATCTAGTCGCCGTCTGCCCGGAAGTCGAAGCCGGCCTCCCCATTCCACGACCACCGGTACAACTCACTGGCAGCATACATAATGCGAAACTTACCGGACGTGATGACCCGACTATCGATGTGACAGATATCATGCAGCGATATTGCGAGACAAAACCCGCCGAACTCAAACACCTGGCCGGTTTCATTTTTAAAAGTCGCTCACCCAGTTGCGGCCTGAATAGCACCCCGGTTTTTATCGATGGAAAATGCGTCACCGAAACCGGTCGGGGCATCTTTGCAAAAAGCTTGTGCGCAAGCTATCCAGGACTGATCGTAATAGAAGACATCGATCTGGAAAATAAAACCACACTGGATAATTTCATACTGTCGATTTTAACGCAGCGCTGCTACTAACCGGCAGGCAGCGAAATCTCCCAGCCAGTAAAAATATTCATTTCCTTAAATAACATTACGCCCCTTAATCGGGGCGTAATGTTCACTACAAAATCGAAACCTTCAAACTAAGCAAGGCTAAGTTTTATCGCATCAACAATATCGTCACAGGCGTTAGCGCAGGCTTCACACTCGATATGTTTCTCATGTTTCCGGCACTCTTTTGCGCAATCTGTGCACACTTTCTCGCATACGCGTGAATATTCTTTTGTATAACTGGAATTCGATGCCACCAGGTAAGCAAAACCGCCGCAGATTGACAGCATTTCCTGCACCTTGCTTGCACAGGCAGCCAGCTCGGTATCACCCTCAGTAAAACTGACCATACAATGTGCGACGCAACGCCGTCCTTTGTCAGTGCAACCATTAACCGCATCCATCAGATCGGTTAACTGCGTAGAATGTTTGCTATGATCGTGCTCTTTCGCAGCCGCCGGCACCGAACCTGCATAGGCCATGGTCGCAGCAGCGCCCATACCTAACAATACATCTCGACGACTGATGCCTTCAGCTGTTTTTT
>CAVWAI010000046.1:0-4447 GCA_963752725.1 uncultured Gammaproteobacteria bacterium
ACATCAACATTATCATTAGTCTCAAGTATGTCTGGATTGATGATGTCAAAGTAGCGAAGGCAAAACATGGCGTCATGCCCATAGTTATTCGATAAGTATGGATCTCGGCTGCCATGGCTGTTGGTGCAGTTAGCAGGTTTCACCTCGACCACTACAGCTACATCCTCTGATGAACTTGATGGATCAATACTATTGCTGTCATCTCCATCACCTATTTCTTGTACAGGAGGGAGTCTTCAGGCTCCAAATCATAAGCCATGAGGGCATCTGTGTCTGAACTCATGTTGGTGAACGTTTATCTTTTGTCTTCGCTCCATCTTTGACAACTCGGAGGAGCACGATGTTTGGCTTGGTGACTGAGCTGCTCCACTTGTATGACATTCTACGCGGGCTCTACGAGATGCAAATTTTGGTACATTGCCTACAGAGCTGCACGGCTTGTAAAAAAGCAAGGTTCGGATCCATTTTTTACAAATGGCAGTTTGAAAATGGTAATAAGACTGTTGTCGATAAATTTTAGATCTCGCGTACTGGAATAATTCGATAAAGCCAATATTGTTTTGTAATAAGAGTTTCGAAGCAACCTAAGTTCGTGTTCGAATTCTATTGCTGAACCGTATTTTTTATCGATGGCCGAATCAAGATGCTGAACAACTTTTCTTTTTTCGAGTTCAAGCTCATCCAGCACTACAAGTGCGTGTGCACTGAATACATTTATTGCTGGCAATAAAATACGCAACGATTCAAGATAATCTTCACTGGCACGAACTCTGGCCAAAATCTCTTTGTTTTGTTCAACGTTTTTATTTACGTCAACGACCACCTCATCATCTGTAACAAGCGCGCTTAAAGAAACTAAAATATCTGCCAGCTCATTGGACTTTTCGTTATCCGAAATATTCTGTTCTGAGATTGTTACCATTTGAATCGAATAAGTAACTAAAGCTTTTAACTGATTACCAACCTGATTTTCCAACGCACCAAAACGTTCAAACGGGTTGTCTGCTTCAATATAATCTTCAATTTTTCTAAGATACAATATTTCATTATCAGACAGACCATAGTTCAGATTGCTGACAAGAGAAATTGTTTGATTTGCAAACGGCGTTATATTTTCACTTTCTGTTTTCAAAAACTTAGAGCAACCGGTCACTATTACTGTAAGAGTTAGTAACACTAATAATTTATTTAGCTTCAATATAAACATAATAATACTCGTGAAAATATTTTTAAGCGATCATCAATTACTTAGGAAATAAAAACTGGAAAGTAAAACTCCATGTCCAGTCAGGTGCAGAATCGGGTTTTTCTACATTATAATAGAACTCAACACGGTTATTAACAGCCTGATTGCCAATCTTGTAAATACGTCCTATGCCTCCGCCAAGCGGGACAGTCCATGTTTGGCTCGATGGTGCTTCCCAGTTTGCAGTAATAATAATATCGGTAATCAGGAACCAGCCCTTATCAAGGTTATAATTTGCGAATGGCTCTACCAGCGACTGGTTTACATCAGAGCGATTGTCATCCCCGGTGAATGACCATAACTGCCTGCCAAGAATCCCCATGGTACCCCAACCGGGCTGATTCAATGCGACTGCGGTTACACCCGCGCTCCATTTACCGCTGCCTAACTCGTCATCAGATGCTGTCGGTATCATAAGAGAAGGTCCCACGCCCCAGATAACATCACCATACTCAACCGGTGATAGATAAAGGGAATAGTTGGTATCGCCCAGTCCCGAGGCGCTATCTAGTCCACCTGGATTAGGATTTTCCGGGGTTGATATTGCACCATCGACACTGGCCACTGGAAGAATTACACGGCTGACATAATTCCACTTGCCGCTGGTGACAGGATAGACTGGCTGTATGTTTAATATGGTGCCATCACCGTTAGCCGCACCATAATCAAAATTGATTTTAAACGGCAGGCTGACCAAGGAGCTGATTGGGTTCTGCACTGCGGCACGCAAGTCATCACCACCGCTATCCTTTTGATCTTCAGCAGACAAGCACAGTGGTGAGACAGCAAACAACAGAGCACCGATAACAAATAACTTCCTTGCGAAAGTCCTGGATTTCAGATCTCTCATTACGTTGTACCCTATTTAATTAATGAGCACCCGTTTTGTACATCGTTTTCATGACGTCATCCACGTTGAACTTCGCCGGTTTTTGACGTGGCGGAAAATCTTTGAAGGTAGCCATGAAATCACCCACGATCTCCTGTACGGCGACAACAGAAAAGGCGCTGCGCTCAATCCACCAGCGGTCATAATTATTTGAGTCAGTATCTGCCCGTTCAAAGGGATCACTGCGAAGGTTGAAAAGTTTAGGGACACGAAGTTGTACAAACGGCTCAGACCATACACGAAATGTTCGTGCACGTTGCTCAGCGAAAACCAGTTTCCACTGATTGTGACGCACACCAACCAATGAGCCATCATCGCTGAAGTAGAAGAACTCATCACGCGGTGACTTTTCTTCTTTACCTGTCATGTAAGGCAACAGATTGAATCCATCCAGGTGCACTTTAAATTTCTTACCAGCAGCCTTATGGCCTTGCTTCAGTTTTTCTTTGACATCCGGTTCACCCGCTGCAGCCATCAGAGTAGGCACCCAGTCTTGCATGGACATAATTTCATTGGAGATTTTACCGGCGGGGATTTTCCCAGGCCAGCGAACCATGGTGGGTACCCGGTACCCCCCTTCCCAGTTAGTGTTCTTCTCACCACGAAATGGCGAGATACCACCATCTGGCCATTCGTTGTAGTGTGGCCCGTTATCAACGGTATAAACAACGATAGTGTTATCGTCAATTTTTAACTGCTCAAGCAGATCGAGCACCTGTCCGACCTGGCCATCATGTTCCACCATACCATCGGCATAAATGCCCAGACCAGTCACACCATCACTCTCAGGTTTCAGGTGAGTATAAAAATGCATGCGGGAAGTGGCCAGCCAGGCAAACCATGGTTTTTTTGCCTCGGTGTTCTTTTTAATAAACTTCATGGTGCGATCAAGAAATTCTTCGTCCGCCGTTTCCATGCGTTTTTTAGTTAACGGGCCAGTATCTTTACAAGACTGTTTTCCTACCATGCCAAAACGTGGATCTTTTGTCTTATCGGTATCATTGGTCGCCTTGCAGTCAAGTACACCGCGTGGGCCAAATTTCTTTTTAAATTCAGGGTCTTTGGGATAATCCGGATTCTCTGGTTCTTCCTCTGCATTTAAATGATAAAGGTTACCGTAGAATTCATCGAAGCCATGTACTGTGGGCAGATACTGGTTACGATCACCCAGATGGTTTTTACCGAACTGCGCGGTGGCATATCCCTGACCTTTTAGCAGTTCGGCCAGAGTCGGGTCTTCTTTTTGAAGACCAAGAGCAGACCCGGGGAAACCAACCTTGGTCAGACCCGTTCTTACCGGATGCTGTCCGGTGATGAAAGCAGACCGGCCAGCGGTACAGCTCTGCTCGGCATAATAATCGGTAAACAGCATGCCTTCATTTGCGATACGGTCGATGTTAGGTGTCTGATACCCGACCAGACCACGGCTATAGGCACTGATATTAGTCACGCCAACATCGTCTGACATTATTACAAGAATGTTTGGTTTATCTGATTTTGCAAAGGCATGTGTAGACACTGCAAGCAACATCATTATCGTTAAATAACCAGGTAGTTTTTTCATCATTTACACCTCAATATCGTGAAGATTAAAATGGTTTTGCTAGCAACTATAACCATCTAAAAGTAATTTCAATACAGGTCAAACATTTGTGCGAACATCAGTATACTGTCAAATATCTATTAAATCCAACTATTGTCTCAGACCAGTCTCAGTCGAGTTCATCTGTTGGAAATCTTATCTACGACGCATGCGATCATGCAAGACAATGTAGTTTGAAAGCAGCCCCACATAAACCTTGAGGCATGAATTGAAACATGGCGATAAAACATGTATCTTCCATACAGAATTAAAATTATGACCAGTACATACTTGCCTGCCGTGTTAACGACAAAGGTTGGCAAAAATGAGAGACCTGGTCTGATATCGTTTTAGTATTTTACTTAAACTAATACCGCGATTGTTTATAAGCGACTAACGAGAGGTACCCATGAAAATTTCAATGATGGTTTTAGGCCTGTGTTTACTGTTAACAAGTTGTGGTGAGTATGCACAAAAAGGTGCCGGTGAAGGTGCCACCATGGGCGCAGCTTCCGGTGCAGTCGGTGGCCTGGTGAGTGCCCTGGTATTTGGTGGTGACCCGGCTGAGGCGGCAGCAAGAGGCGCGGTATACGGTGGAGCTGTCGGTGCTACAGCAGGCGCCATGAGTGGCAGCAAAGTCGATGCGAAAATTGATGCGGAGAGAACCGCAAGAGCAGAAAAAATACGTGCCACGATAGGCGACGATGCCTTCAAAGGTTTGAGCGCCCTG
>CAVWAI010000047.1:0-89920 GCA_963752725.1 uncultured Gammaproteobacteria bacterium
GTATTTCTTAAGCGTGCGTTAACTGCCCTTGTGGCATGTTCTTTTACAAATTGGAAGCCAAAGTAATACAAACATGACGAGTTGTTTAGTATATATACAGAGTTTTAGTATTTATACCGAACACTTGAATTGAGTATATTAGTAAAACGCTGCGGTTTTTAACGGCATGTATTTATCGTTAAAAATTGTAGTTATATATTCAAGTGTTACTCACAAATAAGCTGTATAACCTTGTTTGAAATCGATAACTGATAAAAGGTCAGGTGACTTCAGAATGCTTGGGGTTATATGGTCAAGTGAATAAGTGCACATGGTGGATGCCTTGGCGGCAACAGGCGATGAAGGACGTAGTAATCTGCGATAAGCCTAGGGGAGCTGATAAACACGCTTTGATCCTAGGATTTCCGAATGGGGAAACCCACCTGATTTATCAGGTATCGTATACTGAATACATAGGTAAAGGAGGCGAACCCGGGGAACTGAAACATCTAAGTACCCGGAGGAAAAGAAATCAACCGAGATTCCCTTAGTAGCGGCGAGCGAACGGGGACCAGGCCTTAAGTTGTTAACGTTTTAGTGGAACACTCTGGAAAGTGTGGCCATAGTGGGTGATAGCCCCGTACACGAAAAGACGTTTTCAATGAAATCGAGTAGGGCGGGACACGTGATATCCTGTCTGAACATGGGGGGCCCACCCTCCAAGCCTAAATACTAGTTGCCGACCGATAGTGAACCAGTACCGTGAGGGAAAGGCGAAAAGAACCCCTTTTAGGGGAGTGAAATAGAACCTGAAACCGTGTGCATACAAGCAGTAGGAGCTCTTCGTGAGTGACTGCGTACCTTTTGTATAATGGGTCAACGACTTACTTTTAGTGGCAAGCTTAACCGTATAGGGGAGGCGTAGAGAAATCGAGTCTTAATAGGGCGTCGAGTCGCTAGGAGTAGACCCGAAACCGGGCGATCTATCCATGGTCAGGTTGAAGGTGGGGTAACACCTACTGGAGGACCGAACCCACTTATGTTGAAAAATGAGGGGATGAACTGTGGATCGGAGTGAAAGGCTAATCAAGCCCGGAGATAGCTGGTTCTCCTCGAAATCTATTTAGGTAGAGCCTCGTGTATAACTGTTGGGGGTAGAGCACTGTTATGGCTAGGGGGTCATCCCGACTTACCAAACCATTGCAAACTCCGAATACCGACAAGTTTTAGCACGGGAGACAGACAGCGGGTGCTAACGTCCGTCGTCAAGAGGGAAACAACCCAGACCACCAGCTAAGGTCCCTAAATATAGCTCAGTGGGAAACGATGTGAGAAGGCACAGACAGCCAGGAGGTTGGCTTAGAAGCAGCCACCCTTTAAAGAAAGCGTAATAGCTCACTGGTCGAGTCGGCTCGCGCGGAAGATGTAACGGGGCTTAAGCTATATACCGAAGCTGTGGATTCATACTTATGTATGAGTGGTAGAGGAGCGTTCTGTAAGCCGGTGAAGGTGATCTGTAAGGATTGCTGGAGGTATCAGAAGTGCGAATGTTGACGTGAGTAACGATAATGCGGGTGAGAAACCCGCACGCCGAAAACCCAAGGTTTCCTGCGCAACGCTAATCGGCGCAGGGTTAGTCGGTACCTAAGGCGAGGCCGAAAGGCGTAGTCGATGGAAAACAGGTTAATATTCCTGTACCGAACGTAACTGCGATGGGGGGACGGAGAAGGCTAAACTATCCGGGCGTTGGTTGTCCCGGTTCAAGTATGTAGGCAGAGAACTTAGGTAAATCCGGGTTCTTAATGCTGAGATACGATGTCGCAACTCTCTTCGGAGAGCCAAGTAGTTGATGCCATGCTTCCAGGAAAAGCCCCTAAGCTTCAGGTTACGTTTGACCGTACCCCAAACCGACACAGGTGGGTGGGATGAGAATTCTAAGGCGCTTGAGAGAACACTGGTGAAGGAACTAGGCAAAATGGTACCGTAACTTCGGGAGAAGGTACGCCCCTGATGGTGATGAGACTTGCTCTCTAAGCTATTGGGGGTTGCAATAAAATGGTGGCTGCAACTGTTTACTAAAAACATAGCACTCTGCAAACTCGCAAGAGGACGTATAGGGTGTGACGCCTGCCCGGTGCCGGAAGGTTAATTGATGGGGTTATCTTCGGAGAAGCTCTTGATCGAAGCCCCGGTAAACGGCGGCCGTAACTATAACGGTCCTAAGGTAGCGAAATTCCTTGTCGGGTAAGTTCCGACCTGCACGAATGGCGTAATGATGGCCACACTGTCTCCACCAGTGACTCAGTGAAATCGAAATAGCTGTTAAGATGCAGTTTACCCGCGGCTAGACGGAAAGACCCCGTGAACCTTTACTATAGCTTTGCACTGAACTTTGAGCCTACCTGTGTAGGATAGGTGGGAGACTTTGAAGCGGTAACGCCAGTTATCGTGGAGTCAACCTTGAAATACCACCCTGGTATGTTTGGAGTTCTAACCTAGACCCGTTATCCGGGTTGGGGACAGTGTATGGTGGGTAGTTTGACTGGGGCGGTCTCCTCCAAAAGAGTAACGGAGGAGTACGAAGGTGCACTCAGCGCGGTCGGACATCGCGCAATGAGCATAATGGTAGAAGTGCGCTTGACTGCGAGACAGACACGTCGAGCAGGTACGAAAGTAGGTCATAGTGATCCGGTGGTTCTTAGTGGTAGGGCCATCGCTCAACGGATAAAAGGTACTCCGGGGATAACAGGCTGATACCGCCCAAGAGTTCATATCGACGGCGGTGTTTGGCACCTCGATGTCGGCTCATCACATCCTGGGGCTGAAGCAGGTCCCAAGGGTATGGCTGTTCGCCATTTAAAGTGGTACGCGAGCTGGGTTTAGAACGTCGTGAGACAGTTCGGTCCCTATCTGCCGTGGGCGTTTGAGAATTGATGGGAGCTGCTCCTAGTACGAGAGGACCGGAGTGGACGTACCCCTGGTGTTCCGGTTGTCACGCCAGTGGCATTGCCGGGTAGCTACGTACGGAACCGATAACCGCTGAAAGCATCTAAGCGGGAAGCGGGCCCAAAGATGAGTTCTCACTGGAACTTTAAGTTCCTTGTAGGTCCGTCGAAGACTACGACGTTGATAGGCAGGGTGTTGAAGCGCAGTAATGTGTGAAGCTAACCTGTACTAATTGACCGTAAGGCTTGACCATATAACCCCAAGTGTTTTTGCTTATAAGCAAGTCACGAAGGCGCTTATTTGGTAGTAACACTAGAATATAGATTGTTTTACTAATATATAATTTGGCTTTCCAGTTTAGGACGCTTAGTTTAATTAAGCGGGTCTGATTTAATCGACTCAAATTAATTGACTAAATATCCGACCAGTTTGTCTGGCGGCAATAGCAAGTAGGAACCACCTGATCCCATCTCGAACTCAGAAGTGAAACTACTCAGCGCCGATGGTAGTGTGGGGTCTCCCCATGTGAGAGTAGGACACCGCCAGGCTTTAATACCAAAAACCCGATCAGAAATGTTCGGGTTTTTTTTTGTTCTAATCTACTTTTTTATCTCAGATGCAGCAGATATGTTATCGCAATGTCTTATTAGATACAAGATACTCTATATTTATACAGGTTTTTACTATTGTATCGTGAATAATAGTAATATTTTCCTATACTTATAAGGTGCTATTTTCTGACATAAATACTAGGTTAAATAACTTACATGTCACTGCGGTCTTAATGATCGCACTGTTTGTTAACTCGTCTGTCCAGGCGGAAATCAATTTCAATGGCTTTGGTTCACTGTTGCAGGAAGAGTGACAGAAGGTAATGAATTTCTAGCAGATTATCCAAAAACAGGTATCTACGACAACGACTGGTCATTGAGTCCAGACTCAACTATTCGGTTTGCAATTTTCCTCGTATATTACTGATGAATTTTCTTTTATCGCTACAAATTGTCGCCAACGCGGCGTCAGATTCTGGTGTCGATGTTGACTGGCTATATCTTAATTATCAATTTCACCTCCTGAGTTATCAGTACAGCTCGGACGTAAGCGGCTGCCGCTTTATTATTACAGTGATTACTTTGACGTTGGCTATGCTTATTACTGGATACGGCCACCAGCAGATCTTTACACCTGGCAGATTACTAATTACAACGGTATCAGTCTGTTGTATGAAAAAAATCTGGGTGACTGGGATACCAGTATCAACCTGTATTACGGTAATGAAGAGTCAGAGGATAATGAGCTGCTGGGTCTCTTGTTTGGTGTGCCTGTTGATGAGAACTGGAACGATATGGTGGGCGTCGTTGGCACCATGGTGAATGAGTGGCTGGACATGCGGCTTTCCTATATGGAAGGTCTGGTAAATCGCGATATCAACGGCGTCAGCGTTATAAAAGATACAAAGCAGCAATTTTTAGGGTTATCGATAAACCTTAGCCTGGCTGACTTGCAGGTATTATCAGAATTCAATAACTACAGACGTCCCGATAACCACGTTGAAATTGATACTTACATGCTATCGTTTGGTTACCAGATCGGCGATTTCACACCACATATCACACGTTCAGCTTTTGAGCAGGAGATCAATGCAGCAGGTAATGATGAGAAACACCATACTACGACACTTGGGGTGCGCTGGGACTTCTACACTAACACAGCGTTTAAAGTACAGTATGACGAGGTCGTTGATGAAGGTGACACAGTGCCGATTAAAGGCGATTCCAAGTCGGTATCTCTTGGTCTGGACTTCGTTTTTTAGTCACTACCATGCCTGTATTTACAACAACTCAGATCAATACAAGAAAGACTTCGGCTTTGATCGCCAGGTTTATTTTCATTTTTGTACTGCTGGCATTGGCATTACCTGCAGCTTCAGGTGAAGCTAAAGTTGCGCTGATAACGGCAAGTGGATCGAATATCGACGCAATTTCAGTCAGAGATATTCGCAGATTATATCTGGGACTTAAGTCTACGGATAACGAGTCAGTCAGAAAGCCTGTACTTAATCTTCAGTCAGACGAACTTTATGACGAATTTTTGAAAAACATTATGCGGATGACTGAGGGTAGTTATAAACGAAAATTAGTAAAAGCTATCTTCCGGCAAGGTAGAGAAGAGATTTTAGAGATATCATCGCTTAAGGAGCTAAACGATCATCTGCTGAAAAATAAAGGTGATGTAAGTTTTGTAGAGATAACTGCCATCGAGAATATGGAAAATATAGAGGTAGTTCAAATACTGTGGTAAGTAGATTACAACAACCTAAAACTTATAGCATGACGAGGCATGTGATGCTGGGTGTTTTATTAATACACCTCGTGTTACTGCCTTTTTTGTACGTCACGATTATAGATATATACAAAAATAACGTCGAAGATCAATTTGTTGGACATGTTAGAGAGTTAACTGGACTACTGTCTGATGTTATAGCTGCAAACGAGTCGATCGACAGTGCTGATGAAGTTGTTTCATTGATGGAGTCAGCATTGCTTGGTGGCGAAGTGATGTATATTGAATTAGTTGACCCGCAGGGTAATCGTTTATTTCCTGATGAAGATGTCACTTCGAATACAGTCGAATTTTATGAGGATCGCTTTATCGGTCAGCACGATGACGATATCTACTTTATTTCTTTGCCAGTAAATCTTCAGTTGGGTGACTTCACATATACGATGTTTAAGCTTGGCTTTGATGAAGCAGTCGTTCAGGAACGACTGTTACTTGTTAAACAGCGCAGCCTGTTAATCCTAATCATTTATTTTATTTGTATTATTTTATTGCTGAGTTATCTAACCATAATAATCATGCGACCTCTGAAAGCGTTAGGCGTCTGGTCGAAAACGGTTGCGGCTGGTGAATGTAGTACAAATGTAGAGCTTTCCACGCGTATCAGAGAAGTCAGAAATCTATCTGATGATCTGGAGAGTATGCGCTTAACTTTGGTCGAACAGACTGAACGAATGCAATACAAGGCAATGCATGATGAACTAACCGGCTTACCAAATCGTTCATTAAATAATGACCGGATAAGCCATGCTATTTCACGTGCGAGCAGAAAGAAGGGCTGTTTTGCAGTGTTGCTACTTGATCTCAACAGATTTAAAGATATTAACGATACGCTAGGTCATGGTGTCGGTGACCAGACATTGATGATCGTGGCCGAACGTCTCAATCCAGGGTATTCGTGATTCAGACACGATCGCCAGGATAGGGGGTGATGAGTTCTGTGCGATCATCGAAGACGTCGAGCGTGTGGTTGCAGAAAAGCTGGCAATGAAGCTTGCCGATCTATTAGAACCATCATTTCAGGTGAACGGCCATACCTTGCAGGTTGGCACAAGTATCGGTATTGCGATATATCCCGAAAACGGTGAAACCCCCGAATTGTTGATACAGCATGCGGACGTGGCTATGTATGAAGCTAAATACCAGGGTCTTAAAGTTATTTCATATCATGAAGATATGGATAAAGATCGTATCGAAGATCTTCAGTTAGCGACCGATATGCGAGAAGGAATAAAGTCGGACCAGTTCTATGCCGTATTTCAGCCAAAGGTCGATCTGAGTACAGGAAGACCATGTGGTTGCGAGATGTTGACGAGATGGAATCACCCGCGCCTTGGATTGATAGCGCCCGATAAATTCATTCCGATCATGGAAAGAGAAAATATGATCGGTGAAATGACGCAGATGATTTTTGATAAATATGTGCTGCAGCTAAAACAACTGATGGATGCGCGTCCCGATTTTCGGGTTTCGATCAATGTGTCACCGCTTAGTCTACTGGATACCTCATTGTTAGAAAATCTGGAAGTTAGCATGCAGGTTAATGGTTTTAATGCGTCCGGTTTAATTATAGAAGTTACCGAAAATGCGATTATGAGCAATCCGCTTCGTTCGGCAAGGGTTCTACAGAAATTTTCAGATGCAGGCATAGGTGTTTCTGTCGATGATTTTGGTACAGGGTATTCGTCACTGGCTTATTTGCAAAAGTTTCCAATAAATGAGTTGAAGATAGATAAGTCATTCATCATCGGTTTACATAAAAGCTCCCAGAACTACCCGATTGTTAATGCAACGGTCACCATGTCGCATGACCTGGGCATGTCTGTTATCGCAGAAGGTGTAGAGGAAATGGAAGTGATCGATCTACTGGTGGAAATGAAGTGTTACCAGGTACAGGGAACATTTTTTTCTCAGCCGTTATCTTTTGAAAAACTAGAAGGCTGGATCGAAAATTTTGATATAACTGATTACAGGTAAGAGCAGCGCTTCTGTTAGCGGAAAGTATTTACTGGTAGTTTGTCGGTATTAGCAAGATTTATATTCACACCACGGCTAAACATAATAACGTCATCAATCATCGGATCGTCAAGATTAGCCTCACAGGTAAAAGCTGCGGTATATTTTCCTAAAGGGATGAAGCCAAAATCGTATTCAAATATACCGGTAAGTTTGTTCAGGGTAGGAATCACACTGGCGACTGGTTCAGGGTCGATGTTGTCGACATCGTCGGGTGATATGTTCAAGCCACTGTACAGATAGACCGCATTACCCGTAGACGGATCGGCGTCAGGGCAGTCTGAATCGGTGAGTGCAGACACTTCTACTGTACCCACTATTGAGCTGACTGCTGTGTCATCTACTAGTTTTAGCACGGGTTTTAACTTGTATTGAGCTGCGCCTGTCATAACGATCGATTTTCTAAGATCGAAATCAATCGTCATGCTCGTGGGAGTGTTTGCGATGACTTCGAGTCCACCGATGATTTTCAGGCCTGATTCACTGCCGCTGGGTATATCCAGCTCGTGAACTGAATTATCATCTAACTTGATGTAAGAATCCAGAAGACCATCATTTGTAGCTGTAACTTTCAGTTTTATCCAGTCATAATTGCCAGCAGGAAGCGTAGCATTGGTGAGCATCTGTACCTTATTCTGTCCTTGTAGAGCCAGCAGGTTGATTTTCATCGGCGGGTTAAAGGTCAGTGTGACTACATCCTCGGTCGATGCTGGTTTTAGTTCCACTCCATCGAACCGAACCCATACTTCTGCGGCACCATCGATAGGCGCATCGGTAATACTCAGACTCAAGAAACCATTCTGAACTCCGCCGCGGCCGCCACCGGCAGCGGTGGTATCGTCACTAGCGCCGCTACTGCAAGCGATAAGCATAGTGGTACCGAGTAAAGTCAGAAATATGTAGGTTAATTGTTTCATTTAAGTCACCGTGTTCCTATACAGCACAAAATAGGGTACTAATCAGGGTCTATCAATCAAGGAACTTTGAGAACATTTAGGAGAAAGTCGAAGGCGCGTTAATAGCATTAATGACTTTCTGTGTGACAGTATAAGCCAAAATAAACTATTTTTGCATACCGTTAATCGGCTATTTAGAGCAGTTGAGTAACTTTCAGCCACATAAAATCAATAAGTTATGTATTTTTTGGTTCTTTGATCAGTCTGGGAAGTTCGAAGAATCAGACATTTTTACGGGTGATTATAGTAAGCAGAAACTATCTGATTCCATCATAAACTCAGAAATGAAACTACCCAGTGGCAATGTTAACCTGGCGTTTTCCATGTGCGAGAAGCAAGTCATCATGCTTAAATAGCAAAAAACGCATAATAATGTTCGATGTATATTGCCCTGCAACTAGATTAATTGCAGGTGTACAGAGAGCCATTTGTTTATAGTCTTACTAATTTATGCATTGAAATTGACGCTTTCTGTTAAAATTCTATTTTATGATTATCTATCCTGATATTGACCCGGTAGCCCTTTCTCTTGGGCCGTTAAAAATTCACTGGTATGGGCTGATGTACCTTATCGGTTTCGTTGGTGCCTGGTTTTACGGTGTGCAGCGTACTAAACGTAAAGATATTAACTGGACACGCAAACAGGTAGAAGATGTAATTTTCTATGGTGCGATGGGCGTTATTCTTGGTGGCCGCCTTGGATATACGCTGTTCTATAATTTCCCCGCTTTTATAGATAACCCTGTCTCAATTTTTTATATCTGGCAGGGCGGTATGTCGTTTCATGGCGGCATGTTAGGCGTGTTTACCGGATTGTATCTATTTGGCCGTAATAATGGCATGACTTTTTTCCAGGTTTCAGATTTTATTGCACCCTGGGTACCGATTGGTTTAGGTGCAGGTCGTATCGGGAATTTTATCAATCAGGAATTATGGGGTAGACCCATGGAAACGATTATGCCGTGGGCATTCGATTATGGTGACCACATTGCACGTCATCCATCTTCTCTCTATCAGGCGTTCACCGAAGGGCTGTTACTATTTATAATCTTATGGTGGTATTCGTCAAAACCCAGACCATTGATGGCGATATCTGCAGTATTTATGTTCTGTTATGGTGGTTTTAGATTTATTACTGAGTTTTACAGAATACCTGATTCGCACCTGGGTTTTATTGCTTTTGACTGGTTGACCATGGGGCAGATTTTATCACTGCCTATGATAATATTCGGTATCGTGGTTTTTTATATTTCACATAAGAGAAGTGTTGGAAAGAGTCGCCCATGAAGCAGTATCTTGATTTAATGCGTCACGTCCGTGACAACGGAACGAAAAAAGAAGACAGAACAGGCACAGGAACAGTATCTGTTTTTGGCCATCAGATGCGTTTTGATCTGAGTGAAGGTTTCCCAATGGTAACGACCAAGAAGTGCCATCTGAAATCGATTATCCATGAGCTGCTCTGGTTTTTGAGTGGTGACACCAATATAAAATATCTGCAGGATAATGACGTTCGTATCTGGAATGAGTGGGCCGATGAAAATGGCAATCTAGGTCCGGTGTATGGCTATCAGTGGCGCAACTGGCCGACTGCCGACGGCGGTCATATTGATCAGATCACACAGATCATTGATCAGATAAAAAATAACCCCGATTCTCGCCGTATCATCGTTAATGCCTGGAATGTCGGTGAGATAGAAAATATGGCTCTGCCGCCATGCCACATGATGTTTCAGTTCTATGTCGCCGATGGCAAGCTCTCATGTCAGCTGTATCAGCGCAGTGCTGATATTTTCCTCGGTGTGCCTTTTAATATTTCATCCTATGCTTTGCTGACCATGATGGTTGCCCAGGTGTGTGATCTGGCACCGGGTGATTTTGTCCATACCCTGGGTGATGCACACCTGTATTCAAATCATATGGAACAGGTGGAAGAACAGCTAAGCCGAAAACCTTTTCCTTTGCCTGTAATGAAGATCAATCCAGAGGTGAAATCTATTTTTGATTTTAAATTTGAAGATTTTGAACTGGTAGGTTATGAAGCTCATCCTCACATAAAAGCAAAGGTAGCTGTTTAAGGTTTCCCTTGATAACTAATTACGTTTTTGATGACTGTGATTATAAACAGCATTGATTTGCAGTTTATTTGTTACGGCTCATCTAGATTTATTTTTGAAGTATCTTCGACCGGCTTGACTTCGACCGCTTCCACCCGATTTCGACCATTATATTTTGCAAGATATAACGCTTGATCTGCAGACTCAATAAGATTTTTTTCTGACAGGTCCGTTGCTGATATAGTGATGCCGCTGTTTCCCATGGTGGCAACACCGATGCTTAATGTGACATGTGGACTTACTTTTGAATCGCTGTGCGAAATTTTTAGTTTTGTTATTTCTTCACTCAATGTATGCGCCATTTTCAAGCCTGTTTCTTTATCGGTATTGGGTAGGATGATGACAAATTCTTCGCCACCGTATCTGGCCACCAGATCCCCGGCACGGTGGAAAACATTCTCGAGTGTCTTTGCAAGTAGAAGTCCTGGATATACAGATTTTCTACCGGATAGGTTAACAAAAATCTGCTAAATTACTTGTACGTTTTTACGACCATAACGCTAATGAAATCAAATATATAGAAATAAATCACTTTTTTTATAAATTATTAGATTTTTAATGGTTAAATCGTGCTCTGTAATACAGGTTTTGTTTATTTATTAACTTATTTCTAGCGGAAATTTATGATTATCTCGATTATTGCAGCCATGGATAATAATCGTCTGATTGGTAACAACAATCAGCTACCCTGGCATTTGCCAGCTGATTTTGCTCACTTCAAGGCGGTCACCATGGGCAAGCCTATTATCATGGGGCGAAAAACATACGAGTCTATCGGTAAGCCATTACCCGGGCGTATCAATATTGTACTCAGTCGAAATCCAGACATTGCCTATGAAGGCGCAGAATGTGTCACTAGTTTTGATGATGCTATTGCATTAGTGCCAGATGCGGAGGAGGTGATGGTTATTGGTGGCAGTACCATCTACGAGATGTTATTGCCGAGGGTGGATCGTCTGTATCTTACTTATGTTGATGGCGAATTTAAGGGTGATGCCTGGTTTCCTGATTTTGATCAGAGCGAATGGCTAGAAAAAGATGTCGTAACCAGAGCGTCAGATGAAAAAAATATATATAACTGTCATTTCGTTACGTTAGAAAGAAAAAATTTGAACCAAAGCGAAAATTTTCTGCCGCAGTAAGGGCAATAGATTTAAAGACTCCTGAAAAAGGGCACCTACCTGGTGCTCTTTTTTTTTCGATTTTTCTTTTTATCTTTTTGTTTTTTTAGATACTTGACGGGTGGTTTTCTTGCGCCGGGACAATGGTGGTGCATATAGGTAAACGGTTGTTCATCTATCCTCATGGCAGTCAGCATGCCGCCCCATAAACAGCCGGAGTCAATCGCGTAGGTATTGTTTATACTTGTAATCCCAGCATGGGGCAGTGTCGACCAATGGCCGAAGATAATGGCATCATCCTGTGTTTTACGGTTAGGCACCTCATACCACGGCAATAAATGTTTTGCCTGACTGCCGGGAGCGCCTTTTGCATTGAGAGCCGGTTTGCCGTTTACATCACAATAACGCAAGCGTGTCAGTATATTGGTTATAAATCTGAAGCGTTGCCAGCCTGACAATGAATCGCTCCAGAGATGTGGTTTGTCGCCATACATGTGTTTATAAAAATTTATATGATTGTCGCTTTGTAATACATGCTCGACCTCTTTCGCTAGTCGACGTGTTTTTGTGATACTCCAGTCAGGGTGAGTACCGGCATGAAACATGGTGATGTTTTTTTCTTCATCATGCACGACCAGGGGTTGATGACGCAACCAGTCGAGTAGCTCAGCTGCATCGCTCGCCTGCAACAGGGCATCAAAACTATCTTTTCTCCCAGGTTTTTTGTGTTCGTAAGCAGTCGCCAGGAGGTGTAGATCATGGTTGCCTAACACGGTAATCGCATTAGCTTCGAGTGAACGAATAAAGCGTAAGGTTTCGAGTGATTTGGGACCGCGGTTAACCAGGTCGCCACAAAACCAGAGTTTGTCGCAGTCACTATTGAAATTTATTTGAGTTAATAATGCCCTTAACTCATCAAAACATCCTTGCACATCACCAATGGCATACGTCGCCATAGGTTGCCCCCATTTTGTAATTTTAATTTTGTTTATTTAACTCTATCAGTCTAAACCAGCCTTTAGCAAGTGCCGGTTTATCATGAACCAGTTTTAGTTCTGGACAGGTTTTTAATGTATCTTCGAAGACCACATCGGTGCGCGTCGCAAAATGGCGAAGGAAAATACTCAGTAACCGACGCACGATGGCTAATTGACCGGGGCGGATAAACTTATCAAAGATAACTATATTTCCTCCAGGTTTCAAAACACGGCTGGCTTCCTGCAATGCTAAAACCGGGTTAGGCACGACAGCAAGGATCAAATGCATAATGATGAAATCAAAACTGTTATCTTGATATGGTAACGCCTGACTATCTGCAATCTTGAAGGTTATATCAAGTGCGCGAGCAGAGCTGTTATTCTTGCTTCGACGTTTTGCACGCTCTAACATCGCAGGGGTGATGTCGGTGCCGGTATAACAGGCATCATCAGGCAGATACGGAATATCTAAACCACTGCCGATACCATTGATCAGAATCTGTTTGTTTTTTGTGTTTGTTAATCGTGAAATACTTTTTATACGATATGCATCGATCGGCCCGCTAACGATACGATCGTAGATAGGTGCTAATAAAGTGTAACTATGTTTTAACGACATAGGGCATGGTCAAAATACTGGTTATCAATGCAGAGTATTCGGTGCGCTTAGCTGGAAGCTGGGTATTTCCGCATCAAATTTTTCACCAGCATCAGTGATCATCTGGTAGCTGCCATGCATGGTACCAAAAGGTGTATTCATAAACGTGCCAGAGGTGTATTGAAAGCCTTCGCCAGGTTTCAAATGCGGTTGTTCACCAATAACACCTTCACCTTTAACTTCCTGAATAAGCCCGTCACCATCAGTAATGACCCAGTGCCGAGTTAATAATTTGGCGGCGTCAGATCCATTATTGCGGATGGTAACCGTGTATGAAAACACATAATGATTATTCACTGGATCTGATTGATCAGCAATGTAAGTGGGGCGAACTTTAATGTCAATCTTGTTCATATAGTGTGCATCAGGTGTGGAGAATACGTGCCAATTATAACATTTGTTGGATTTGTCATTAACTTATTCGATAAGTGGTTTTAATATTAAATACCAATAATTTAAAGAGGTTAATGGCGGTATTCAGGTGATTGTCTCTGTATAGCTTGACGAAGTCAGCAACAGAAAGTTCTTCGGCACGCTGTGTGGGCGAAAGGCCGGCTTGCTCAATCTGTTCAGCTGAACAGGTTTCTTTCAGTGTGTTTTTTAAAGTTTTACGCCGTTGAGAAAAAGCCTGTCTGACAAGTTTCTCGTATAAAGAGAAGTTATCAATTTGTTCATCATACTGCGGTTTGGGCAGTAAACGTAAAATTGCAGAATCAACTTTAGGCGCAGGTTCAAAAGCGTAAGGCGGAACTTCAAACAAAGCCTGGGCCGTGCAGTAGGTTTGTAACATGATACTTAAGCGGCCATAATTTTTTACGCCGGGTGTTGCGACGATGCGATCGACGACCTCTTTCTGCAACATGAAGTGCATGTCCTGAATTAAATTTCGATATTTCAGTAGATGAAATAATACCGGTGTTGATATGTTATATGGCAGGTTGCCAACGATTCTGAGTTTTTGTATCAGGCGATTGAGATGAAGCCGAATGTTGAGAATAAAACTCTTCAAAGTTGAACTTAAGCACATCGTGTTCATTGACGATTAGCTTTTCTTTATTTGTGATATCTGAAAATACACAGTTATTGATGAGTTTGGGAATGATGTCGCGATCCAGTTCGATCACATTCAAATGTTTCAATCGAGTTAATAATGGTTTGGTCATCGCGCCTAGACCTGGACCGATCTCAATCATCAAGTCATCCGGCTGAGGCTGTATGCTATCAACTATGTGGTTAATGATGTCGGTATCGACCAGAAAATTCTGGCCAAATCGTTTTTTGGCGTAATGTTGCATTATTTATCGATTGTGACTTAGTTTCGCGGCCATGCTGATAGCCTCGATTAAACTGCTGTTACTGGCTTGACCGCTAGCGGCAAGATCCAGGGCTGTGCCATGATCAACCGATGTGCGAACAAAGGGCAGGCCGAGTGTGACATTTACCGCTTTACCAAAACCGCTGAACTTGAGTACCGGTAGACCCTGGTCATGGTACATTGCGAGGACGGCATCTGCGTTGTCCAGATATTTTGAGGTGAATAATGTATCAGCAGGCAGTGGACCGAGCAGATCCATATTCATTTTTTTTAATTTTTCGATCACCGGGATAATCGTGTCTATCTCTTCATTACCCAGGTTGCCGTTTTCGCCCGCATGTGGGTTTAGGCCACAAACCAGAATTTTAGGTTTTTTGATGCCGACCTGTTGTTTAAGAAAAGCATGCAAAATGGTTAGCGTCTCTGTTAATGATTTTTTAGTTATTGCCTGACTGACATCTTTTAAGGGTAGATGTGTAGTGGCGAGTGCGACACGTAGACTCTGAGTGGCTAACATCATGACCGGTGTGGCAGCTGATTTGTCAGCCAGGTATTCGGTGTGCCCGGTAAAATTAAAACCGGCGTCATTGATTATGCTTTTTTGTACCGGTCCGGTGACCATAGCATTAACTTTTTTCTGCCTGCACAGATCACTGGCGAGGTCTAACATCTGTATCACGTAGCGACTGTTCTCCGGGTTAAGTATTCCAGGCCTGGAGGTTGACTGCAGATTAAGAGGGATGATGTTAAGTTTATCTTTTTGATAAAATTCAGATAACTTATCAGTGTCCTGGTGGACCTCTATCTTGATGTTTTCTGATAACTGACTGATGCGTTCGTTAATCAGAACGGGATCAGCAATAATGTAAAGTTCAGTATTCTCAACATCAGGCAGGTTAAGACAGATGTCCGGTCCTATGCCAGCGGGTTCGCCTGAAGTGATGACAATTTTTTTTCTGGTCGCAGATTGCTTAGACACCTTGTTTAGCTGTCCTCGTCAATAAACTCGACGTAGGCTTCGTCACGTATGCGGCGTAACCAGAGCCGTAGTTCTTCATCGGCCTTTCTTGTTTGTATGGAGTTGCGAGCCTGATTCTCTTTATTGGTTTTTGTCTGGTCGTGATCGCGGCGTTCTAATACTTCCAGTATGTGCCAGCCAAAAGGCGTTTTGAAAGGTTCGGATACCTGTCCTATCGATAAACTGCTGGCGACATTTTCAAACGCAGGCACAAAATCGCCTGGCCCCACCCAGCCTAGATCACCGCCTTTTATCTTTGACCCCGGATCCTCTGAATATTCGCTGGCAAGCTCTGCAAAACTTTCACCGTTCTCAATTTTTTCTCTGATTTCCATCAGTGTTGTGCGCGCCTGCTGATCACTCATTTCATCACTGGTGCGAAGCAGAATGTGACGGGTATGTGTCTGGTTGATCATCACCTGGTCATTCGAACTGCTAACGACATGTAACAGGTGAAAGCCGCTGGCACTTCTAACGGGCTTTGATGTTTCACCAGCATTCAGGTCTCTGACTGCATCGACAAATAGTTCGGGTAGTTCATTGGCTTTGCGATTGCCAAGGTCGCCACCTTTCAGCGCGTTACGGCCACTGGATTCTTTGATGGCTAAATCTTCAAATTTACTGCCATAGGCTATGCGTTTGTAAACCGACTCAGCTTTCAATCTTGCTTTTTCAATATCTTCGGGTGTTGCTTCTTCCGGTGTTGCGATCAAGATGTGCCGTAGGTGATAGCTGATTTTGGACGAATCCAGCGATTCGTTCTGTTCGATATATTGACGTACTTCCTGATCAGAAACACTGATCTTGCTGGCAACAACACGCTGCTGAAGTTGTTTGATTATAATCTCGTCGCGAGTCTGTTCGCGAAACCGGGAGTAATCGAGACCTTCTTTTTCTATGGTCTCGCGAAACATGTCAAGAGTCATCTTATTGCTTTCGGCTAACTGTTCGAGCATGCGATTTAGCATTAAATCGTCAACGGTGATGCCAAATTGTTTTGCCTGCTGTAATTGAATAGTGTCCCGTATCATTCTTTCGAGAACCTGTTTTTTCAGGTCATCAGGTTCTATTCGTGATAATTGACCAAGCGCCAATTGTTTACGAAAATCCTCGATGCGATTCTGTAGTGTGGTATTCGTTATCACGTCTTCATTAACCACGACGACGATATGATCCAGTGGCTTTAGTGTCGCATGAGACGCACTGGTAATAGCCGTGAAGAATAAAAATGAAAATATTTGGAAGAGTTGCTTATACATAATGTGATTTACTGAAAGTCGCTTACTGGAGAATATCTGTGTAGCCATAAATTGATTGTTCTAGTGTGGTCCTGGCTTTGCTGCCAGACAAGCTGCCCAGGCCTTTAAAGACGAATTGTACCAGTATTGAGTTGTCATAGGCATCATCATCAACAATCGTAGTGATCGTTGTGTTTTTGAGTCGGCGCTGCGCTAATAACTGAATTGACCAGCAGCAGCTGTCATAGGCAATACCGGCGATGGCGTCGATAGTTTTATCGTCTTTCAAGGAGTAGTTCCATCGTGCAACACCGCTGTATTCGCGGTTGATAGCATAGACAAAAGAAGTGTCAGTTTGTTCGATATCAACATTACGATCTTTTAAGCGTTTACGGTAGCCCAGGTTAAAAAGGTGTCTGGCATCAGACTGATAATGCAGGAAATAGTTCTCCTGCGATAATTCATGGTCGGCCGTGTCCCATTGCAGATCAATCATACTCTGCCAGTGTCCCCAGTTAGACTTGAGTTCGGCAATGATGTCAGACTGTTTGGCGGTGTCTATGGAGCCATCGAGAGATACTTTTCTGTCTTCGAAGTAATATATCTGGCCGATACTGGCGCGCAGCAGTTCATCGCCGGTATTCGGGTTTAATATCCGGCTGGTCAGGGCAAGAGTGAGCTGGTTAGCGTCGCCGATGCGGTCGCCACCGACAAATCGGTTGTCTCGAAATAGCTGTGCAACGCTGAAGTCAGGGATGCTGGTATCAAAAAGCGGGATATTGTTTTGCTCCTCAAAAGGTACGTTCAAATAATATAAACGTGGTTCCAGTGTTTGCTGGTAGCCGTTGTCCAGGGGACGCTCAAAAAATAGTCCGGCATCGATACTGCTTATTGTCAGGTTGCGGTCTTCTACATTTTGCGACGTGCTGGTGGCTGCCGGGTTTTCCTCGGTACCGACATCGTAACGTGTGTGGCTGAATTTGACCGCTGGATCTAAAAACCAGGCAGTTCCACTCAGCGGTAGATTAAGGCCAGGTCGAATGGTGGCGCGGTCACCAGTGATTTTTGTCTCATCTTTATGGGTGAAATCAACGTATTCGGAGTCCAGGGTAAAGAATACAGGACCACTGGCGATTTCTTCACCGCCATTAAATGTTATTTGAGGTAGTCGCTCATAGGGGTCATTACTTATCGGAGCGGTTTCATCGATTGTCTTGATATCCTGTACCAGTGCACGTAGATGCCAGTTATCTAAATTATAATTTAATGTCGCGTTACGGTCTAAATGGGTTTGACTGGTGATGCCTATATTGCTGGCAAAATCATTGAAATAATCAGGATCAGAGATATTCTGCAGGTCAACATCAAATAACAGGTTAGACATTATTTGAGAGTGTTGCAGGTAGCGAACCTGGTAGCGGTGTTCCTTTGTGATGTCATCTTCTGGCAGGTAAGTACCTTTCAATTCGCCATTGCTTGACTGCGTTAGATAACGATAATTGCCACCTAACTCAAGGCCGCGTTTTTCCATATAACGTGGCGTTAAAACCGCATCCTGGTTCGGTGCGATATTCCAGTACCATGGTGTGGCAAGCTCAATGCCTCTTGATGAGGATGTGCCAAAGTCAGGAAATAACAAACCGCTGCGTCGTCTATCACTGGTAGGAAACTCCATGTAAGGCACATACATAAAAGGCACGTCCTTAAAGCGTATAACCACGTCGTCTGCTGAGCCATATTCGTCTGCATGGTCGAGTTCAATCTCATCAGCACTGATCAACCAGTCAGGGTCAAATAGATCACAGCTGGTAATGCTTGCATTGTTTAATATTGAAGGTTTATCTTCATCAGAACGAATGACCTCTGCGCTACCTTTCATGTTGCTGTCAGGGATAAAGAACTTGATATTATTGAATTTCCCCTTTTTACCCGTGTCATCCATATTAACCGTGCCCGAGTCAGCGGCTAGAGACAGGGTTTCTGTGTTTATCTGAACATTACCGGAAAACGTTAATAGCTCCTGTTGTTTGTCGTAATCGGCATGGTCGGCGGTTACGCGTAATAAATGTTGCTCGATGACAACATTACCATCGAGCGATGTTGAGCCATCGCTATCAGACCGGGTGAAGTCAGCACTGATTTCTGTATTGCCGGTATTTTCTGCAGAAAATGCGCGTGGCGGAACATGTTTAATAGCCGTGTTATCTGTTGCCGGACAAAGATCACGCGGCAGCTCCAGATTTGTTATCTACTTCTGTGGCGATAGCGTTGGATTGATGATCGATGTTTTCAGCAAGAATATTGTGCGAAGAAAAAATAATGAAAAAGACAGCAGCATAGCGTGAAGTGGTATCACACATGGAAAGAAGAAACTTACTGAGATGATTTATTAAGTGCAAACGTTTTATTTAGCCGTTGGGTCATATTTAGGCTTTAGTTTACCAGTAAAAATTCAAGTAATGCTTTCTGTGCGTGCAGTCTATTCTCGGCTTCATCCCAGACCACGCTCTGCTTGCCATCGATTACATCGGCACTGACTTCTTCACCGCGATGTGCCGGCAGGCAATGCATGAATAGCGCATCGTCATTGGCTAGCGCCATCAGATCGGAGTTCACCTGGAACTTGCTGAATGCCTGTTCACGAACTTTCTGTTCTTCTTCCTGGCCCATGCTGGCCCAGACATCGGTAACGATCAGGTCACTGTTAGTGCAGGCGGCAGAAACGTCCTGGGTGATCTCTATACAATCACGGGTCTCATCGATAAACGACTGTTGTGGTTCGAATCCCACGGGACAGGCTATGTTTAATTTGAATTCGAGGATTTTTGCTGCGTGCATATAGGAGTGACACATATTATTGCCATCACCAATCCAGGTGACTGTTTTGCCTTTTATCTCGCCGCGATGTTCAAAGTAGGCCTGCATGTCGGCGAGCAGCTGGCATGGGTGGACATCATCGGTTAGACCATTGATAACCGGCACTGACGAATATTCAGCCAGGCGTTCGGCTATTTCGTGTTCAAAGGTTCTTACCATCAAACAGTCGGTCATGCTGGATAAAACCCTGGCGCTATCTTCGATGGGTTCGCCACGGCCAAGTTGGGTATCGCGTGGTGACAGGAAGATCGCATGACCACCAAATTGTGCCATACCTGATTCAAATGAAACGCGGGTACGAGTTGATGACTTTTCAAAAATCATCGCCAGTACTTTGTTTTTTAGCGGTTCAAAAATTTCACCACGGTGCTGCATCGTTTTCAGTTCGATGGCGCGGTGGATCAACTGTCTGAATTCATCTGCACTCAAATCGGTCAGGGTCAAAAAGTGTCTTACGCTCTTACTTGGAGTATTCATATCTACTTTGTATAAAATTTGCAGTGTTTCGACGGGTCTAAGCGACAGCTTTCTGCAGAGAGCTGGTTACCAGTTCGCTCACTGTCTCGATAATCGTATCTGCCTGCTGTTGATCGAGGATCAATGGTGGTAATAAACGGATGACGTTGCCGGCAGTAACATTGATCAGTAGCTGCTTTTCTAGAGCAAGTTTCACCAGCTCAGAGCAGTCGTAATTTAAGTGATCATTATCGAGTTCGATACCGATCATTAAACCAAGCCCGCGAATCTCACGTACGCCATCCAGTGCTGAAAGTTTTTCAGTAAAAGCGTTAAGCATATATTCGCCTAAGGCTTTGGCATTTGAGATCAGGTTTTCTGATCTGATAGTGTCGATCACTGTTGAGGCAGTTGCGCATGCTAGCGGGTTGCCGCCAAAAGTTGAGCCGTGATTGCCAGGCTGCATTATTTCGCCAGCTTTCTCATTGGCCAGGCAGGCACCGATCGGAACGCCGTTACCCAGTGCTTTAGCCAGTGTCATTACATCAGGCTGTATATTGTTATGTTGAAAAGCAAACCACTGACCCGTACGACCCATGCCGGTTTGAATCTCGTCGAGCATTAATAACCAGTTGTGCTGATCGCAGATCTCGCGTAGCTGGTTTAAGTAATCACCATCAGGAAGGTTGATACCGCTTTCGCCCTGTATCGGTTCGACCAGGATGGCAACAACGTCGTTATTGTTATCGGCAATATTTTTAATCGATTGTATGTCGTTGTATGGTGCGCGCACAAAACCCTGCACCAGTGGTTCGAACCCAGCCTGCACTTTGCGATTACCGGTAGCACTTAGTGTCGCCATCGTTCTGCCGTGGAAACTGTTTTCCATGACGATGATATTGGGGTTTTTTATGTTTTGTTGATGGCCATACAAGCGGGCAATTTTAATTGCGGCTTCATTGGCCTCGGCACCAGAGTTTGAGAAGAAAACGCGGCTCATGCCGGATATCTCGCATAATTGATCGGCGAGATGTTGCTGTTTATCAATCTGGTAGAGGTTGGAGGTGTGTAATAACTTTGACGCTTGTTCACTGATGGTTTTGGTTATTGCCGGATGGGCGTGGCCCAGGCTGCAGACGGCAATACCGCACAAAGCATCTAGATATTGCTGTTTATCTGTGTCCCAGAGATATGCGCCTTCGCCATGTTCAAAAGTGACATCGAGGGGTGCATAAGTTTTCATCAGGTGTTCGCTTGTTGTCATGTCTCTGTTTTAACTAAATATTATCGGTAAATTAATTGCATAAAAAGCAAAAGCGGCAGCCATGGCTACCGCTTTAAAAGGCTGATTATACGCGGACTTTTGTGTAAAGCAATAGCTTGAGATTGGTGTTTTATTTAACGTTTTTGATGCATTTGTAGGAGCGGATTTTTGTCATTCCGCGAGTTATTGATTATTTCTTTAGTGTTGGGTTATTTTATTTCAGTTTGTTTTTATACTTTAGCATTGCGGTATTCGCACCGCGGGCGAGTCACTCTTTTGCTACAGCCCAAAAGAGTAACCAGAAAAGGCCGCCACATCAGCTACGCCCCTAAAAAACAGGGGTTCCCAGCGAAAGGGTATTGTTATCATGCTGCACCAGAACTCGCCCACGTTGAAAAACACGCACGCTCAGACAACTGGCGCAGACAGCCCATGCTAACAATATCCTTTCGCAGGCTTGCTAAGGTGGATTGAAGGTCAAAGTCAAATACAGTGTCTACATTAAGCGCTGTACTCTCTCATTACCGCTGTTTAGCTTCTTCTTTTTCGTTTTTTATCTTTCCCTCACATTAGCCAAGCCATTGAGGTGTTGCCGGCATCATGTGTTTTCTGTGAAAACTGTCTGAGCGTCTTTTGCGAGTTTTTTCGCAACATGATGCCGGCAACACCTCAGTGGGAACCCCGTGCTTTTTTCGGGGCGATAGGCGTAGTGACGGCTTTTTTTGGTTACTTTTTTTAGCTGCTGAAAAAAAGTGACTCGCCGTAAAAGGCGAAAATCACGGGTTAAATTTAAAACAATCAGTCATGTTGGCTTGAGAACCTATAAATTAAAAAAGAATAGTACCTCGCCGCGGTGCGAGAACCGCAATGCGAAAATAAAAACCAATCGTAAATGTCATATAAAAAATCTACCGAGACCACAAGTAGAAAAGTAATAAAAAAAGCGGCTTACTGTTTTCACAGTAAGCCGCTTTTTTAAGCGATTAGCTAGTGTTGCTGGGGTTACAAGCCGTGTGCAAAACCAACCATACAAAGTAGCATAGGTATTGATAACGCTGTATTTGTGCGAGACGCTAATAGCGCAACTTTCTTGGCGCTAGCAATTGCATCAGCACTGTGCTCTTTACCGTCAAGACCAAGAATTTTCTTCTGGTTAGGCCAGATTAAAACCCATACGTTAAACAGCATGATAGTACCTAACCACGCGCCAACACCGATAACAGCCATACCATCGGCAAGCATGAACGCATTAGTAATGCCCTGCATGCCACCGCCAACGGTTACTAAGGCACTTAGACCGGTTAACCAGGTTACTGCTGCAGCCATGCGGAACCATAATAGTGCACTTGGTGCGATGTATTTATTGATTGCTGCTGGTCCGGGTCCATCAGTATCAGCCAGTGCTTTACCAACGCCTGGCACTTGTACGAAGTTGAAGTAGTACAGTAAACCGATCCAGACTACACCAGCCATAACGTGTACCCAAACCATCATTGAAGCTTTTAAACCGGCAGCGCCACTGCCAATGCCAAATGCTACTGCTAGAGCAAGAATTAAACCAACGGCTAAAGTGCCTTTGATAGTTAATAATGGGTTCATGATATTCTCCTATAGAATTATGTGTGTAACGATAGTTTTTTTGGTTTTTCCACTGGGCGCTAACGATAGGATAGTCGCGTGTATAATGCAACTCTAATTTACCTTAATTGTGGTGATTATTGTTAGTAAAAACAGCATTTTCCATAGATTTTTAAGTGTTATTAGCCATTTTTGATTTACTGAGCAGCTCGTTATGGATGCTATCCGTTTAAGTATTTTTGCTAATCGCGTCGACGCCATTTGTGGCGAGATGGGGGCGACCCTGCAAAAATCTGCTTTCTCTCCCAATATCCGTGATCGCCTGGATTACTCATGTGCTATTTTTGATGCGGCTGGTGAGTTATGCGCGCAGGCTGCCCATATTCCGGTACATCTAGGCAGTATGGCGTTCGCCATGCGTGATGTAGTTAGCCTGGTTAACTGGTCATCAGGTGACATGATCGTGCTCAATGACCCCTATAAAGGCGGCACGCATCTGCCCGACGTCACATTGATAGCGCCAGTATTTGTTGACACTAAATTGATCGGATTTGTCGCTAATCGCGCTCATCATGCTGATATTGGTGCTGAATCACCGGGATCGATGCCTTTGTCGTCAAGCTTGTTAGAAGAAGGTCTGATCATAGCGCCATCATTCATTGTTAAAGAAAATGAGATCGATGAGCAATATTTCGCCGGTTTGATGAAGCATATGCGAAATAAGCAGGAGTCATCGGGTGATTTCATCGCGCAGATTGCTGCAAACCGACGCGGCTTAAAACGTCTACAGGCGCTGATAGAAAAAATGGGCAGAGATGAGTATCTGCGCAGTCTGCTCGAATTAAATAATTATGCAGCAGTATTAGCGGAGAATAGCCTGTCAGATATTAACGATGGCCAATATAGTTTTGAAGATATGCTGGACGATGACGGTCAGGGCCATAATGATATTGCCATTAAAGTCACGGTAAGGTTTGATGCAGGTAAAATAACGGTCGATTTTTCAGGCAGTGCAAAACAGGTCGTAGGTAATATTAATTGCCCTTTATCGGTCACCGCCGCTGCAGTGTATTACGTATTTCGTTGTTTGATGCCAGCACAAACACCAGCATGCGCGGGTAGCTTTCAAAATATCACCATTCTTGCACCGGAGCATAGCGTGGTGAATGCCAGTTTTCCCGCAGCGGTGGCGGCCGGTAATGTGGAGACCAGCACCCGCATTGTTGATGTTTTGCTGGGCGCGTTATCCAAAGCGATACCAGAGAGGATACCAGCGGCCAGTCACGGCAGTATGAACAACCTTGCCATGGGTTCAGTCGGTAATGAGTTATATCCGGCCTGGGATTATTATGAAACCATCGGTGGTGGTATGGGTGCCAGTGCGATCTCGGATGGCCTTGATGCGGTGCAAACGCACATGACCAATACCTTGAACACCCCCATTGAATCATTGGAGATGAAGTTCCCTCTGCGCATTACTCGCTATCAGATACGGCAGGGCTCTTCAGGTGAAGGCCATCACCAGGGTGGAGAGGGCCTGATACGTGAGTATGAATTTCTGGCGGCTGCGCAGGTAACGATTTTATCTGAAAGACGGAGGCATCAGCCATGGGGACTGGCAGCGGGTGGCAGTGGCGGAGCAGGGGTTAATATCCGGAACAAGCAGACACTGTTGGCCAAGCAGTCGCTAGAGGTGAGCGCTGGTGACGTGGTCTGTATAAAAACACCGGGTGGTGGTGGATTTGGCTGAAAATCAAAAAAAGAGAGAGTATTAGACCGAGTCTATTAATATCGCTATTCTTGATGCGCAATTTTTCTTCTACTCGAATATACTACATATTTACCAAAATTATTATTACTCCTGGTTTTATCTAGCAGTTTTAGCTAACTGTGGTTAACCGAGAGATTGTTATGTAGAGATTTATGAGGTTGTTATGAGATGGATTAAGGTTCTGTGTTTAGGGTTTCTCAGTGTAATAATGCTGGTGGCAGTTACTTCATGATCACTTTACTAGGCAATGCCATCGAGACAGTTGTCTTCGGCGGGACTTACACGGATGCGGGTGCGACCGCGTTGGATGACGTCGACGGAAATATCACAGCCAGCATCGTGGTGGGTGGAGATACTGTCGATGAGAATACCGTGGGCACTTACGTCATCACCTATGACGTCGTCGACAGCTCGAGCAATGCCGCCGTGCAGGTGAGCCGCTCGGTGACCGTTATCCCTTGATAATGAATTGTTTTGTTAATATATATGTCGTAATAATTCACTAATAGCAGAGATTGAGTTAATTTTATATGTGTGGTTTATGTGGTGAATTAAGGCTCGATGCTTCAACGCCTGATCTGGCTGTTATCGAGCGTATGAAAGAAAAGTTACAGAAACGCGGTCCGGATTCTGATGGCGCTTATCTCAACGCACCGATTGCGCTGGGCCATCAAAGGCTGGCTATTATCGATCTATCAGATAAAGCGGCACAGCCGATGATGGATGAGCAATCAGGCTGTTGCACTGGTGTTTAACGGCACGATTTATAATTATCCAGACCTGCGAAAAGAACTGCAAGATCTAGGGCATACTTTCAAATCCACCGGTGATACCGAAGTGATCCTGCGTGCATATATCGAGTGGGGCGAAAACTGTGTTACCCGGTCTGCAGGGTATGTTTGCTTTTGCCATCTGGGATAATAATAGACAATCCTTGTTGCTCGCGCGTGATCGCTCAGGCATCAAACCATTATATTTTTCGCAAACACCAGAGCGTTTATTGTTCGCTTCGAACACGCAGGCATTAATCCATGCCGACGATAAGATCGATACCTCCATTGATTCGGCCGCACTGCATCACCTGTTTACCCTGCATGCGGTAGTGCCGGCGCCACGTACCGTCGTTAAAGGCATAAGAAAAGTTAAACCCGCACACTATTTGCTGATCGATGCAAAAGGCAAAGTCACGGAAACACGTTACTGGTCGTTAACCGCAAAACGCCCTGACAAAGCAATGACTGAGCAGGACTGGGTAACCGCGGTGCATGATGAACTCAGACGTGCGGTAGAAAAACGCGTGAAGATTGCCGATGTTCCGGTCGGTGTTTTGTTGTCTGGTGGTATCGATTCCAGCCTGCTGGTCGGGCTGCTGGCTGAAGCCGGGCAGAAAGGCTTAAAAACATTTTCCGTGGGTTTTGAAGATGCGCCGGAAGAAAAAGGTAACGAGTTCGAATATTCTGATGCAGTGGCGCAAAAAGTTTGAGACAGAACATCATCAGTTGATGGTGCCTAATAACCAGGTGCTGCCGCGTCTACCAGAAGCATTTCAGAATATGGCAGAGCCGATGTTCGGTCAGGATGCGGTGGCATTTTACCTGTTGTCAGAAGTGGTTTCCAAAGAAGTGAAAGTGGTGCAGAGCGGTCAGGGCGCTGATGAAGTGTTCGGCGGTTACTTCTGGTATCCGCGCATGCACCACTCTATTACGCCGGGTATCAAACGTTTTTCGGATGAGTATTTCGATCGTGACCATGCGGAATACCTGGAAACCGTAAACAGCCGTTTTCATACTGAAGATGTCACTTCGCAGTTGATGCAGGACTTGCTTGATGAATTTGAGGCCGATGAGTATCTCGACAGAGTGCTGGCGGCGGATGTCACGACGCTAATCGTTGATGACCCGGTCAAACGTGTAGATAACATGACCATGGCGTGGGGGCTGGAAGCGCGTGTGCCTTTCCTTGATACCCAGTTAGTCGAGCTCGCTGCCTCCATGCCGCCTGAGATGAAACTGCCCAATGGCGGTAAACATGTGCTGAAAGAACTTTCGCGTGGTTTTTTACCCGATAGCGTGGTCAATCGCAGCAAAGCTTATTTTCCGATGCCGGCTTTAAAATATGTACGTGGTGAATTTCTTCAGTTCATGAAAGAGATATTGTTATCCGATAGCGCCAGACAACGGGGGTTATATAACCCGGCTTATGTGGAAAAGCTATTGAAAAACCCGGAAGATTATCTAACCAGATTACAGGGCAGTAAACTCTGGCATCTGGCAGCACTGGAACTTTGGTGGCAGCAGAACATCGATAAATAACGGGGTGAGGGCGATGAAAACATTGATGATTTTGATCAACCTGGGCGGATTATTGCTGGCAGGCTGTGCCGCAGAAGTTATACAGAATGACCGGCCGGAATGGATAGACAGGCCGGAGCCCAATTTTGTAGGCCGATGTGTTGAGCATGAGAAAGATATCATTGCACAGGAGCAATGTGCCTATAATAATGCGCTTTCTGAGGTCAATTTTAACGGTATTATTGTCGATAGATGGCACGATGATAAGGCTGATATTATGTATGTGCTGATAAAGGAAAAGTGATTACCTTGAATTTAGACAGTTTAACCCCATACTATATTTCACCCAGTGTTAGTTAGGGTTAATACTGAGAGACTCAAGGTATAATGACTCAATATTCATGTTTTATTTTATAGTAGGTATTCGAAATGGCTGATGTTTTAGAAAGAATTGATGAGCAGGTTAAAGGCAATAAGGTAATGATTTATATGAAAGGCACACCGCAGTTTCCGCAGTGTGGGTTTTCCGGACGTACCGTTGAAGCATTGAAACAGGTTGGTCAAGAATTTGCCTATTGTAATGTACTGGCTGATCCGGAAATTTTCCAGAATCTACCGCGTTATGCTGACTGGCCGACATTTCCACAGGTGTATGTTGATGGTGAGCTAATTGGTGGTTGTGACATCACCCTGGAAATGTTTGAAAATGGTGATCTGAAAAAGATGATCGATCAGGCATCTGCTGGTTAATCGGTAGTGATCTGACAATAAAAAAGCCGCTCTAAAAGAGCGGCTTTTTTATTGCTAGCAACAAGGCTAAGTTGCTAGTAAGCAATGCTTGATTCGGTATCTCCACACGCTTGATCCAGCTTGTTAATCGCCTGCTCTAACATCTCTTCTGCATAGATAATAGCTTCCTCACCACTATAATAATGCACGCCTATACAGCAGGTGATATCAAGATTACCAGCAGTCGTCTTATAGGCCCGGTTATTCACCATGGTGAGGATGCGTTCGATCGCAGACGGTTTGTAATTTTTTGTCTTAGTGTGATGCATGATGATGGCAAAATTATCGTCATTTAATCTGGCAATGGTATCGGTGGGCCTGACGGCTCTGCGTAGACGCCGGTGCTGGCTGATCAGTATTTCATTCGCGATAAATTCACCATGGGTCTTCCTGATGTCATCTAACTCGCGTAATTCAATGATTGCCAGGCATACGCCGCCGCGACGCGTAGACGCTTCCAGCAGATGCGATTTCAGGTTTTTGATTAAAAAGGTCTGATTTCCGGCCCCGGTGAGTTCGTCGACAAGCGCCATCTTTTCCAGATTTTTGATCGTTTGCTGTAACTGGCGAGAGGTCTCAAGTAAATCATTCTGTAAAGCGGCAACGCGGGCTGCGGCATTCACGCGAGCGGCAAGTTCCTGAGGGTTTGGCGGTTTACATAAGTAGTCGTCGACACCGTGATCGAAGGCTTTGACCAGGTATTCGACACCATCGTGGGCGGTAAACAGGATGATGGCGGTATAGGTGCCTTTCTCTTCATCGCGTTGCCTGATGAGTTGCGTGAGTTCCAGTCCATCCATCTCGGGCATCATCCAGTCTGCCAGAATAACATCGGCATGTTTTTGCTTTATCATGGCTAATGCTTCGGTCGCACTATCCGCCATGCGTACACCGTTGTAGCCAGCTTTTTTTAATGCGGTTTTAACCACGATGCGGCTAAATTGTAGGTCATCAACGATGATGATAGAGAGGTCTTTACTAGTCATGAAAAAGGTGATGTATCCCGATATTGGTCGAATTATCTGTAATTAGCTACGTTAGTGTGACTATAGCGAAAAATTCATAAAATTTCTTCACTTTTTTGGCGTTAAGGTAATGTTTAAAAGTTTATAAGTTAATAGTTTTCAATCGTTTGCGTCACTCCATACGGGACCGCAGGAGTTGGCCCATTGATTCACTATAAGGCAAAATAATTTGGCTGTCTGGCGGGCATCATACAGCGCCGTGTGTGCTTCGTCGCTGTCCCAGGGCAGGCCGGCCGCCTGAGCGGCTCGTGATAATACCGTTTGCCCGTAGGCGAGCCCAGCCAGACTGACGGTATCAAAAGTACTGAAAGGGTGGAATGGGTTGCGAGATATCTTATTTCGCTCTGCAGCGGCAAAAATAAAGTTATGATCCAGCGTTGTATTGTGACCGATCATGACTGCGCGTTTACATTTATGCTGTTTCATCTCTTTATGAATGAAGCGGAACAGTTCGCGTACGGCAGTCTCCTCATCTTTTGCGGCGGCAATCCGGAACGGGTGGTGTGGGTCGATACCGTTAACTTCCAGAGAAGCCGGTTCCATGTTTGCGCCTTCAAACGGATTGATATGACACTGGTATTCATTGTTTGTCGTCATATTACCGTTTTCGTCAATCTTTAGAGTGACGGCACCTATTTCCAGCAGGGCATCCCTTTTTTCATCAAAACCACCGGTTTCGACATCGACAACGACGGGATAAAAACCGCGGAAACGTCGGGACATTAATTTAAGTTCTTCGTCACTCATTGTTACTTCTCTGCTGGTGAAATTTTTTGCAAGACTATTAACGGTCAGTTGCGAGCGAAGCGCGGCAATCCCTACATAAGATTGCCGCGCTTCGCTCGCATACTGACGTATTTTATATGTTTTTTACTTTACTGGTTTAGGCGAGTTTCCAGTTGATGGTCTGGCCGGCTAAAAATGGTATAAGTGTGTTTTCCCCCAGTGGGTAGTGATCCGGGACTTTCCAGTCCTGTTTTACCAGCGTGATGGAGTGTTGATTACGTGGCAAACCGTAAAAATCAGGTCCGTTAAAACTGGCGAAGGCTTCCAGTTTATCCAGTGCGTTTTGTTGTTCAAAAATCGAGGTGTAAATTTCAATTGCGGCATGTGCAGAGAAGATGCCGGCACAACCACAGGCACTTTCTTTGGCGCGTTGGGAGTGTGGCGCGCTGTCCGTGCCTAAAAAGAACTTATTGCTGCCAGAGCGGATAACTTCCAGCAGAGCCTGTTGATGTACATCACGTTTTAACACGGGCAGGCAGTAGTTGTGTGGTCGTAGTCCTCCCTGAAACATGGCGTTACGATTGAATAATAAGTGCTGAGGCGTGATGGTTGCAGCGATGTTATCACCGGACTGCATTACAAAATCAGCGGCTTCCTTGGTCGTGATGTGCTCAAATACTATTTTTAGTTCAGGAAAACGTTGCGTCAATGGTTGCAGTGTTTTGTCGATAAACACCTTCTCACGATCAAAGACATCAACCTCTGGGTCGGTGACCTCGCCATGAATTAACAGTGGCAGCCCGGCCTTTTGCATTTCTTCGAGCGCGGCATCACAGAGACGGATGTCAGTAACGCCGGCATCAGAGTTGGTGGTTGCGCCAGACGGGTAAAGCTTCACTGCTTTGATAAAACAACTTTTACGTGCAGCAATGATTTCATCTGGCGAAGTATTATCCGTCAGATAAAGTGTCATCAGCGGTTCAAAATCAGTACCATCAACAGCAGCAAGAATATGATCGAGGTATTCTACCGCCTGTACCACGGTCGTTACCGGTGGATTTAGATTGGGCATGATGATGGCGCGAGCGAACTGTCTGGCAGTAAATGGCGCAACACTGATTAAAGCCTCGCCATCGCGCAGGTGTAAATGCCAGTCATCAGGCTGTGTGATTGTGATCTGAGTGTTAGTCATAATTTGCTGTCCGAGCATGCTGCGCGAAGTGTTTTTCTCGTTATGGCGACGTTAAAATATTCTCAATATGCGGGGGCACGGAGTGCCAAACTTTGTGTAAACTGTGCTTTCCGACGATTTTTGCCTTGCCGCCACTAAAAATCTACATCGTGTGAAGCACTCGTCCTATATTATGCCCTAAGTTGAGATGTCTGTACTTCAAAAGTTATTGTCTTTATTGGTTTTAAAGTCTGCGCCGCAGGATTTGCCGTACTCCCCACGATTGCTAGTACAGTTGGTGTTGGCGTATATTTTATCAGGCATCGTGGTGTTGCAAACCACATTAAATCCGGATGATATATTTAGCGGGTTATTATTGGGCCTGTTAATTCAATATGTGTTTACTTACGCAGTATTGAGAGCATTAGATAAAAGGGCCAGATTTGTACAAACATTCTGTGCCATCCTGGGCATCGGTACTTTATTTAATTTATTATCATGGCCGGTGTTTTCCATGCTTTCTGATGAAACTGCCCAGGAAGCGGTGAGATCATCGATGTCATTGATGTTTTTATTGATAATAAGTTGGGAAGTCCTGGTAAAAGCACATATATTTAGACATGCGTTAGAGATGCGAATGTTTAGTGCATTAGCATTATCTTTTTCATTATTCTTTATTTCAGTCGCACTATCGCAGTTATTATTTCCTGGCAATGGGTCCAGTTAAAGGAGTACTTCGTTGAAAATTCACATCTTAGGTATCTGCGGCACGTTTATGGGTGGTATCGCCGTGCTGGCTAAACAGGCAGGTCACGATGTCAGTGGCTGCGACGCAAATGTTTATCCACCGATGAGTACGCAGCTGGAAGAGCAGGGCATCCGTCTGTGTGAAGGATTTTTTGCCGATGATATTCCCGATGATGTCGATGAAGTCGTTATCGGTAACGCCATGTCACGCGGTAATGAGGCGGTCGAATATGTTTTAAATAAAAACATTCCATATTCATCGGGACCGGAATGGTTATCAAAACATGTATTAAATCAGCGCTGGGTGTTAGCCGTAGCAGGTACTCACGGTAAGACCACGACCACCAGTATGCTCGCCTGGATGCTTCAGTATGCGGACTTGAATCCCGGTTTTTTAATCGGCGGCATTCCGGCTAACTTTGGTCTGTCTGCACGCATTGGTGATGATCCGTTTTTTGTCGTCGAGGCAGATGAATACGACACGGCGTTTTTTGATAAACGTTCGAAATTTGTGCACTACCATCCAAGAACCGCGGTATTGAATAATCTTGAATTTGACCACGCCGATATTTTTGAAAACCTGGATGCGATAAAAAAACAGTTTCATCATTTCGTGCGCACCATTCCTGGTGATGGTTTAATCGTTAAAAATGGTGAGGATGAAAATATTAACGATGTTATCGAGCTGGGTTGCTGGTCTCAAACGGCGGCGATTCATCAATGCCACCAGGCCGGCCATAATGACGATGACTGGTCGCTTGGCAAAACCAGTGAAGATGGTAAATATTTTGAAGTGCTGCTGGATGGTAAGATGGTCGCCAGTGTTAACTGGTCACTCCATGGTCTGCATAATCGGATGAATGCATTGGCTGCAATAGCCGCAGCGCAACATGCAGGCGTTCCGGTTGAGCTTTCCTGTGAAGCGCTAAACGAATTCAAAGGCATCAAAAGACGACTTGAAGTCAGAGGTGTGGTTAATGAGATAACGGTCTATGATGATTTTGCGCATCACCCTACAGCTATCGAAGGCACTCTGGCTGCGATGAAAGAAGTACAGGGCAAGGGTAAACTGTTCGCCATATTGGAGCCGCGCTCAAACACCATGCGCATGGGTGTACATAAAGAGAGTTTAAGCGATTCGTGGCAACAGGCTGATCAGGTCTGTCTGTATCAACCCGAAGGTCTGGACTGGAATCTTGCGGATGTTGTAACGCAATCTAAAGTCCCGGCTAATATTTTTTCAACTACCGATAAAATCATTGAGCACTTGTTATCTGAAGCCACAAACGGTGATCATATATTGATAATGAGCAACGGTGGCTTTGAAGCGATACATCAACGCTTGCTGGATGCGTTGGCTAAAAAATATGAGTCTGCTTAAGTAACCGTCATTGCGAGCGAATTCTAGATAGAATTAAATTATGAGCGATAAAAAGAAAATCATTTCACTAGCAATCACTGGTGCATCTGGCGTGCAGTACGGCTTCCGCCTGCTGGAAATACTGCTGCAGAAAAATCATCATGTTTATCTGATGGTCAGTAAAGCGGCACAGGTTGTTATCGGTATGGAAACGGATATTAAACTGCCGGGTCGTTGCAAAGACATGCAGCAGTTTCTGGCTGATAAATATGGTAGCGAAAAACAACAGCTGCAGGTATTTGGTGAAGATGAATGGACCGCGCCGACAGCGAGTGGCGGTGGACTGGTCGATGCCATGGTGGTGTGTCCCTGTTCCATGGGCGCATTGTCGGCTATTGCCACCGGTGCAAGCAATAACCTGATCGAGCGTTCTGCCGATGTGATGTTAAAAGAGCGTAGAAAATTAATACTGGTGCCTAGAGAAACGCCTTACTCAGATATCCATCTGGAAAACATGCTGAAGCTGTCACGTATGGATGCAGTTATCCTGTGTGCTAACCCCGGTTTTTATAATAAAGCAGAAACAGTGGATGATTTAATTGATTTCGTTGTCGCTAAAATTTTAGACCAGTTAAATGTAGAGCATCAGCTGCAGCCGAGATGGGGAGCGTGATATTCAGGCCGTATCGCGGAATAAATTCCGCTCCTACGAAGACAACAGCAATGTAGGAGCGGATTGTAATCCGCGATTGCCAAGGTAAACTGATGGATAACTTCTGGGAAACAAAATCACTGCTACAGATGACTGCTGATGAATGGGATTCATTGTGTGACGGTTGCGGTCTGTGTTGCCTGGTAAAAATTGAAGACGAAGATACGGGCGAGGTATACAATACCGCGGTCAGTTGCCGGCAACTGGATGTCGACGTCTGTCGCTGTACTGACTACAAAAATAGACTAACGGATGTGTCTATGTGCTTGCAGCTAACCCTGGAAAATCTTCCTCAATTGAGCTGGCTGCCTGAAAGCTGTGCTTATAAACGATTGTATGAAAACAAGTCGTTACCCGTATGGCACCCGCTGATCACAAACGATAAAAATTCAGTACATGATGCAGGTATATCTGCAAAATGGTTTGCGCAATCAGAAGAGTTTATCCACCCGGACCAGTTAATAGATTTTATCATTGCACTAGATGAATAATAAAACCGTTAAAAAGTTACTGAGCACACATCAGAAGCTCAATCACTCTGAAAACATGAAAGTGGTGTCACATGTGCAGCGTGATACTAAAGAGTGGGTGTTAAATACGGTGATGCTCGAAGGTTATGACGTACCGTTTAAATACAAACGAAAAAAAATGTATAAGAACATACAAGGCCAGCGGGTGAATCTAACCTATTACCCGGTGACCGAGTCCGTTGCTGGAATAGAGATGGAAACGATGAAAGTTGTGCGCATCAAGATAGCGTGACCACACTACTATCCATGGACAAGGCTTTCGCTAGCCATAAAAAAGGCCCTCAACTTGCGTTGAAGGCCTTTTTTATGGCGTAATGTTTAGTACTAGAAGTTATGCACTAGTAACGTCAACAGCCTGTAGTCCTTTATCACCTTCGGTCACAGAAAAGATAACTGCCTGTCCTTCACCTAACGAGCGGTGTCCTTTACCTTGAATCGAGCGGAAATGTACAAAAACATCTTCGCCGTTTTCACGGGTAATAAATCCAAATCCTTTGGCGGCGTTAAACCATTTAACCGTGCCGCGTTCCTGGTCACCACTGATGGTGCCACCACTGCTATAGCCTGATGTTGATGAGGCGGTTTTAACGGCAATCAGTGAAGCAATAATGATGCTTATAAATGAGATTGCCCATAGTTTTGTGTAATTAGCGGTCATCAGAAGCGCAAAACTATCACCGATACTAGTGTTAGTAGCATGGGTTTGAATGCTTATGACTGAAGCGATAACTGATGTAATAAGACTTATTATCAGTATTTTTATAAATGACATTTAGTAACTCCGAAAAATGTGTAAAAAGTGGAAAAGATTAAATATTTCCAATAGCTTGTGTTTTGCTCATCAAAAAGAAGTGAATACGATGAGCACGCCTATTATACCCGAGCTTATATCCCGGGTGTAGACCTATAAGGAAAATTTATTGCCTAAGCTAATGATTTAGCTTATTTTTTAGCGCTGGCGATACGTGCCATGATGGTTTCTACGGATTCATCCCCAGGTAGCTGGATATGAAAACCATGTTCTTTGAGGTTGCTCAACACGGTTGTGGTGTCTTCCCTGGCAAGTTTTGTCTCCGGCGTCATCTCCAGTTCCATGGAGAATTCCACGATGCCAAGAGAGTTAAAGATCTCTTTGGGCACATTATCAAATACATCTTCTTCAGCCAGATAGATATACATATCCGTGCTTCAGGTTGCAGCGATAGATATAACACAACATACGATTTATAAACCCTTGAGAACTTTGGCTGCGGCATCGATGGTTTTCTGCAGGTCATCTTCCGTATGCGCAGCCGAGACAAAACCGGCTTCATAAGCAGAAGGCGCCAGATACACACCTTCGTCGAGCATGCCATGGAAGAACTTCTTGAACTGCTCGACGTCGCATTGCGTTGCCTGTTCAAAACTGGTCACCTGCTGATCAGAAAAGAACAGGCCGAACATGCCGCCGACGCGGTTGCAGGTCATGGGGATGCCTGCCGCTTTGGCCGCAGCCAGAATACCATCAGTGAGGAATTCGACTTTTTTAGCTAATTCGTCATAAAAACCGGGTGCTGAAATCAACTCCAGTGTTTTCAGGCCCGCGGTCATCGCAATGGGATTACCTGAAAGCGTGCCCGCCTGATAGACCGGACCAAGCGGTGCGATGTGTTGCATGATCTCACGCTTGCCGCCAAAAGCACCCACGGGCATACCGCCGCCGATGACTTTACCCAAGGTGGTCAGGTCAGGGGTGATGCCATAGTGACCCTGAGCACCGCCCAAAGCAACGCGAAAGCCGGTCATCACTTCATCGAATATCAGCACGATGTCATGTTTGGTACAGGTCTCACGCACACCTTCTAAAAAGCCGGCAACGGGCGGGATGCAGTTCATGTTGCCGGCAACCGGTTCGATGATGACGCAGGCGACCTGATCGGCAATTTCTGCCACCGCTTTATTGAAAGCATCGAGGTCGTTGTAAGGCAGGGTAACGGTATGTTCAGCCAGTGATGCGGGTACACCGGGTGAGCTGGGCTGGCCCAGGGTTAATGCACCGGAACCGGCTTTCACCAGCAGTGAATCAGCATGGCCGTGGTAACAGCCTTCGAATTTGATCAGTTTGTCGCGCCCGGTATAACCACGGGCAAGACGTATAGCACTCATGGTGGCTTCGGTACCGGAGCTGACCATACGGACCATATCCATCGATGGTACCAGTTCGCAGACTTTATCGGCCATGGTGGTTTCGATTACGGTGGGTGCACCAAAACTCAGGCCGTTATCAGCGGCTGCTTTCACTGCAGCAATAACGTCTGGATGCGTATGACCAAGAATCATCGGTCCCCAGGAACCTACATAATCGATATATTGCTTGCCGTCTTCACCATAGATATAGGCACCCTGAGCACGTTTGATAAAAACCGGGTCGCCGCCAACGCCGGCAAATGCGCGAACGGGTGAATTGACCCCGCCAGGGATATGATTTTGTGCGGACTGAAACTGGTCTGACATGATAATCGCTTCGTTTTCTGTTTTTGAAAGGCGCGATTTTACCCTAATTTCACCATCATGGCATGGCTGAGATGCCAGAGTATATGACCGAGCTGGGTTATGAAGTTGGTCGACTCGATGCCGAGGAAATAATAAACAGGGCAAACGAAGCTGGCAAAAATCAATTTGGAATCGATGGTATCGTTCGTTTTTTCTTCCTGCCCTATCTGTATCTTGATGAGACAAAGATATCAAAGGCTAAATTGAAACAGGCAGATGTTGAGCGTATTATCGCTACAGCGATAAGCGACAGTAAAGGGATTGCACTCGCAGTACCGCGTAGTGGGGTTGCCACGACTCAGACGAGTCCGGCCGTGGAACAGATTCAACGAAACTTTCACCCAACCCGTTCCGGCGATATCTATATCGCACAACAGCCGTACTGGTTTATGTTTGAAAGTGGTCCGATCGCTGTCATGCACGGTTCTCCCTGGAAGTATGATACCCACGTGCCAATAATTTTTGCCGGTGCAGGTATAGATGATGAGACCGTACATCGACTGGTGCATCCGGTCGATGTTGCACCAACGATCGCGAATCTTTTAGGCATGACGTCTCCGAGTTCGGCTACCGGGTCTCCATTAGAGGAAGTTGTTAAGTAAACGCTTCGTTTAGTATAACACGTAGACAGAGAGGGGTGTTAATGTGGTCTGACGGAGTTATATTTTATTATTACTATGAGGGGGGAGGCAGCAATGAGTAATGAAAAAACAAAATACGATGGTGAAAAGATCAATGTGGAATGGGATGGACGGCTCTGTATCCATATCGGCGAGTGCGGTTATTCAGAAGGTGAGCTGTTTGTCGGTGGTCGTGACCCCTGGTGTAAACCGGACCTGGCATCGGTCGATGATGTAGTCGATGTGGTAAAGCGTTGTCCGACAGGTGCGATCACCTTTGAGTCAAATGATAGACTCGGTAACAGAAACTGCTGACGCAGAAAATACCGTTATGGTGAGTTACCAGGGACCTTATTTCATCCGCGGTGATCTGGAGATCGACGGTGCCAGTGATGATATGCCAGGCGTAAAATACCGTGCTGCCTTGTGCCGTTGCGGCGCCTCAAAAAACAAACCGTTCTGTGATAACAGTCACGAAGAGATCGGTTTTAAAGATTATGGTGCGATCGGTGAAAAAGGTGAGACGTTAGCAGCAACGGGTGGAAAATTAAAAGTTACACAGATTAAAGATGGTCCAATCATGTTGAGCGGCAATGTTACTCTGCAAACGGGCAGCGGGCGTATTGCATGGTCTGGCGAAAAAGTTGCATTATGCCGTTGCGGCGCATCTAAGAATAAACCGTTTTGTGATGGCAGCCATAAAACTTCCGGTTTTAAATCAGACGAGTAAGAGATGACGGACGAAACAATGTAATATGTTGATTGATATCAACATTTATACATGTCTACGAGTATATGATTTAAAGTCTGTGGTGCTTTACTAAATAATAAAACGAGAAAATCAGAGGGTGAAATGATGTTCAAAAAGTATTTTATTAAAGCAGTGGTTGCGCCAGTAGTGACTGTTGTTATAGCTAGTGGTCTGCTGACAGGTAGTGTGAGTCGCAGCTGAAGAAGAGGCTGTAGCATTTCCCGATACCTGGATGCTTCGACTGGGTTCTTATATTGTTGATGGCGCGGATACTCAGTTCAGTGTGAGTTCTGATGTGGCTGGTTTAGGCACAGTTATTGATTATAATCGCGATCTTGGTGGTGATAGCCGAGATACCGTTCCCAGGATAGACGCCTATTATCGCTTCAATGAGAGGCACCGTATCGATTTTACGGCCTTTTCTATCGACCGAAAAGGAACCAGGGTATTAGCTATTGATCCACCCATAGTCATTGACGGTGAAGATTTTGCTGGTGGCGTCATAAACTCTGATATCAAGTACACCTTGTACAAGCTGGGTTACGCGTACTCCTTCTATCACTCTTCCAAAGTCGAACTAAGCATAACTGCCGGCCTTAACATCACCAGTTATGATTTAAAGTTCTCTGATGATACAGGCTCTAAATTTGAGACAGCCGACGTCACCGCGCCATTGCCGATGTTCGGCCTGCGTATGGGTTATGCCATCACGCCGAAATGGTCTGTTAACTATGTATCTGAAGCTTTCTTCATTGAAATTGAAGACGCGATCAAAGGTGCTTTGATTAGTTATGAGCTGAATACCGAGTACAAGCTGTTCAAGCATTTCGCCATCGGTGCCGGTCTGGCCAGGTTGGGCACGAGTGTTGATGTACAAGATGATAACTTTAAGGGTAGTGTTTCAGACAGTTATCGCGGTATACACCATATTTGGCACATTCTATTTTTAAGCGATCTTTGATTTGGCCAGATGTACTTTGATACGATGATTAAACATATTGTAGTGATCGGCCTTGTATCATTCTTTCTGCAGGCCTGTTCTGGCATAACGGTCAGCCAGGATTATGAAAAAGAATATAACTTTGCAGGGTTGAAAACATTCGCATGGAAGCCAAATGAAGATAATGGTTATGGTGTTAAAGATAATGACCTGGTCGATCAACGGATCCGGGCAGCGATAGAAAATAACCTGTCAGCTAAATCATTTACTCAGATCGATTCAGGAAAACCGGACCTCTACATCAGTTATCACGTGACTATCGAACAGAAGATCAGCAGCAGTAATGTCAGTGGTGGCATCTCTGTCGGGCGGTCTTCACGCGGCCGTTATGGCAGTGTTGGCGTAGGTACCGGCTCGCAAGTGAGTGCTTATGACCAGGGTACACTGTTGATCGACATGACCGATGCAGAAAGTGATAAGTTGATCTGGCGCGGCATCAGTACCCAGTCGGTTTCTGATCATCTAGAGCCCGGTGAGTCAGAGGTGATAATCAACGAGACTGTTGAGAAAATTCTGCAGCAGTTTCCGCCTAAGAAGTAACGGCTAATAACAGTACACTTCTAATAAACTTCTTTAATTAGTATATCGGTTTTATCTATGTCTTCGTTGTGTTGGCTGAATGGGAAAGTTTTGCGGGCAACTGTATTGTTGCCTGTGCTGCTGTTTACTGCAGCCGTTCTTGCTGCTGAACCGACGAAGACAGCGGAATATGTCGGTCAGGATGCTTGCTGCTAATGCCACGCGAGCAGGTCGCTCTCTGGCAGGGCTCACATCACGATCTCGCCATGCAGCACGCCGATGATGAATCCGTTCTGGGTGATTTTTCTGACGTGACTTTCAGTTATGCTGGAGTCGATAGCAAGTTTTATAAAAAGAATAAAAAGTTTATGGTGCGCACTGACGGTGCAGACGGCAAGCTGCACGATTATGAGATCAAATACACGTTTGGTGTTATACCGCTTCAGCAATACCTGATCGAATTTGAAGATGGCCGTATGCAGGCTTTATCGATCGCCTGGGATTCGAGAGAAGAAGCCAAAGGCGGGCAGCGCTGGTTCCATCTCTATCCTGATGAAAAAATAACGTATTCAGGATGAATTGCATTGGACGCGAGCCTCGTTTAACTGGAACGGCATGTGTGCAGAATGCCATTCGACAGATCTGCAGAAAAAATACGACAGCCAAAGTGATACATTTGATACCAGCTGGTCCGAGATCGATGTTTCCTGCGAGGCCTGCCATGGTCCTGCATCTGAACACGTGAAATGGAGTGAGAAGAAGCAGGGCTGGAAAGAAATTAAGAACAAGGGATTGAACGTCGTGTTTGATGAGCGAAAAGATGTTCATTGGGCATTAGATCCAAAAACAGGCAACGCGCTGCGTAGTCAGCCTCGTGATACAGAAAAAGAGATCGAGGTTTGTGCGCAATGCCATTCACGGCGCAGTGCTATCTCTGATGATTATCAGCCAGGAGAATCTTTCAGCGATCATTATATGCCTCGCTTGCTGGATGAAGGTATGTATTTTTCGGATGGCCAGATACAGGATGAAGTATATGTTTATGGTTCATTCTTACAGAGCAAGATGTATAGCAAAGGCGTAACCTGCAGTGACTGTCATGAGCCGCACAGTTTGCAGCTGAGGCAGGAAGCTAATGGTGTTTGCCTGCAATGCCATACAGCTGAAAAGTTTGATAGCAAAAAACATCACTTCCATGAGATGGGTACTCGTGGTGCGTCATGTGCAGAATGTCATATGCCGCCGCGAGACTACATGGTGGTTGACCCGAGACATGATCATAGCATTCGTATCCCACGACCTGATCTATCTGTTTCGCTTAATACGCCAAACGCCTGTAACCAGTGTCACCAGGATGAGAGTCCAGAGTGGGCGGCTAAACAGGTGGTTCAGTGGTATGGAAAAAGTCCTGTTGGTCATCAGAGCTTCGCCGCAGCACTGGATGCTGGCAGGTCAGGTAAATCTAATGCCGGAAAACTGTTGGCTACGACAATCAGGGATGTGGATACACCGGATATATCACGTGCGACTGCAGTCAGTATTATTACGCCATATCTTGATCAAACTAATGTCGATGTATTACAACGGGGGTTGCAGGATGAAAATGCCATGGTACGACTTGCCAGTGTGAGCGCGTTAGAAGGCCTGCCGCAGGCAATGCTGGTACAGCTGGCTTTCCCTCTGTTGAATGATCCAGTAAAGATGGTGCGTATAGAGGCTGCAAGATTATTAGCACCAGTACCGGTAGGTGAGCTAGAGGGCGAACAGCTATCGATATATACAAATGCCAGCAATGAATACATTGATTCACAGCAAGTAAATGCAGATCGTCCTGAAGCGCAGCTGAATCTCGGCAATTTTTATCTTGCAAAAAACCAGTTAGAAAAGGCGGAAGCGGCTTATAACAAAGCTATCAAACTGGATGATGCCTTTGTGCCGGCGTATATTAATCTTGCTGATCTATATCGAGTAAAGAACAGTGATACTAGAAGCCGAGAATACTTTGCGTAAAGCAATAAAGATTTCGCCTGATAATGCTGACGCGCATTATGCACTTGGCCTGTTGATGATACGACAACAAAAAGTTGATGAAGCGGTTCGATTTTTACAACGTGCGGCAGGGTTTGATTCATCCAATGCGCATTATGTCTATGTCTATGCCGTTGCATTAAATTCAACAGGTAAAACCTCACTCGCTATTGATGTATTGCAGGATGCGCAGAGTCGTTTTCCACAGGATAGAGAAATTCTCAATGCGTTGATTGCGTTTCATCGAGACGCGAAGAATGATTTTGCAGCGCAGACTTATATGAAGAAACTACAAAAACTAAACCAATAATAGAAGAGGAGATGAGAGATGGATTCAATTGAAACGATCAGAGAATTCCTGGGCTGGTGTTCTGTTATTAATATTGGCATGCTGTTCATATCAACGATCATGCTTACGATTATGCGCAGTTGGGTCGTCAAGATACATGCAAGTACGACGGGTGTAAGTGAAGCAGAGTTGCCGCGTATTTATATTGAATTTCTGGGTAACTACAAGATACTTATTATTATATTTAATGTGGTGCCATATCTATCATTGAGGCTCATGGCGTAACCTCTGAGTTGGAGTCTTAAAGAAAATATATTCTGGAAGTAAAATAATGAAAAATAAACTGCTGTTGTTAATAGTTATGCTATCTGTTGTTTCTGGCTGTTCGACTATGACGGCGACTGAAAAAGAGCAGAAACGCAGTGAACTGGATACCATGGCTGAAAAAGCCATCGCCGGCCTCATAGAGCAGGATAAAAATGTAAGAACTAAAACTTGATGAGTCATTAGGTTATGGCGTCGCTAATATGAAAATAACCAAAGTGCCGATCGTAGGTGCGGGTGGTGGTGAAGGCGTATTAGTCGATGTTAAGACGCAGCAGCGTATTTATTTTACTGTCAGCAGGTTTGATTTGGGTGGTGGTTGGGGCGCACGTTCGTTTAAGATATTGCTGGCAATCACTTCACAGGAAGTGCTGGATGAACTGAAAGGCGGCACATGGGAATTTCAGGCCGGTGCTGAGGCGTCAGCCGGTACCGCCAGTGCGGAAGGTTCCTCGAGTAGTTTAAACCAGGGTTTTAGCATACATGTGTTATCAGACGGTGGTGCCTCAGCTACTGTTACCGCACGCGTTATACGAATTAAAGTAAACAGTGCTCTGACTAAAGATCAATAAGGGTTATTGGCCTTTTTTGATTTCAGCGAAACTGATCGTGAAGTAGTCACCTAAAGCCGTTTGCATTGCAGCAACGGTAAAGTTCCTGTCGGTCTGGTCACCATATTCCTGACAGACCATTTTTATAATATCAGTGCCCTTATCTGAAGACAGGTAGATCTCAGTGTAAAAACGCATGATGGATGGTTGTGAAATCCAGTTCTGACCATCTTCGGTTCGTTTAATTTTAAAGACCTCAGGTTCTATGCTGCGCGGGCCAAATTCTTTTAGATCAAGGCGACAATTGATCTCGTAATCGTTTTTATCTTTATCAGTCGTTTCTTTGCCATGTTGAACAACCGCATGGGTGTCACGATGTGAGATAGTCAGTTTTTTATTGAGCGATAATGTTGAGCCGTCTGGGATACTGAATCCCAATGAATCTGGATCGTTGGAGTACATTGAAGCACAGGAACTGGCGGTGAGGGCGGCAAGTAGTAGTATCGATTTTTTCATATTAATAGATCCTCTTTGGTCAGGTTATATTGCAATTTATCAGTGCGGGATAATTTCGTTATTGCGATAATTCTAACACTAAAATTTTTTAGTGATAGTTCGCGACACATTTGTTGAGAATATTTTTACGGCTAAAGATCGTAACCAAGGCCTACCATGATGCGAAAATCATCCTGATTTGGCGTGATGTTGTTTTCATCCGCAACCGGGCTGCGTACATGATCCCAAACAGCAGATACATCAAAATCCAGTTCGTCAGTTAATTCGGTCTCAATGGTAAATACGGCATGGTGGGTATAGTTACCGGTCTCTTCATCGCCCAGTGACACACTATATAAACCCTCCAGATCAACTATCGAGTTCAGTTCGGTATCAAATTTCGTACCGAGTACCAGGGTAAGAGTGCTGTCTACCGGATCAGCACCAGACTGTACACTGACAAAGCTTGTCTCCTGATAAGACGGACCGCCAGTGATATTCCATTCTGACTCATTGGTATTAATGAGGCTGTATCCGATACCAACCCCGATATTGATACGTTGTTCGATGTTTTGAAAAGGGTCGCGGAAGAATTCTGAAAATATGGGTGTCCAGAATAAATTACGAGAAAGAAAAATATCGTAGGTTTCATTGAGTCGATGATTGTTGATGGTTTCAGTTTCCTGCACCTGGGTAAAATTCCCCAGATAGTCCAGGATCAGCCTCGAGTCTGTGGTACGACGTTTAGCCGTCATTTTAGAGGTGAAGTCCGTCTGGTCAGTATTACCTTTGCGAGCATTAAGGCTAAAAGTAACTTTTGATTTCCACAAACTTATCTCTGTTTCTTTTCCAGAGGCAATGGTTAATAGATCGCTTCGGTCATAAGTTTTTTCATCATAATCTGTTTTGACGTTGACTTTATCGCCTCTGACTTCGATTATTCCGGTAATGCTCATACGGCCAAGACTGTCGAAACGTAAACTGTAAGGTTCGTAGCTTTTTAAATATTTAACATTTTTCCATTTGATAACGAGATCTTTAAGTTCATCACTATCGAATTCAAGGCTGTCATTTTGCATGACAGTAATGCGGCCTCTTAACCATTCGCCTGATTTAAGCTGCAGCCAGTCAGCACTTACACGTTCTGGCCGCGTATCTGACCACTTTGTGGTATGTTCGATAATTTTTGTTTCTTGCTGTTCATCTTTTTCTGACTCCCGATCTTCAGTGTCTATTGATTCAGCGTTTATTGGCTGAACGGTTAATGGCACTGGTGTCTGAGTTGTTGAGGTAAGATCGCTTTGTTCTATAGCACTATCTGCTGTATCAGGTTCATAACTGGGTGCTGGCTGTGCATCGATTAATGGTGGTTGCGGTGTGGGTTCAACAGGCAGCTCCATGGTTTGCTCAGCTGTCTGTCCGTGTTTTTGATCTACGCTGCTATCGTTCGTATCAGGTTCATATTTTGGCTCTGGCTGTACATCGATCAATGGTGGTTGTGGTGTCGGTTCAACAGCTAGCTCGACTGGTTGGACGGATAGTTTGTCATCTTCTTCTAAAACATTATCGATCGTTTCAGTTTCAGTATCTGTTTCAGGTAGTGCAGGAATCAATAGAGGGTGTTGAGTTTGACCGGTACTGGTGTTGTTTTGGGTATCAGTCTCTGCCGCATTTGCTGGGCCCGATAGATAGAAAAACAATAGTACTGAAGTGAAGGTTAAAACATTTTTTAGTGGATGGAATTTTCTCACCTAGGCATTAACTGAAATGTTGGCTGAGACTATTTGCAGTGTGTTTGATATCGTCAGCAGAAAATAAGCTGCTGATGACTGCCGCCATATCTGCCTGATGTTGTATCAGAAGCTGGATATTCTCACCTGTTATGCCCCCGATAGCACAAACGGGTATGCTGAGTTTCTGTTTTGCTCGTGAGATCATCTCGGGAGTGGCACAAACTGCATCAGGTTTAGTCGGGGAGGAAAACATGGTGCCGAAGGCTACATAGTCAGCCGAATTTTTTTCTGCGTCAATGGCCAGGTCGATATCGTTATAACAGGAGATGCCAATGATTGCGCCTTCACCGAGTACCTGTCTTGCATATGACAGCTCTGTATCGTCTTTGCCTAGATGAATGCCGTCTGCATTGACGGTTTTGGCGAGCTCGATGTCATCATTGATGATACAGGTCGCCTGATATTGCGTGCAGAGGGCGCGTAGTACGGTTGCCTGATGCAGTCTCTTTTTCTGGTTGGCTGATTTGTCACGGTACTGGATGATTCTGGCACCGCCAAGTAATGCTGATTCGATGGCCTCACTGAAGGCTTCTTCAGCAATCAGGTTTTCATCGGTTATTGCGTAGAGCCCTTTGAGTTTGTCTTTATGTGCACAGGATGCTTTGCTCACTTCTTGTCCCAGAAAAAACGATTGGGGTGGTATTGCCCCATGCCGATGCGATTAGCATTGACCAGTGTTTTATGGGTGTATTCGAGGGCTTTTCTGACGGCACCAAGAACATCCTGGCCGAGAGCTATCTGTGCTGCGACACTTGATGCCAGTGTACAGCCTGAACCATGGTATTTATGCGGCAGACGTTCATTATGAAACGTTTCCAGTTCACGGTTATTACTGAACAGCGTGTGCACGACATCGGCTGTTTTGCCGTGGGTGCCGGTCAATAATATGTATTCGACATCGGTCTCTAATAATCCCATGGCAGCAGCTGTTGGTGTGTCGGAGCCAGGTGCGAGGGCATGCACTTCATGTATGTTAGGTGTAAGAATCTTAGTGACCGGTAACAGCAGAGTGCGCACCGTGTCTACCAGGTCTTCGGTGCTCAGGGCGCCATCTGTTTCGGTGCTGAACACGGGGTCATAAATTACCGGGATTTCAGGATAATCAGTGATGATCGAATGGATCGCCATGGCAATTTCAGCACTGCCTACGACGCCAATTTTGATTGCAGCAATAGGCATGTCTTCGAGCACGGCACGAGCCTGTTCGACGACCAGGTCAGCAGGCATGGGGGCAAACGAGATGACATCAACCGTATCCTGAACAGTCGCTGCGGTAATAATCGAAGCGGCAACACATCCGTGACTGCTCAAGGTTTCAATGTCGGCCTGAATTCCCGCACCACCCGTAGGATCTGCGCCAGAAAAGCATAATACAACAGGGGGATTGTGTGATGTCATAGGTTAAACGCCGAATCGATTGAGTTGTTATCTACATCTTGACTATTCTAACTTAATCAAGAATGTGTACAATAGCCACATTATTTTCTGGAGGCAAGTATGTCATATAAGATTTTAACCTGTATCGTGTGTGGATATGAGTATAACGAAGAGCTGGGTGATGAAGAACATGGCCTGGCACCGGGAACTCGTTGGGAAGATGTGCCGGATGACTGGGAATGCCCGGAATGCGGCGCCGGTAAGTCAGATTTTGAGATGACTGAGGCCTGATCTGTCGGTTCGGTTCTGTTATAAAAAAGGCTATCATTTTTTGATGGTCTTTTTTACATCCATGGATTGCGTTGATGCTTATGTCTGTTGATTGCCAGAGCGAGGGTAATTAAATAATGAAAAAACCAATAGCGCTTTTTTTAGATAAGGCATCGCTTTATCCTGATGATCTGGATTTTTCACAGCTGGATGATGTCGCCAGCTGGCAGTGGTTTGATCACGTGAGTTCGAGTGATGTCCAGCATTGTATCGAAAATGCTGAAATTGTCGTAAGCAACAAGGTTTTACTCGATCGTGAAGTTATCGATAATAGCAAGCATCTGAAATTGATCTGTGTGGCGGCCACCGGGGTGAATAATGTTGATATCGATGCTGCCCGGCAACGAGGTATAAAGGTATGTAATGTCCGTGCGTACGCAACATCTTCTGTCGCGCAACACGTTTTTTCTCTTATTCTTTCTTTGAATAGAAAATTAATTTCATATAAACGATCGGTCAATGATGGTCGCTGGTCGAACAGTGATTATTTCTGTTATTTTGGCGAACCGATCAGTGATCTTGAAGCTAAAGTGATCGGTATCATCGGTTATGGTGAATTAGGTAAAAGAGTCGCAGCGATCGCTGAGTGTTTTGGTATGGAAGTGCTGATTGCAAAAAGAGATCAAGCGGATCGGCGTGGTGGACGTGTTGATCTAACGACCTTGTTATCAACCTCGGATGTGGTTTCTTTGCATTGTCCGTTAACTGAAAGTAATCATCACATGATTGGTATCGATGAATTTAACGTGATGAAACCTGAGGCAATTTTAATCAATACTGCGCGAGGCGGCCTGGTTGATGAGGCGGCATTGTTAGATGCACTGAAGAATAAGAAGATTGCTGCTGCCGGTGTGGATGTGCTCGAGCAGGAACCACCCTCATTAGATCATCCATTAATAAATTATCACGCCGATAATCTGATTGTTACACCGCATATCGCCTGGTCGAGTCGAGAATCACGACAAAAACTGGTCAATGAGATAGCGATGAATATTCAGGCTTATGTGGCTGGGCAGCCACGTAACATCGTTTAGAAAGCGGTCTGGCAGATAAGATATCAAGAATTCACCGCAGAGGCGCGGAGTCGCAGAGAAAAAATTCTATGTTATTTGTTACGCCGTAGGCGTAACTAAATAAAGAATTTAACTGCGACTCCGCGCCTCGACCATCCTTGGAGTCGTACTTACGGGCGTCCTGCCCTAATCTGCGGTGAAACAGTTATTTGCTTATTATGAGCAGGTTAGAACGAATAATTTATTCGCCGATGATGGTAATCGTGAGATTTCTTTTCTTAGGTTGTGTTGTTCTTTCCCATAAATAGATGCCTTGCCAGGTGCCGAGCCCGGGTTTGCCGCGCCTGATGGGAAAAGAGATAGTGGTCTGTGAGATTGCAGAGCGCATCGCTTCGGGGATTGATTCCATGCTTTTATTGATGACGTTGCTTATATCGTCACAGCTAGGGGCGAGTTGTGCCAGGAAATCGATAGTTTGTTCTTTGGTGTCTTCATCGACAGTATCGGTTATTAATAAACTGCTGAAGCTGTTATGGACAAAAACCTGGCAGGTGCCGACATTGATTTTTGATTCTTTGATGATGGCACTGATCAGGTCGGTGATCTCGGTGGCACCTTTTTCCTGGGGGGCAAGTTTTATTGTGTCTTGAAAAACCATTTTTATATCAGCCTGGGTTTAATCGCCCATGATAGTAATTGCGATGTTTCGTTTATGTGAATTGGTTCGGTGCTCCCACAGAAAGATACCTTGCCAGAGTCCCAGGTCACATTTTCCTTTGTGTACAGGAATCGATAATGAGCTCTGCGTTAATATTGTTCGGATGTGTGCAGCCATATCATCAGCACCCTCATCTTTATGTTTGAATAAGCTGTCGCCGTCTTTTACCAGTCTTGCCATATAAGCATTCAAATCTTCACGAACGGTCTTGTCGGCATTTTCACACAGGATCAGGGAGGCGCTGGTGTGCTGTATGAATATATGGCATATCCCTTCCTTAATGCCTGATTTTTCAATGGCTTCAGCGACTTGCTTGGTTATGTTGTAGGTGCCTCGACCGGTGCTGGAAAATCGTAATTTTTGTTGGTGTAGCATCAAGGAATTCCTTATTTGTTGAATTTAGACTGTCTGAATAAGTCTAGTTCAAATCATCGTTTTTGACCTGTGATTTGCCTCGTTTACATTATTTAATTGATGAAATATCGAACCTAGGGGCCGAGGCATTCGCTGAAGTTCACCGCGAGTTGTCGCATGATGTCAAACCAGGCGTTTTTATCGTTTTTAACATTCAGGCCCAGCGGGTCCAGGGCGGTCGTTCTGATGGAGGTCTGTTTGGTTAACGAGTCGATGAGAGCAGGTCTGGGGTCCTGATAGACCAGGCACTGAATATTCTCTTCCTCGATATGGTGTTTGATCTGGCGTACCCGTTTCAGGCTGGTGCCTGCTTCATCATCGTCATTGACTGAATCGATATAGTTCAGCCCATTGTCTTCTTCGAAGTACTGAAAGGCATCATGAAATGCGATGAATGCCTGATGGTTGCCGTTCAGGGTTGTTGTAATGAAATTTTTTGTCTGTTCAATTTTATCAAGCAGCAATTGAAGGTTGTTTCTATATGATTCAGCATGAACCGGATCATTTGTAATCAAAGACTCAGCGATCTGCTGACTGATAGCAACGGCGTTTTGTGTAGAGAGCCAGACATGCGGATCTATCATGTGCGGTTCGGGTTTGATTCTGGCTGTGTTACCGTGCTCATCGTGAGAATGATTTTTTCGTCTGCTGAGCAGCTTTAAGTTGTCTGCATGCAGCGCTGTAATCACCACAGCGGTCTCTTGCTGCTGGATGATCTTGCTCAGATAGGATTCCATCTGCGGGCCCAGCCATACGATTATTCTGGCATTGCTCAGTAAATGGCGTTCTGAAGGGCGCATGTTGTAATGATGCGGGGACTGGGGCTGTTTCATCAGTAAAACCGGCGTGCTCACGCCTTCAGTCAGATGCGCTACCAGCGAGTACAGTGGTTTGATGCTAACCAGTATGAGGCCCGGGTCATTTTCCGGGCGCTCAGCGGTATCCGCAGCATATATATCGGTAGAAAATATAGACAATAGCAAAACCAGGGTAATCAAGGCCTGCAGGATACTGCTTGCATGTAAGGGTTTTATTGTCTGCTGCATAATGAAATGATCAGGGATATGTTTTGAGTGTATATAAACGTCATATTACCATGTAACATTCATGCACTATGTTAGAGAATTCCCAACAATCAGATGAGAGTAAGGCTTTACTGGTCGCAGATAATGTCGGTTTTAAAGTTCGCAGCAAGGTGATCCTGACGGATGTCAGTCTGCAGGTAGAAAAGAAAGAAATCATTACTTTGATCGGTCCTAATGGTGCGGGAAAAACCAGTCTGATCCGTATCTTGCTGGGACTTAGCCATGCCAGTTCGGGCAAGGTCGTACGCAAGCCGGAATTACGTGTTGGTTATGTGCCGCAGCGTATCCAGGTGCCCGAAGTCATGCCGTTACGTGTCTATGACTTTTTAAATGTCATGGGCAAATATGATGTAACACAGTGTCAGCACATGCTCGATGAAGTAAATTGTGAGTTTTTATTGTATTCGCCGATGCAGGGAATCTCTGGCGGTGAGATGCAGCGTGTCTTACTCGCACGCGCATTATTAAAAAAACCAGAACTACTGGTGCTGGATGAACCGGCTTCCGGCATGGATGTGATCGGTCAGCAAGCCCTGTATGAGACCATCAGAAATATTCGTGATAAACATGATTGCGGCATATTGATGGTGTCGCATGATCTGCACCTGGTGATGGCGGCAACGGACCGGGTTATCTGTTTGAATACACACATCTGTTGTACCGGCCATCCAGATGATGTCAGTGAACACCCTGAATATCTAAAACTGTTCGGTGATGCGATTGATGGTCTGGCCCTGTATTCACATCATCACGATCATGAGCATGATATCCATGGCAATATCGTCGCATCTGAACATTGCATCAGCTGTGAGCATCATCAGGATAAAAATTGATGTCGCTGTTGAATGATAGTTTTATTCTATATGCACTGGCTGCCGGTATCGCGCTGGCACTGGTCGTTGGTCCCCTGGGAAGTGTTGTGGTCTGGCGACGTATGGCCTATTTTGGTGATACGCTCGCGCATGCAGCGCTGTTGGGCGTGGCATTAGCGATTGCAGCGGAACAATTGCCGATCGTCGGTGTAGCGGTTATCGGGGTGTCGATTGCTATTATATTATTCTGGTTAGAAAAGCAGCGGGATCTATCGACGGATACCTTACTGGGCATCCTTTCTCATAGCGCACTGGCATTAGGTCTGATCGTGTTGTCAGTGATCCAGGGGCAGGGTTTCAATATCAATTTAATGTCGTATCTGTTCGGTGATCTGCTGGCAGTCAATCAGTCTGATCTGGTGTTGATGTACGGCAGTGTTGTCGTTATCCTGCTGGTATTCAGTCAGATACTTTCGTCACTAATATCTATCTCGGTGAACGAAGAGCTGGCGCGTGTTGATGGTATTTCTGTAGAGAAAGTGCGTTTTATTTTTATGATATTGCTGGCGATGGTGATAGCGGTGGCTTTAAAAGTAGTCGGAATCCTGCTGATTACAGCGTTATTGATTATTCCCGCAGCTACCGCCAGGCTTTTTTCAAAATCACCGAAGCAGATGGTTTTACTGTCAGTCCTGATCGCTATGGCCGCAGTCGTACTGGGTCTGTACTCGTCACTTAGCTGGGATTTTCCCACCGGCCCTGCGATCGTGGTTTCTGCATCTTTTTTGTTTTTTGTGTCGCGTATCTTTGTTCGTTAATGATTTTTCACCGCAGAGACGCGGAGGCGCAGAGAAAAAATATCTGGAATGTTATAACGTTGTGCCTGCGGCACAACATTGAAATAAAAGCTCTACTCTGCGTCTCCGCGCCTCGACAACAGCTCCTGCGTTGTTCTACTTACGGGCGTCCTGCCCTAATCTGCGGTGAGATTTTTTATGCGCGTTTTTTTATCGCATGAAATCGCATCAACCACTTCATCGTAGGCATGTTGTGAGATTTCGTTTCTGGTTTTTCCTTTGCTGCTGATCGGTTTGAGAAAATGTACTTCAGCCTCGATGTCTGGGTGCGCGTGCAATCAGATCAAAAGATTCAGCGATGCTGGTATCGCCGATGAATAATGTCAGCGGATTAAGTTCTGTTCTGCACCTCTCAGGATTTAGCAGCGGAAAAAAAATCGCAATCGGCTGCACCATCGCGTGTGCGTCGATCGCACTCTGCATCATGCGGCTGTGAAATTTTTTTACATGGCCGTCAGAGGTGGTGCCTTCGGCGAAGATCAGGCTGTTATGGTTTTGATCTAAGGCCGAGGTGATCTCGCTGCTGGCTTCTGAGGCTGATCCGTGTCTGCCGCGTTTTATGTATAAGGTGCCGGCGCGGGTGGCCAACCAGCCGAATACCGGCATTTTTTTAACCTCGTGTTTAGATAAGAAATGCACGGGCACCAGGCCGCCGATGACAAAGATGTCCAGCCAGGAGATATGGTTGGCAATAAATAAAGTTTTCTCGGTTAACGCAGTACCATATACTTTTGTTCTCACACCCAGTGCACGGGCAACAAGACCAAGCCATGTGGTAATGAAAGCGCTGGTTATTCCGCGCGTGGGTACAGTGTTGCGTAACAGCAGCACGCTGGCGATAAGGCAGATGATTATTAATAAAGCTAGCAGTATCGATCGGTAAAACTTTCTTATTATGGACATTTGTCGTGGCTGCAAAAAATGATTAAAACGCCTGATTAAATCAAGCTAGTCAAACCGCATTGATAGATCGATAGCTTTGATGTTCTTGGTTAATGCGCCGGTGGAGATGTAATCCACACCCGTTTCGGCAACATCATGAATGTTATCGATGGTGATGTTTCCGGAAGCTTCGCTGATGACTTTTCCTTTGCAGATATCGACAGCCTGTTTCAAAGTTTCATAATCAAAATTATCTAATAAGACATGATCGGCACCAGCGTCGATGGCCTGTTGCAGTTCATCGAGGTTTTCGACTTCGACCTCGATTTTTAACTCAGGGTTATGAAAGCGGGCTTCTTTGACAGCGTTCTGTATGCCATTACAGGCATTGATGTGGTTTTCTTTGATCAGGAAAGCATCAAATAAACCTAAACGATGGTTCTCGCAGCCGCCGCATGAGACCGCATATTTTTGCGCCATACGCAAGCCGGGGATGGTCTTGCGGGTATCGAGCACTTTTGTTTCTGTGTCTTTGAGTTTGTCTGCATAGTGTGCAGATATAGTGGCGGTGGCAGATAAGGTCTGCACAAAATTGAGTGCTGTGCGTTCGCCGGTAAGGATGTTTTGTGAAGAGCCGCTGATGGTGCAGATGATCTGGTCTGCGTCGATAGCATCGCCGTCATCGACGAACCAGTCGATCAAGATCTCATCATCTATCTGCCGATAGGTTTCTTCAAACCAGTCGAGTCCGCAAAATACACAGGGCTCACGATTGACGACTGTAGCCAGTGAGATGTTGTCGTGAGGAATTAATTCGGCGGTTATGTCACCATCGCCGACATCTTCTTTTAGTGCATTGAAAACATTTTCTTCGATGATGCTTTGCGGTACCTGTAATAAAGCCATAATTTAAGTTATCTGTTTACATAAAACTTTTGAGTTACGCTGATAGTTGTATAAAGATTTTTTCTCTATCGGAAGATCGTCAGCACTGCATTCGATAAAACCACGTTCGATAAACCAGTGCATGGTCTGAGTGGTTAAGGTGAATAATTTTTTCATGTGTTGTTTTTTTGCCTGCCACTCGATATGTTGCAGTAGATCATCACCGCGGCCATGTACCTGGTAGTCCGGATGCACGGCAAGGCAGGCAAGTTCTGCGGCTTTTTCTTTTGCAAAAGGAAAGATGGCCGCACATGCGATTATCATGCCGTCACGTTCGATGACGGTGAAATTATTAATGTCCAGCTCCAGTTGTTCACGCGAGCGTTTGACCAGCACGCCCTGTTCTTCCAGCGGTGAGATCAATCCCATGATGCCGCCGATGTCGTCGATCGATGCAGTACGCAGATCCTTCATAATTTTCAGCAGTCACCAGGGTGCCTACACCGTCGCGGGTGTAGAGTTCCAGCAACAGGGCGCCATCGATCTGCCGACTGACAAGATGCACGCGACGTACACCACCACGGCAGGCCTGCGCTGCGTTATTTAGATGTGATTGCGTTTCGTGGTCATTCTCTGGGCTGTGGTCTTGCAGCCAGCTTCCAGCTTGCGGTAGATTCAGCTGCTGCAACAAGCCGCCTTTTTTATCAGTGACGCCATTATTCTCCATGACAAAAATTAATTTGTCGGCATTGAGTGCGATAGCAGTTTCCGTGGCGACGTCTTCTGCACGTAAATTGAATATTTCACCAGAGGGCGAATAACCAATGGGAGAGATCAACACCACGTTATTGTTTTGCAGGTGCTGACTGATGGCTCCGGTATCGACGTTTCTTACATTGCCGGTCTGGCAGTAATCGATACCGTTTCTGATGCCGTAAGGCCGTGCGGTAATGAAATTACCTGAGACTACGCGCAGTGAAGCACCGGCCATCGGTGTGTTTGGCAGGCCCATGGAAAGCTGGGCTTCGATGCTCATACGTACCTGGCCAACCGCCTGTTCCACTGCCGGCATATTTTCAGTCAAGGTGATGCGCATGTTATCGGCGAATTCAGACTTGATTTTCAATGTGCTTAACTGTCGCTCGATCTGCGGCCGTGCACCGTGCACCAGCACGATGCGTACGCCAAGGCTGCCCAGCAGTGCGATGTCATGGATCAGGTGGGCGAAACCACTGTGTTCGACCGCTTCGCCACCAAACAGGATGACAAAGGTGCTACCACGGTGAGCGTGTATGTAGGGGGCCGATTGCCGGAACCAGTCTACATGGGTATTATTTTTATTAATTTTATCCACCTTGTGGTCTCAGTACTTCTTTCGTAACAACATACCTTGTAATATACCCGATTCTGTTTTCTATTCAATCGGTAAATAATTACCGTATCGAGTATTAACAATAGTCAGTTTTCGAGTATTTAGTAAGCATTATAGAAGGTTAGTCACATGGCGAATGATAAAACACGTAAATTTTCATCACTCATTGTTGATGGTGTAGCGCAGGCACCCAGCCGTGCGATGTTACATGCCGTCGGTTTTGAGGACAGCGATTTTAAAAAACCGCAGGTGGGTATCGCTTCGACCTGGAGCATGGTGACGCCCTGTAATATGCATATTAATAAACTGGCTGATGATGCAGCCCGCGGTGCCGATAAGGCTGGCGGTAAAAGTGTCATCTTCAATACTATTACGGTATCTGATGGCATCTCTATGGGAACACCGGGTATGCGTTACTCACTGGTATCACGCGAAGTGATTGCCGATTCCATCGAGACGGTCACCGGTGCGCAAGGTTTTGATGGTGTGGTAGCCATCGGCGGCTGCGACAAGAATATGCCAGGCTGTATGATCGGTTTGTCCCGACTGAATCGACCTTCCATTTTTGTTTATGGCGGTACCATCAAACCGGGTGCTAAACGCCGCGATATCGTTTCTGTATTCGAAGCGGTCGGTGGTCACGCAGCGGGTAAAGTGTCTGATGCAGAATTAAAAGAAGTCGAAGATACCGCTATTCCGGGACCCGGTTCCTGTGGTGGTATGTACACGGCGAACACCATGGCTTCGGCGATCGAAGCGCTGGGTATGAGTCTGCCTAACAGTTCGGCGCAGGAAGCTGTGTCTTACGATAAAGAAGAAGATTGTGTCCGTGCCGGTGAAGCGGTGATGAACCTGATCGAAAAAGACATCAAACCCAGCGACATCATTACACGCAAATCATTTGAAAATGCGATCACTGTTGTTATTGCCATTGGTGGTTCGACCAACGCGGTACTGCACTTGCTGGCGATGGCGCATTCTGCCAATGTGAAACTTGAGCTGGATGATTTCACCCGCATCGGTAAAAAGGTGCCGGTTCTGGCTGACGTGAAACCCAGTGGCAAATACCTGATGTCTGAGCTGATAGAGATCGGTGGTATTCAACCGCTGATGAAAGTATTGCTGGATGTTGGCCTGTTGCATGGTGATTGTTTAACCGTGACCGGTAAGACCATGGCAGAGAATCTGGCCGATGTGGATCCGTATCCCGAAGGTCAGGACATTATCCACAAGCTGGAAGATCCGATCAAAAAAGACAGTCACCTGGTGGTGTTATATGGCAATCTGGCGCCAACCGGCGCAGTGGCCAAGATCTCCGGTAAAGAAGGTCTGAGTTTCAGTGGTAACGCGCGCGTGTTCGAGTCGGAAGAAACCGCCCTGGCAGCGATCCTTGACGGTACCGTGGTTAAGCATGATGTTATCGTCATCCGTCATGAAGGCCCGGTTGGTGGTCCCGGCATGCGTGAGATGTTGAGCCCAACCGGCGCCATTATGGGTAAAGGCATGGGCAAGGATGTCGCGCTGATTACCGATGGCCGTTTCTCTGGCGGCAGCCACGGTTTTGTTGTCGGTCATGTAACGCCGGAAGCGGCTGTTGGCGGACCGATTGCCATCATCGAAACCGGCGATAGCATAACTATCGATGCTGAAAACAGAACGCTGAATCTGAATATGCCGCAAGAAGAGATCGATGCGCGATTGAGTAAATGGAAAGCGCCGGCACCGAAAGAGACACGTGGCATACTGGCGAAATATGCCAGACTGGTGAGCTCTGCTTCTGAAGGTGCGGTGACAGATAAGTTTTAAAGCGCCGGAAATATACCTTATCCCATCCTGCAACCCGGGAGATAGAATTCAATAGCGCGGTCGCTGGCCCAGCGAAGCGATCTATTTATGCAGGCCTGCTTTTGCGATAGCGTACCAGCTAAGCAGTTAATTCTGAATCTTCAGTTATACTTAATAGAGCACATATACTAAATAGAAGATTAAAGAAGATTAATATGGAATATGAAGTAGTCAATGCCGTTATATCACCGAAAGGCCAGCTTGAAACGCTTTCACAGTTTGAAGTTGCTAGTATTTTAAATACCAGTAAGGGTGAGCTCGCCTGTATTTTTCGTAACTGCTCACTGGCGGTACTGAACTGTGGCAGTCCACTGGATGATGGCATTGAACTGCTTGCACGTTATCCTGATTTTGAGATCGAAGTGGTTCAGCGCCAGCGCGGTATCAAGTTGTCACTGAAAAACGCCCCGGCGATCGCCTTCGTTGACGGTAAATTAATGACCGGTATCAACGAACATCTGTTCGCGGTATTGCGTGATGTGCTTTATGCGCATAATAAAATTTTGCATTCAGCACGTTTTAACCTGGATGAGTCTACCGATGTCACCAATGCGGTGTTTCATATCTTGCGTAATGCACATAGCACCATAGCCCGATTAGTACCGAATATGGTGGTCTGCTGGGGAGGGCATTCCATCAGTCGGGCAGAATATGACTATACCAAGGAAGTCGGTTATGAGCTGGGTCTGCGCAGCCTGGATATCTGTACCGGTTGTGGACCTGGAGCGATGAAAGGGCCGATGAAAGGTGCCACCATCGGTCATGCCAAGCAGCGAAGCGGCAGTGGTCGTTACCTGGGCATTACCGAGCCGGGTATTATTGCCGCAGAATCGCCCAATCCGATTGTTAATGCGCTGATCATCATGCCGGATATTGAGAAGCGTCTGGAGGCATTTGTGCGTACCGGCCACGGTGTGGTTGTTTTTCCTGGCGGCGCGGGTACTGCGGAAGAGATTCTTTATATATTAGGTATTTTATTGCATCCGAAAAATGTGGCAGTACCATTTCCGCTCATTTTTACCGGGCCTAAAAGTGCTGAAAGATATTTTAAACAGATAAACCAGTTTATTGTTGACACGCTTGGGCTGGAAGCTCAGCAGCGATACAGGATTATTATTGATGATCCGGCGCGGGTCGCCAGAGAGATGAAAGAGGGTATGCATCAGGTACGTAAGTTCAGGGAAGAACTTGATGATGCGTTTTATTTTAACTGGTCCCTGACCATCGATGAAGAGTTTCAGAAACCTTTTTTCCCGACGCATGAAAATATGCGTAACCTGAAGCTGTCTAAAGATCAGCCGGTGCATACCCTGGCTGCCAATTTACGCCGTGCTTTTTCCGGTGTTGTTGCCGGTAATGTAAAAGAAGAAGGTATCCGCGCCATAGAAAAACATGGGCATTTTGAGCTTAACGGAGATCATGAGATCATGGAGCCGATGGATGCATTGCTTTCTGCCTTTGTCGAACAGCAACGTATGAAGTTGCCTGGTACAGAGTATGTGCCTTGTTACAAGATAATTAAGTAAGCTCAAAAAATTTAACCACAGAGGCACAGAGAACACAGAGAAAAATTTATTTATATTTGTGCGCCGCAGGCGCAACAAAAACAAAACTCTGTGTTCTCTGTGCCTCTGTGGTGAGTAGTTTTTTCTTTAACAGCAATAATGCACGATCAACTGCCGGATGATATCCACCGCAGGATTCAAACTTTTTATTTCGATATATTCATCCGGCTGATGTGCCTGTCGAATACTTCCCGGTCCCATCACTATGGTATCCAGTCCCATGGCGTTGTAATAAGGTGCTTCAGTACCAAAAGCAACGGCCTGTGCTTCTGTATTAGTCATCTTTTCAGCGAGTCTCACCAGCGCAGAGTTTTTTTCTGTCTCCATCGCATCAACACCATCAAACAGCGGAACGGTTTTAAACTGGATCCCCGTTTCATGTAATACATTTTTCAGCCTTGACTGCATCTCGGTGCGCAGCTCTGAAACTTTCATTCCCGGTAACGGACGGATATCGATCTGCAGTTCACAGCTGCCGCAGATACGGTTGGGATTGTCGCCGCCGTGGATGTGACCAAAATTCATCGTGGGTACCGGTACTTCAAAGAATGGGTTGTGATATTTACTCTGTAATTCATCACGCCAGCGTAATAGTTCGCTGATGACTTTATGCATGGCTTCCAGTGCGCTGTTACCCAGGGCAGGGTTGCTTGAGTGTCCTGCCTGGCCGACGAGTTGAATGGATTCCATCATCATGCCCTTGTGCATGCGTATCGGCTGCATGTTGGTGGGTTCGCCGACGACCGCATAACGGGCATGATGAATGCCAAGAGAGTCCGCTGATTTTGCTATGGCTTTTGCGCCAGACATGCTGGTTTCTTCATCAGCAGTAGCCAGGATGATCAATGGCTGATTGATATTATTCAGCTCGATGTTTTTTAGTGCTTCGATGATGACAGCAAAAAATGATTTCATATCACAGCTGCCGAGACCATAAAAACGGTTATCTTTTTCGGTGAGTGCAAAGGGATCAACCTGCCAGCGGTTGTCATCATAAGGCACGGTATCGGTATGCCCTGCCAGAACCAGCCCGTTGTTACCTTTGCCGAGTGTGGCGATCAGGTTGGCTTTATTTTTATCGTGCGTTAACGTTTGAATCTCACATTGAAATCCGAAATTTTCAAACCAGTCAGCCAATAAATGAATAACATTCAGATTACCCTGATCGATATCTTTTGAGGTGCAGCTGATCGAGGGTATCGTTAAGAGTTGATTTATTAGTGACTTTAACTCGGGTATTTTTTGATGCATATCAAGACGTTAAAACTATTTTGAGAATAAAGCAAAAAAAGAGATGTCCTTTTGTTGTGAAAATATTACAATTCGCAAAAATTATAAGACGATGAAAGATTTTCCGTGCAATAGTGCCGGAGGAGAAAAGAGATGGCTGTAGGCGGTTATATGAGTGGGATTTTTGGCAGTTCGCCAGTCAGTCCCTTGCAAAAGCACATGTCAAAGGTCTATGCCTGTGCATCCGAGTTAATTCCCCTGTTTAACGCAGTCATCAATGAAGACTGGGCTGAAGTAGAAAAACGTCAGCAACTTATCTCTTCACTCGAGCAAGAAGCCGATGTCCTGAAAAAAGAGCTGCGCTTAAATTTACCGAAAGGTTTGTTCATGCCGGTATCACGTCAGGATCTGTTAGAAGTGTTACTGATGCAGGACAGGATTGCCAATAAGGCGAAAGATATTGCCGGCACGATCGTCGGTCGCCGCATGGCGTTGCCTGAAATCATCCATGAAGATTATATCCGTTTCGTAACACGTTGCGTAGCGGCGTGTAAACAGGCCAGAAAAGCCATTAACGAATTTGATGAGCTGGTCGAGACCGGTTTTAGCGGGCAGGAGATCAAGATTGTCACCGAGATGATCACGAAGCTTGATTCGATCGAAAGCGAAACCGATAACCTGCAGGCGGAGATCAAGTATGAGATTTTTTCTATCGAAAATGATCTGCGGCCCATCGAAGTGATGTTTTTATACAAAGTCATCGAGATGACTGGTGATGTCGCTGATTGCGCCCAGAATGTGGGTAGTCGTTTACAGCTGATGCTGGCACGCTAGGAGATGATGATGGATCAGATGACGATTTATTTAATCCTTGCCGGGGTTTTTGGCCTGTTTATGGCGTGGGGTATCGGCGCTAATGATGTCGCGAATGCGATGGCGACTTCTGTTGGTTCGGGCGCGCTAAAAATCAAACAGGCGGTGGTGCTGGCTGCAATTTTTGAATTTGCCGGTGCTTACCTCGCCGGTGGTGAAGTTACCAAAACCATCCGTAAAGGTATCATAGAAGCAGACGCCTTTAACGCAGATCCTAACCTGTTGATCTGGGGCATGCTGGCAGCCTTGCTGGCCGCTGGTACCTGGCTGGCGATAGCTTCTCGCAAAGGCTGGCCGGTATCAACTACACATTCTATCGTCGGTGCAGTGGTCGGTTTTGCTGCGGTTGGCATCGGTATGGATGCGGTTAACTGGGGTAAGGTGGGTACCATCGTGATGAGCTGGGTCGTGTCGCCATTGCTTGCGGGCACGCTTGCCTTTATCGTTTTTAGAAGTATCCAGAAGCTGATATTAAATACAGAAAATCCGGTCGAGAGTGCGATCAAATACGGCCCGTATTACCTGTTTCTGGTGGGTTTTGTCATTGCCCTGGTGACCATCAAAAAAGGCCTGAAACACGTGGGTCTTGACCTTGGTGCAGGGGAAGCATTTATGTATGCAGTGGTACTGGGTGTCGTTGTTGCAATGTTAGGTTCGTTTATGATCCGCAAGGTCAAAACGGACCCTAAAGCGGATAAAAAATTCCACTATGCCAATGTCGAACGTATCTTTGCTGTGCTCATGGTGTTTACTGCATCAGCAATGGCGTTTGCGCACGGTTCTAACGATGTAGCGAATGCTGTCGGCCCGATGGCTGCGGTTATCAGTACGGCGCAGACGGGTATGATCGCCTCGAAATCAGCATTGCCTGCCTGGGTGTTGCTGATCGGTGGTATCGGTATCGTCATCGGTCTGGCAACTTTCGGTTATAAAGTGATTGCGACGGTGGGTAAGAAGATCACCGAGTTAACACCAAGCCGTGGTTTTGCTGCTGAGATCGCCGCCGCAGGCACAGTGGTACTGGCCTCTTTCACGGGTATCCCTATCTCGACCACGCACACACTCGTCGGCGCCGTTTTAGGTGTTGGTTTTGCCCGTGGTATCGGTGCGATCGACATGCGGGTGGTTGGTAATATCTTTATGTCCTGGGTAGTGACATTGCCTGCCGGCGGTCTGTTGGCTATTGTCTTCTTCTTTATGTTTAAAGGGATTTTTGGCTAGTTTTAAACTAGTAATCTGTTAACAGTCATTTTGAACTTGCATCATCCGATAATAGACGTGTAATGTCGGGTGATGCCATTGTATCCAGTAGATCTCCTAAAATTAGTTCCTGAAAGTTTGCATCCGCAAGTACAGCTGTACTGGCAGGACTGGCTGTCTGCCTGTGAGAATAATGATCTGTCATCGGATGCGCTGTCTTCGCTTAGCGATGTCGGTAAAACATGGGCGTGTAGTGATTTTGTTGCGCGCACCTGCATTCGTTATCCAGACACTTTCCTGGCTTTATCTGATGAAAGTTTTGACTTACCTCGTAGCATTGATGATTACCGGGAATATGTAACCCAGTTGGTAAGCAGCGCCACGGATGAAGCGACATTGATGACGGCATTGCGCCAGTTACGCTCTCGCGAAATGATGCGCATCGCCTGGCGCGATCTCAATACACTTGCCGATGCCGAAACCATTTTTCATGAATTGACTGATCTAGCAGAAGCTGTGGTGGCGGTCACTCTGCAGCATCTGGAGCAGCAGCAGGCAGAGATTTTTGGTATGCCGCTAGATTCAAATGGTGAAGAGCAGTCATTGCTGGTTTTTGCCATGGGCAAGATGGGTGGCGGCGAGCTAAATTTTTCTTCGGATATCGATCTGATTTTTACCTTTCCTGATGATGGTGAAACCCCCGGTCCACGACATAAATCATATTACGAATTTTATCTGATGGTTATCCGCAAGCTGGTGAAAGTACTGGATGAAGTGACTGCCGACGGTTTTGTCTACCGGGTGGATACCAGGTTAAGGCCGTTTGGCGAGAGTGGGCCGATGGCGATGAGTTTTGCCGGGGTGGAGCATTACTACCAGATGCAGGGACGTGACTGGGAACGATATGCCATGATCAAGGCCAGGCTGATCAGCGGGCGTGAAAACGACAGAAAATACCTGCAATCAATGTTAACGCCATTTGTTTATCGGCGTTATCTTGATTTCAGTATGATCGAGTCGATACGTGAAATGAAAGCCATGATCAATGCGCAGATGAAGCATAAGCGGATGACTAATAACATCAAGCTGGGGCCGGGTGGTATCCGCGAGATCGAATTTATTGGTCAGACGCTGCAGTTGATCCGTGCCGGCCGAGAGCCTGATCTGCGAGAGCGAAGCATCGTTAAAGTGCTGAGGTTATTAGCTGAAAAGAATTATCTGCAACCAGAAGCAGTAGAAAAACTGATAACCGCCTACTGGTTTTTGCGCAAGCTGGAGAATCGTTTGCAGATGCTGCGCGATATGCAGACTCATGTATTACCGGATGATGAGCCTTCACAGCAGCGTATATGCCTGGCAATGAATATGCAGGACTGGGATATGCTCATCGAGCAGTTATCTTTTCACCAAAACGCCGTTGATGACGTGTTTCAGAATCTTATTACCGCTGAATCTGAAGAGAATGAAGTCAAAGCGTCGGCAGTGACACTGTTTTTATCGAATGAAAATAAAGACGAAGACGCTGATTACGGTTTGAAGCAGTACCTGGAGACGCAAGGTTATCAACAGGTTGATGATGTTGTCGAGCTGCTTACGCATCTACGCGCCAGTCCGCAGATCCGACATCTGGCCGGAGATACTATTCGTCTCATGGTTCAGTTGATTGAATCACTGATTGATAAAATTGCTGATTATCCTCAGCAGGCTGAATTATTCGACAGGGTAAGTCGCATTTTAAAAGCGTTGGCTGGCCGCAAAGTGTATATCAGTTTGCTCAATGAGTTTCCTGCAATACAGCTGCAGATGCTGACGCTTTGCGCAGCCAGTGAATGGTTTACTGAGCGTCTTATCAGGCATCCTATTTTACTCGATAGCCTGTTGGGTACAGCAGAAGCTTTCCGGCGTAGATATGATATCCGGCATTTACTTGAACTGGAGCTCAGCCGTATCGATGATAATGGAGCAGGACAGGACCTTGAGCAGCTCATGGAGAGAATGCGTCAGTTTAAACAACAGACCGTTTTTACCATCGCCATGCTGGATGTGTTTTACCAGGAGCCGGTAGAAAAAGTTTCAGACCATCTTACGGAACTGGCCAATGAACTACTGGAAAAAATTCTGCAATATGCCTGGCAGACAGTGGTTGCTAAACACGGAGAGCCCAGCTGCATTGATGACGGTGAAGTGTTCTATCCGCAGATGTCGATCGTTGCCTATGGGAAAATGGGGGGCAATGAGCTGGGTTATGGTTCTGATCTGGATATTATTTTCATTCATGACAGCCGGGGTGAAAAACAGTATACGACGGGTGAAAAAATCATTGATAATCAGCAGTTTTTTGCCCGTGTGGCGCAGCGGGTTATCCATTTTTTAAATACGCGAACATATTCTGGCATCTTGTACGAAGTAGACACGCGATTGCGTCCTGACGGGCAATCAGGGCTGATGGTCAGTAGTATTGCTGCATTTGAGCGATATCAGCAGGAAAAAGCATGGACCTGGGAACATCAGGCGTTAATTAGGGCAAGATTTGTCACCGGAAGCGCGCTGATAGAGCAAGAATTTGATAGAATTCGCCGTTCAGTTCTTAGCCAGCCGCGTGATGTAGAGCAGCTGTTGCAGGAAGTCGTGGCCATGCGTGAGAAGATGCGCAAGCATCTGGGCAATAAATCGGCTGAGTTTGATCTTAAGCAGGATGCTGGCGGTCTGGTCGATATCGAGTTTATGACACAGGCTGGTGTTCTGCTTTACGCTGAGAAAAATCCGGACTGTATCCGGCACACAGCCACACTGGAGCTGATCAACGAGTTAACCGGGGTTGGCTGGTACAGTGTTGATGAAGCGAAAGCGATAGCGGATGCCTATCGGTATTTTCGAAAATTGAAAAACTGGCAAAAGTTGAAATGTGAAGCAGATGTTAGTGAAGTACCGCAGCACCGTGATAATGTTATTGCGGTTTGGGCCAGGGTAATGCCTGATGTTGTGGAAGAAGCTGAAAAGAATTAAATTTACCGCAGAGACGCTGAGTCGCAGAGAATTTATTTGTTGGTTGCGTCGTAGGCGCGACTATCACAACAATTTTTCTCTGCGTCTCCGCGTCTCTGCGGTAAAAATGTTTTTGATTATTGTATTTAGAGAGATAGTAGGAGAAGTTTATGCAAACCATGGCCGATAGAGATGGCGTAATCTGGTTTGACGGAAAAATGGTTGACTGGCGTGATGCCAAGATCCACGTTTTAACGCATACATTACATTATGGTATGGGCGTATTCGAAGGTTTGCGCGCCTACAAAGCTGAGCAGGGCACGGCAATTTTTCGTCTGCAGGCACATACCGATCGCCTGTTTGAATCTGCAAAGATCATGAACATGGATATACCGTTTGATAAAGAGACCTTGAATAAAGCGCAACTTGCATCGGTAAGAGAAAATAACCTGGAATCAGGGTATATTCGTCCTATGTGTTTTTATGGTTCTGAAGGCATGGGCTTGCGTGCCGATAACCTGAAAGTACATGTTATGGTCGCGGCCTGGGAATGGGGCGCTTACCTGGGACAGGAAGCACTTGAAAACGGCATCCGAATCCGTAAGTCGACTTTCGTGAAAAATGATTCACATCCGAGTATGTATCTTGCCAAGGCCAATGGTAATTACATCAACTCGATGCTGGCACTCGATGAAGCGATGAGTAAAGGTTATGATGAAGCCCTGTTGCTGGACAGCAAAGGTAATGTCGCTGAAGGCAGTGGCGAAAACATCTTTATGGTTAAAGATGGCGTGTTGTATACACCGACATTGGCTGCATCGTTAAATGGTATTACCCGTAATACGATCATCACCCTGGCAAAAGAACAGGGTTACGAGGTGGTTGAGACAACGATGAAGATCGAAGAATTGTATGCAGCTGACGAGGTGTTTTTTACCGGTTCTGCCGCAGAGGTGACGCCTATCCGTGAGATCGACAATATTTCAATCGGCAATGGTTCTCGCGGACCGATTACTGAAAAATTACAGACCATGTACTTTGATTTAGTACATGGACGTCTGGATATACATGCAGACTGGTTAAATTACGTATAAAGCGGGAGCTGATAATGCCTAATCCAAATACAGCGACACAGAAAGATCTGGAAACACCTAACGACACAATGTTGTATGAGGTGTCTCGTGATGTCTTACCTATCCACTGTCCAATGCCAGGGTCGAGTTTGTGGAACTCTCATCCGCGGGTGTACATCCCGGTTGAAAAAACAGGTTCTGCAAAATGCCCTTATTGCGGCTGTGAATATCGCCTTGTTGATTAATCTCGGATCGAGCAAAGTTTTTATGTATTATTTTGCAGAGAGTCTGAGCTAATGAGTATGCATCTGCCCTCGTTCGAAAGTGCCAATGTACTGGTCGTCGGTGATCTGATGCTGGATCGTTACTGGCATGGTGGAACCTCACGGATATCACCTGAGGCACCGGTGCCGGTGGTGCACGTCAATGAAAATGAAGAGCGTGCCGGTGGTGCCTGCAACGTGGCACTGAATATCGCCACGCTCGGTGCGCAATGTACGGTAATGGGTTTATGCGGCGATGATGATGCCGCTAACAGGCTTGAAGATATTTTACAGCATGCCGGCGTAAACTCCGATGTTTGTACGTATGCCGGAAAATGCCACCGTCACCAAGCTGCGAGTGATGAGTCGTTCGCAGCAGCTGATGCGCCTGGATTTTGAAGACGGTTTTATCGGCCAGGATCTGTCAGAACTTGAAAAAGCTTTTCAGGCAGAGTTGCCGAATCACAACATCGTGGTTTGTTCAGATTATGGCAAAGGCAGTTTGCGCCAGGTAAAGCGTTTGATCGAACTGTGTAATGAAAACAATATTCCCGTGCTGGTGGATCCCAAAGGCAGCGACTTTGAGAAATACACGGGCGCAAGTTTAATCACCCCAAACCTTACTGAATTTGAGGCGGTGGTCGGTGTTTGTGAAACTGAAGATGAGCTGGTCGAAAAGGCAAATTCTCTCACTGAAGAATTTAATATAGAAGCGCTGCTGGTCACACGCAGTGAACATGGTATGAGTTTGATGCAGCAGGGTTATGATCCTGTGCATATACCAACGCAGGCCAGAGAAGTATTTGATGTTACCGGTGCCGGTGACACGGTGATATCAACACTGGCCGCTTCTTTGGGCGCAGGCGTTTCGATCGAGCGTGCCATGGTGCTGTCAAATCTTGCCGCAGGTGTTGTCGTCGGCAAGTCAGGTACCGCCAGTGTCAGTCTCAGAGAACTGGAAAATGCTATTGCACAAACTTCGTCGAATACCGAGCATGGTATTCTGCAGGAAGCCGATCTTCACGCGGTGCTCGATCGCTGCCGTGCCCGTGGCGAGACCATCGTGATGACCAACGGCTGTTTTGATATTTTACATGCCGGTCATGTTACTTACCTTGAACAGGCGAGTGAGCTGGGCGATCATTTACTGGTTGCGGTTAATGTCGATGAAACGGTGCGCCGGCTAAAAGGCGAAGATCGCCCGGTAAATAAAGTAGAGAATCGTATGCGTATGCTGGCGGCACTACGTTGTGTCGACTGGGTGGTTGCTTTTACTGAAGATGAGCCAACACGATTGATCTGTGATATAGCGCCGGATATCCTGGTGAAAGGCGGCGATAATGTCGTCGATCAAATCCCTGGCGGTAACTGTGTTCGTGAAGCCGGTGGTCAGGTGATGGTATTGACCTATGTCGATGGTATCTCGACGACTAAAATTATCGATTCGATCAAAGAAAAAAATTAACAGGCTGAGTAAAGACTGATGACTAAGACTGATGGCGCGCCCATTGATGTAGATGTCGATGTTTTAGTTATCGGCGGTGGCATCGCAGGTTTATGGACATTGGCGCGTCTGCAGCAGTCGGGTTATAAATCAGTCCTGTTAGAGTCACAGGCACTGGGGGCAGGTCAGACCCGGTTTGCTCAGGGCATCATTCATGGTGGCACCAAGTACGCACTGACAGGAAAATTGACAGCCTCATCGGAGGCTGTCGCTGATATGCCATCACGCTGGCGTGCCTGTTATGAGGGCAGAGGCGAGCTCGACCTGTCTCAGGCCGAACTGCTGTCTGATGCGCATTATCTATGGTCGACGACCAGTCTGACTTCGCGCATATCCGGTTTTTTTGCCAGCAAGGTCATGCGTGCTCGTTCCAGCGAACTTGATGAGAAGTCCTTACCTGCTATTTTCCAGCACAAAGATTTTAAAGGCCAGTTTTATCGTCTCGATGAACCTGTATTCAATACCTTGAGTGTTGTGCGTGCACTGGCCGAACCACGAAAAAAATCTATCTTGCCTATAAATCAGGAATCTTTTGAACGCTCTTGATGGCCGAGTTGTGGTTCAATCGAAAGCAGGTGAAAAGTTATTTATTTCATTATCGGAAAATAATATTCATCGCAGGCGAAGGTAATGAGTCTCTATTGTCGCGTTTTGATCGCAAGCAACCCGAAATGCAGCGGCGGCCATTAAAGATGGTGGTGATGCGCGGTGTGCAGAAAGATATGATCTATGCGCATTGTTTAGGCGCATCGGTTAACCCGAGAATAACGATTACTTCTCACCGTGATAAGCAGGGGAATATAGTCTGGTATATGGGTGGTCAACTGGCTGAAGAGGGTGTTGATAAAAATGATGCTGAATTAATTCAGGCAGCAAAAGATGAATTAAAAGACCTTATTCCCTGGCTTGAATTGAAAGATGCGCAGTGGGGTGTGCTTAAAATCGATCGCGCAGAGATTAAGAAACCCGGTGCGACACGTCCAGATAGTTTTTCTATCGAAGAAAATAACGACATCATAACCGCATGGCCAACAAAGATGGCATTAGCACCTGCGCTTGCTGATTCTGTATTAGATATATTGGATAAAGAAAATATCAAACATGACTCGAACACATCCTTGCCGGCCTGGGCCGAGCCTGAGTACGCAGAGTTTCCATGGGATGAAGAAACATGCTGGAGTAGCAAGTAATGCAAAAACGTGCATTAGGCTCGACCGGCATTGATGTCAGCGTACTGGGGCTGGGTACGGTGAAAATCGGCCGTAACCAGCAGGTGAAGTACCCGAGCGGATTTGACTTGCCTGACGATAAGTCTGTCATCGAGCTGTTTGAGCTTGCTCGATCTTTAGGCATTAATTTCATCGATACAGCACCTGCCTATGGCAGCAGTGAGCAGCGTTTAGGCGAGCTACTGCCGAATCGTCATGACTGGGTGATAATGACCAAGGTGGGCGAGATATTTGAAGATGCACAATCACGTTTTGACTTTTCGTTTGAGCATACGATCAAAAGTGTCGAACAGAGTTTGAAAAAACTAAAACGCGATGTGCTCGATATTGTGCTGGTGCATTCCGATGGCAATGATATGGCTATTATCAATGATGGCGCGGCGTTCGATGCCCTGGAAGTATTGAAAAATAAAGGTCTGATCAAAGCCTATGGCATGTCCAGTAAAACAGTAGACGGTGGCTGCTGGGTGGTGGAAAACTGTGATGTCGTTATGGCAACGGCGAATCTGGAATACGATGATGAGCGGCCGGTGTTGGAGCTGGCGGAGAAATTAAACAAAGGAGTGATTATCAAAAAAGGCCTGCAGAGTGGTCATGCGGATAGTGCCTCAGGTGGCAGCGGTATAGAAGGTGCATTCAGAGCATATATTAAGCCAGCCGGGGTTAGCAGTATGATCGTTGGTACCATCAATAAACAGCATCTGCAGGCTAATGTGGCCATTGTTAATCAACTTGCCGGTTCAGCCAGCTAGCAAGATAGTTGAATTTGCTATGAGTGATAACAGTAAACGAAACTATCTGATCGTCGGGCCCTCATGGATTGGTGACATGGTCATGGCGCAGTCATTATTTATTACGCTCAAGCGACAATATCCCGATTGCGAGATCGATGTTCTGGCGCCGCAATGGTCACTTCCTATATTAAAGCGAATGCCTGAAGTGAGAGAGGGCATATCAGCCGATGTCAGTCATGGCGAGTTGTCTTTTTTCAAGCGACGAAAGCTCGGTTTAAGTTTACGAGCAAAAAAATATAGCCATGCGATTGTTATCCCGCGTTCATGGAAATCGGCGCTGATTCCCTTTTTCGCCGGTATACCGGTGAGAACGGGTTACAGGGGGGAAATGCGCTATGGACTGCTAAATGATATCAGGACATTAAATAAGGAAGTCTTACAGCAAACGGTGCAGCGATATGTTGCCCATGCCTACCCGAATAATCCAATAGTACCGCCGGATACGCCTTTTCCTGCGCTGCGAGCGGATACAGAAAATCAGTCTCATTTACTGGCTGAACTCGGGTTAAAATCAGATAAACCCGTAGTTTGTATGATGCCGGGTGCGGAATATGGTCCGGCAAAACAGTGGCCGATAGAATATTATGCAATGCTGGCGAAATCGTTAGTCGATAGCGGCTGGCAGGTCTGGGTAATAGGCTCTGATAAAGATAACGACGCTGGTGAAAAGATTGCAGCTGTGCGACCAGAGCAGATCTTTAACCTCTGTGGTAAAACACAATTGGTTGATACGGTTGATCTGTTATCCTGTGCACGATCAGTAGTCAGTAATGACTCTGGACTCATGCATGTGGCCGCTGCTGTCCGTTGAGGTGAATGTGATCTATGGTTCATCGACACCAGATTACACGCCGCCACTTACGAATGATGAAAAGAAAAATATATTTTACTTGGATCTTGATTGTAGCCCCTGTTTTAAAAGGGTATGTCCACTAGGTCATACTAATTGTTTGAATGATATTAAGCATGAAGATTTATATAGAAAAATTACTAGCTGAAATAAAAAATAAACCACAGGTTTTTTTTATTGGTACTTGTGTTTTTTTTGTGGCTACGATGGGGACATCAGTTAAAGATGTAGCTAGTACAGGGTTTGCACTAATGTTTCTATCTAGTTTGTTGCTAATTAGGCAATGGAAAACCATCTGGAAAAAATTAAGTGATAATGAAAAATGGCTTCTTCTGGGTTTTGGTTTATATGCACTGTCAGGTGTTATCGCAGTTATAAATGTCCAGGATGTGCAGCAGTATGTAAAAGAGTTAGAGCGATATATGCGTTTTTTAGTAGCAGTTCCTATTTATTTATTGATAAAAAATTATAAAGCAGATGTTATTGGTTATCTATATGTAGGCGCCATTGTGTCTGGCCCGTTTTTACTATTAGTAGCATTGCAAAGTTATCTGGAGAATCCTAACGTTCCAGCTCAGGGATATTACCATCATATTAGCTTTGGTGGTGCAGCCATGTTAAATGTAGGTGTGATGCTCTCAATCTTGTTAACAAAAAAATTAAGCAACTTAAATAAAGTTATTATTATATTTGCGATGTTATGCGGTTTGTCAGCAGCTCTTCTATCGCAATCTCGAGGAGCCTGGTTAGTGTTGCCATTTTATGTGTTTTTGACGATTTATTATTCATTAAAACATTCGAGGATTAGTGCTGGTAGTTACGTAATTAGTTTGGTGTTAATAGCGGGTGTTGTATTGTTGTCTCCCCTCAGTGAAATAATTAAAGAAAGAGTAGGTGCTGGTGTTAAAGAGGTTTCTGCCTATTATAATGACGATCATTATATTTCTTCTGTAGGAGCAAGATTAGCAATGTGGAGTATTGCTATAGATGTTTGGAAACAGCACCCTGTAGTAGGTTCAGGGCCTGGTGATTTTGATGATATTGTACGGGATTTGCAAAATAATGGAGAATATACAGGGATGGAAGTCCATGGAAGCACACATAATATCTATTTTCAGTCATTAGTTAATGCAGGATTAATTGGTTTTATGGCTATGTTGTTTGCGATTTTTCTTATGCCACTGAAGGTAGTGGGAGGGGCTATCGACAAAAATCCGGCAGTATCTCTTCTAGGTGTTTTTTTTATATTATTATTTGCAACGCTCGGATTTAGTGAATCGTGGACTTCTCGATTGCCAGTAGTGTCTGTTTATATTATTTATTTTATTGTGATATTTTCGAATTTATGCGCACTAAATAACCCATCGGATGATATATAAATTAGCCTGTATAATTGATTGGTAATGAATAATAAACCAAAAGTCTCAGTCATGTGTTTCTCTGATAATAATGGAGGCATGGAACTTGATGCTATTAAGCTTGCTGCTTTATTAAGTGAGGCATGTGAAGTTACGTTGTTCTGTAAGAGTGAGTCATTTATTCATCACCAGTTGAAAAATAAAAATCATATCGATTTTGTACCAATTAAGTTTTTTAGTCGAAAGTTTAGTTTGTCGATGCTGTTTTCTGTGCGCGACGAGATTAAAAAAAGAAAAATAAATAATGTGATTTTTTTTGGCGCTTCAGAATTAAAAACGCTTTATTTTTCTTTTTTATGGTTAAATTTAAATATTATCGTACGCCACGGCACAACAAAATCGCATAGAAAAAGCGGGTTCCTACATAGGCTTGTTTATTCGTGTGTTAAATATCATGTTGCAATATCAAAACATCTCATCAACAATATAAAAACTATTGTGCCGTATGGCAGAAAGACGCAGTTTAAAATTATTTATCCATCATTTCAATTTGCTGAACATAAGAATTTACTTGTCGATAAAAATCAGATAATAAAGATAATTCATGTAGCCAGAGTAGTTCCTGGTAAAGGGCACAGGGACGCTATTCTTGCTTGTGCTTCGTTATATGATAATGGGATTGAATTTGAACTATTGTTTGTTGGATCTATTGATAAAGGAAAGTACATCGATGAAATTATGGATTTGGTGAATGGCCTTCCATATAAAAGTAGTATTCAGTTTTGTGGATATATTCATAATGTAGAAGATTACCTTGCTAAAGCAGATTTATTTCTTTATCCAAGTTATGGTGAAGGATTTGGTAACGTGTTTGCAGAAGCTATGGGTTTTGGACTGTCTGCTGTGACATACGACAATACAACATTTCCTGAATTTGTAGATATGGGTTTTAAGTTTAGGATGGCAGAAGACAGAAATATCGAGGCGCTGGCCTCAGAGCTTCTTCATGCTGCTGTTGATGTCAAAGATGCGAGAAATAAAGTTGACGAAAATATTGCTTTGGCTACTGAATTATTTAACAGGGAAAGAGAAAAGCGTGATTGGTACTTATTGTTTGAGTAATATTAATGTATGAAGTTTGATTGGAGGTTTTTTATTTATCAAACTGGTTAATTGTTGCGCCAGATACCAAGGATAGGGATGAGTAATATATTTGATAGCATGTGACCACCATATTTTCTTATGTAGTAAAAAATTATGGCTACGGTAACTAAGGTGTTACATTTAGTGCTATTGTCTACCAAGTATCGCCGATTTACAAATACAAGGTCGTGTTGTTCATCATGTTTCCCTCTGCCAACTTCTACAAACCCTGAATCGGAAAGTATCTTTTGAACGTCCGCTTTTAATTTTTGATCTTTCCATACTTCTTCAGTCTCTACTTCGACCTGGAGAAAAGTAATATCTTTAGCAATGCCTTTAATACCTTCAAGCACTTCGTAACCAGCTCCTTCAACATCAATCCATAGTGCTATGGAACGGCTGGAGTTCTGTGTTTCTAATAGAAAATCATCAAGTCTAATAGCATCAACTTTTACTTCTTCCGTATCACCAACACTCTGATTTCTTTGAAGAATCGAACTTGTTCCAGCTTTCCAATAATCTTCATTGCTGTTGCTGTGCTTTTGCACGTGAAATACCAGTTGCCCTGACTTATTACTTACGGCTTTATGTATGACTGAAATGTTATTTAACTCTGCGATACCCGTATTAATAATTTTCTGGTAGTTGTAAGGGTTTGCTTCAAATGCAATTATTTTGGCTGAACTGGATATCTTACGCAAAAGTATGGAGTGTGATGCATCGAGAGTGCCAATGTCACATATTAGTTCAGGTTTAATGAATTTTACAAACAGTTGAAATAATATTTCTGTGTTAAGGACCCTAGAGGTTTTCATTGATGACCTATTGTTTTAGTATTTTAAAATTTAAGACATAATTTAGTATGTAAATATTATGCCACGAAATTATATACAGTGCGGATGTTTAAGTTTATATGATGTAAATTAATTGTAATTCTACCAGTTGGAAATGTCGTGATAATTACTGATGGAATGTTAGCTGACGTGTTATGGCCATGAAAAAGGCTATATAGTATTTCCAGTCAAGAATAAGCCACCTGAATAGTATATTCACCGCAGTTGTTGGGATATGAGACAGCCAAAATTTACTGTGTTCTAAATGATGCCAGGTAAATAAAAATTTGTTTCGATTGGACACCAGTCTACGCTGCAAGCTGCTACGATAGTTACCAATGGTTGAACTGGCCTGGTGAAAAACTTTGGATTCAGGAAGATATAGTAACTTAAAGCCGAATTTCATAGCTCTTCGAGCAATATCAGCATCTTCCCAGTAAAAAGGTGAATAAATTTCATCGAAGCCGTTTAGCTGTAGCATCATTTCCCGGTTGCATACGAAACAGCAGCCTAGACCAACAAATTTTTCATCATTGTCTGTGAACATGGTTCTGCTCGTTAACGGAGTATTGGTATCAAAGCGAAGAAAACCCCGTTTGTAATATAGCAAGGTAGTTCTATCAATATTGATAATGTCATCAAAAGAATTGTCGTAATTAACGATGTCACCCTTAACTGCAAATATAGTTGGGTCATCGAACTCTCGGACCATGTTTGTAAAATAATCGGGTGTGAACGTGACATCAGTATTAACGACACATAATAATTTCAGTTCAGCAGCTTGTATACCTTTATTGCAGGTGGAGGAAAATCCAAGATTAACAGGGTTGCTGATTACCTTTATGCCGGGGTAAGTCTGTTTGAGAAATATTACGCTATCATCAGATGAGCAATCATCAATAACGATAATTTCATGTTCAAATCCATCAATAGCTTCCAGCAATGAAGGTATATTCTTTTCGAGGAGTTGTCGGCCATTAAAGTTGGGTAGAATGACGCTGATTGAATCGTTCATGTTAAATGACCCGTACTAAATGGATTAAGCAGTGATTATTTTAAAGCGCGCAATTTGTAATAGATTTCATTCGTTGGGTATTTCCAGCAGTAATATTTTTCGTAACGGCGTTCTGAAATTTTTGCCAGCAGTTCGCCTATCTTGCCTCGTAAACCACCACCAAAACAGAGTTTTCGTTCTATATATTCAAATTCTATCGTTGTATAGGCAATGGGTTTTTGTCCGCGAACAAAATAATCCATGGTTCCTAGTGTGAAAGAGTGCTTATGTGTTGGGTCACGGAAAAATCCGATATTGCTTACATGGGGTACAGTAAATTCAAGTATACCACCGGGTTTAAGCATACGATGAAGATCATCCATGAGTGTGACAATATTATCAAGGTGCTCAAAACAATGTGATGACCTCACAATGTCAACACTATTATCATCGAAGGGTAATGGATATTGATTGAGATCAGTCACGACATCTACCAACGGTCCGTCGATAATATCAACACCGATTTCTTCAGCTAGTTTTTTATTGCCGCAGCCGAGGTTGATTATAACTTTGTCTTTATTTGATGCCATATTTCATTGCTAACTTTTAAATTTTTGTGGGAAGGTAAAGTGTCGAAAAATTGCCTGGATAAATGCAACATAGTATTTCCAGTCGAGAATAATCCACCGCGTCATCAGGTTTAAAAATGTATAGAATAAGTGTGATAACCAGTTACTAATACCACTCAGATGACGCCATGTAAAAAGAAATTTATTGCGATAAGAGATCAGACGTCGCTTTCGTTTACTGTGGTGATGACTGATAGTGGCGCTTAACTGGTGGTAGACTTTGCATTCCGGGTTGTATTTAAGTTGATAACCACTTTGTAGTGCACGATGCGCCAGGTCTGCATCCTCCCAGTAAAAAGGCGAGTAAATTTCATCGTAACCTTTTAGAGCTTGTAAGCTTTCTTTCTTACAGACAAAACAACAACCTAATAATACAAATTGTTTGTTTATTTCCGAACTGAGTGGCTCATCGCTGGGTTCTATTTGCTGATTAAATCGTAAAAAACCATGTTTATAATAAAGTAATGATGTTCTTTCAATATTTTTTATATCATCAAAGTTATCACCGAAGTTAATGATATCGCCTTTTACTGCAAATACATCAGCTTCGGAAAAACATTGCATAGCATTGGTGAAATAATTTTCAGTAAAAGTCACATCGGTATTTGCAATACAAATAAGTTCCTTGCTTGCGATATATATTCCCTTGTTGCAGCTACTTGAGAAACCCTGATTTCTCTCACTTCGTATGATGATAATATTCGGGTGGTTTTGTTCAAGAAATTGCACGCTATCGTCAGTTGAGAAATCATCAATAACGATGATTTCATATTCGAACTGAGCAATAGCTTTCAGCAGTGAAGGTATATTCTTTTCGAGGAGATTACGACCATTATAGTTAGGTAGAATGACGCTGATTGAATGGCTCATGTTGAAACGCTAATGGCAGTACTTATATTAATGGTATGGTAGCTTAATGCAGAAGATATTATCTTATCAGGTATTGCGTGTGGGTGCATATAGTTGTTTCAGAAAATCGGTAATTTGCTGTGCGCAGACTACAGGATCAATTGTTTCCATATCACTCTCACCAGTGTGTATTTCGGGTGAAAAAGCAACTCTTCGACTGGCTTGATTGAGTGTTTGCCAGCGTAACGCTGTAGCTGATTTACGTGCGGGATAGAATGCTGTCGTGGGTATATCCAATGCACCAGCAATATGTAAAGTACCGGTTGAACCACTAATAAATAGATCGCTGGTAGCAATAAATTTACAAAATTCATCAAGTCCTTTCATTGAAATGTACACGCTATGATTTATGTCCTGCATCAGTAATGACAGTTTCTGTGCTGTAACATCCTCCCCTGGACCGGCAGTGATAATGAAATGTACGTCTGTTTTTTCTGCGATGACTTTCATTAATTCAGCATATTGTTCAACTGAAAAGTTAATGGCTGAGCCACCACTGCCAGGGTGAACAATAATTAATCTGGTGTCTTCTGCTATGTTGTGCTCATTTATGTACTGATTACGCAGGTTCTGTACTATAGCAGTATCAAATTGCAGGTAAGGTGGTTGTTGAGGCAGGACCGGGTTATCTCCCTGCGACTTTATAAAAAATCTAACAAGGTTGGTATTGTACTCATGTTCAGGTTTGGCTGATTCTGAACGTCGTTGGCGCAGTCGACAGTTGCTGAATATTTGGGCTAATTTTGTTGCGGGTGCAATACGAGCAGGTATGCCAGACAAAAAAGTAGCCAGGGCCGTCCGAGTTTCGGTGAATAGTGAAATAGAAACATCAAAATTTTTATGGCGAAACTTTTGCGCCAGTGCCAGTGCATCAGAGAATAATGATTTGTGGTGGTCGTCAAGCAATATCTCATCGATCCAGGGGCATAGTTTTGCCATTGGCTCTGTATAAGCTGGTACGAGAACGGTAATGCTGCTGTTGGGGTATTGGTTTTTTAGTAGTGAAAGCGCAGGCCATGCAAGCATGAAATCACCTAATTTATCGTTTCTTATAACGAGTATTTTGTGAGCTTTTTTCACTCTTTCGATTCCGTGCTAAGTTTTATTGAAACAAATGGCATTGGTTAGAGAATCTGTTTATAGAATTATCTGTCCGTTTTTGTTGCGCCGTAAGGACTTCTCGGGTGGAAATTGAGTGTGCTGGTACGGCGGTATGTGCCATAAACTGTGTAGTTATTGTCGAGTAGATGTTTTGCTAGATAAGCAGCATCTTGTCCGGTAATACCGGTAATAATGGCTGTTTTCATAATGACTTATCGGTATCCGCGTTATTTTAATGACAGGTTAAAACAGGTTTTTATTATACAAGACTTGGATGGTAATCCATTATTTATATTATCAGTGTGAAAGAAGACGTTGTCTGCAGGCTTCGAAGACAGTGTCAACAGATATTGAGGGGAGGCCAAGCTGAGGCTCAGGTGTGTCTTCAGTCTTTAAGATCGTATATCTGTCAGGTCTCATGAAAGGCCCGCAGTCCGTCGGGCTCCATTTGGAAAATAGTGCAACTATTTCTGTATCGACTGCGGCAGCGATATGTAACGGACCGGTATTAGGCGTTACCAGAAGGTTGGCTCTTTTGATGAGGGCTTTGTAACGCTCAAAATTTGGTGGCGCCAGTAGCAGTGTGATTGAGTCTTTCGATGTTTTTATGATTTTATTACCAAGTTCAGCTTCGTCCGGGATCAGGTCTATGATGATCTTGGGTTTACTGTTGTCAGCCAGCGGCAATTCAGAAAGCATGATGCCAAGTTTGGAGAAGTTAGCAGCAGGCCATAACCTGTGTTTTGTCTGTGTCCGGTATTTTTTTGAGAACAGGCTGGCAAAGGGATTGCTCGAGTAACCGCTGAATGTAGGATGTAACATGACCACGGAATCATCGCTCGATATACCGATAGTGGATAACTCTTCGTTGATCTGTTTGATCGCATCTTCTTTAACAGGCAGTTGTGCATAAAAATCACCGTCCAATGATGGGCATGCCTGTTTGACTATATCGAGATAATTTTGTGAGCAGTGTATGGTGTTATCCAGTGTGCCGCTCCAGTATAATTCTGAGTCATATCTGGAAAAGATATCAGCAATGTTTTTATTTGTTTCAAAACAAAAAATCTTGTCAAAATGTGTTTGCTCTAATTTCTTTATTATCTTGCGTTTGTTGAAGTATGCCAGTGCGCCAGAACGGTCCCATATCCATAGTTCTTGAAGGTTAGGGTGATACTCCTTGAGCAGCCGCGGGCCGTCTGGGCCGGTCAGGAAAGTGATGCTGGCATCAGGATAGCAGTTGATTATTGCAGACAGTGCTGGGGTCGTCATGACGATATCACCAGCACGGCCTATACGTACAATTAGGATTCGCATATTTTAATGATTAGTAGGATAATTACGCCAAATATTTTTTATTGGAAGATTGTAACATGAACGTAAAACTAGAGATTTCCATAGGCGAGTTTTTTGACAAATTAACTATTCTGGAAATTAAGAAAGAACAGATATCCGATGCTGAGAAGCTGGTCAATATCAATAAAGAACTCGATGCTCTAAATGCGCTGTTAGATGACCTGCCATTTTCTCGTAGTGATGTTGAAAACGAGGTTGCCGAGCTGAAGAAAATCAACGAAGAACTCTGGGTGATCGAAGACGATATCCGTGATAAAGAGGCACAGAAAACCTTTGATCAGGGATTTATTGATCTGGCACGATCTGTTTATTTTACGAATGACAGGCGTTCGGATGTGAAACGTGACATCAACATGAAACTGGGTTCTGACTTCGTTGAAGAGAAATCGTACGAAGAATACCAATAATAATCAATCGGGCTTTTCGATACGGTCGAGTAGGTTTTTACAGGCGATGAATGTGTCTTCTATACTAACCGCATCGTAATTTATCTCGGGAAAAACGGCTTCATGAATATCATATCTCGGCCAGTAACGGTATGGTTTTCCTGAGAATATCCCGACGGTTGGTGTATGGCAGGTAATGGCTACATGCCTGATTCCGGTATCATTAGATACGAGAAGGTCGGCGCCTTTCATTAGAGATACAGTCTTTTCTATCGTATCAGTATCAACGGCAGAAACATTTTCACAAGCTTCAATCGAATCTAGTACTGTTTCAGCACGTTCCCAGTCTTTTAATCCCCCCAGTACCAGATGGTCCTTCTCAGGGTAGTCCGATGCCATCTGCTTTATTAGTTTAGAAAAATTTTCTCGTGGCCAGCATTTTTCAGGGTCAGAAGCGCCGATAAAGTAAACTATGAAAGGTCGGCCACGTTTAACCGGCTCACCAGGCATGTCGTAAACGTGCGGATATTGAGTTTTAGCACCAAATAAATACAGCATACTCAACATGTCGCTTACCTCGAAATTAAGATCACTTCTGCTGGTGGTGATATCATAAAACATCCATGCTCTAATCTTTCTATAGGGGAAACCGATTTTTAATGTAGCCGAAGATAATAGACAGGTCAGGAAAGAGCGGTTGCCGGCAGCAAGATCGAATATTATGTCTTGTTTGCCTAGTTCACGAATCTTTTTGATACGTTCACCGAGAGGCGCACCGCGCTGGTCGGTGCCATGAATAATATGAACGCGATCGACCAGATCTTCTGGGATACCTCGTGTGTAATTGCTGATGACGCTGAGCGTTATTTTGGCGTTAGGAAATAGTTTTCGTGCTTCGATGATAAAACATCGTGTTAATACCATGTCGCCCAGAGCGGCGTGCCGGATAATGGCAATGTTCTTGATGTCTGAAAAAGATAGATCTTTGATTTTTTTATTGACGTTCTTTCGTTTCCAGACGCCATGAATAAATGGGATTATCATGATTTTATAGGGTTAGGTAATAATAGATTGTAAATATTGTTCGAGCTGTTTGAAATGTGAGTCGTTATTAAAACGCTCATCAGCAGAAGATTTTCCCTGCTCGGCAAGGGTTTTTCTATATGCTGGATCGAGAAATAGTTTTTCTATTTGTAGGTAAAGGTCATCGGCATTACCTGAATCGAAGAGCAGGCCGGTTTTTCCATGTTCGATAATCTCGGGTACGCCGCCACTATTGCTGCCGATTACGGCAACGCCAGAACGCATGGCCTCTGGTAATACGAGACCAAAGGTTTCCTGGGCTGATGCCAGGGTGACACAGTCGCATAATTGCATCAATTGTTGCGGTTTGCTGACAAAGTCCTGAAAGATAATCCTGTCGGCGACATCAAGTTTGTTCGCCTGGCTTATCAGTATATTTCTATAGCCGGGCATCATCTCATGGCCGACAATCAGTGCCTTGATGTCGTGCCCATTATTTTTCGCTTGATGGAGGGCATCAATCAGAAGGTGTTGGCCTTTGCTCTGTTCAAGGCGACCAATCAGTCCAACGATAAAATCATCTTTAGAAAAACCCAGAGTTACTCTCTGTTGCTCGATCTCATCTGTGTTGAGTATTATTTCAGGCGCTTTCACGCCGTAATATAGCGTGGTGATCTTATTTGAGAACCCAGGGATGTACTTTTTGCATAGTGTTTCGAGCTCCCTGGTGATGGTTAACAGGAGGTTCATCTGCCGATACTGGAAATTGTGATAGAAATCATTTTTAGCGCGGGTGATCATCATCTGCCTTGTGTAGGCGAGTGCTGGTTTGCGTTTGGAGAAAGCCTTTGCAAAGGCGGCTAAAGGCAGGTCTTTTCCCCAGTGCATATGGATGACGTCAATATCGTTGCTGTCAATAATCCGGGCCAGTTTTATCGCGTTCAGTAGTGGCAGATGGCGAGCAAGATGTTTTATATGCCGTGTCTTTATCGATGAATTATTTTTAAAATAATCGTCGAGTTTACTGTTCCTGGTCAGCACGGCAAGTACATTGTTTTTCTTAGACTGGGAGTTTTGTAATGCCTCTGCTGAGCGATACACATATAACTCCAGGCCGCCCAATCCTGCCGACAGGCACAATTCGAGTACGTTCATCTGTTCTCTGCCTGTTTATATTTAATATATGCTTTACTGTATTTTACAAAAACATGCATGTAGGAAAGAACAGATACGATCAATCCGGCAAAACCATCGAGAAAACCGCGTTTGAAAATATAGAGTTTAAGGAACGTCCAGCTTGCATGTGTGAGTGGACTAAAAATGGTGACCGGTTTATTTTTCCTGACGAGTTCATCGGCACCGATTTCGGTGAAGCTATCGATAGTTTTTAGATGATCTGAAATACTGTCAAAGGAAAGATGATATATATCCCCTTTTAAGCGAACGATGTTTTTACCCTTTGTAATGATGTGATCGTGCGGGTTGGTACCGCCCCAGTGAGAGGAGTTTTTATTAAACAGGCGTGTTTTCAGGTCGGGGTACCAGCAATGATTCAGCCAACGATAAATATAGAATGTTTTGCGCGACATGCGATAGGCGTCAGCATCATCCAGATGATCCTTTATTTTTTGAATGGACTGCTGGAGCTCGTCGGACAATCTTTCATCGCAGTCAAGACTCAATATCCAGTCATGGCTGGCTTTTTCTACGGCCAGGTTTTTTTGCTCTATATGACCAAGAAATTTCTGATGAAATATTTTATCGGTATATTTTTTGGCAATTTCCAGAGTGCTGTCAGTGCTTAATGAATCAACGATGATTATTTCATCAACGATATCGACAAGACTTTTCAAACAGTCTTCGATTTTTTTCTCTTCGTTGAATGAAATAATACAAGCGCTGATCTTAGCCATTATTAAATAAGATAGTCAGTAATGATTACAGGACAGACTTAAAGTATTCAATGGTTTTGCTCAAACCTTCATCGAGTTTGATGACAGGTTCCCATCCAAGTTTTTCTTTTGCCAGGCTAATGTCGGGTTGGCGTTGTCTGGGATCATCTTCCGGTAGCGGTTTATTGATGAGTTAGGATTTTGAGCCAACCATTTCCAGTGTTTTTTCAGCCAGTTCACGAATGGTGAATTCGCCCGGATTACCCAGGTTAACCGGGCCGATAAAGTCGCTATCGGTAGCCATCAAGCGGATGAAGGCATCGACCATCTCATCGACATAACAGAATGAACGCGATTGTTGGCCATCACCGTATATCGTTATGTCTTCACCTTTAAGTGCCTGTACGACGAAGTTAGAGACCACGCGTCCATCGTTGGCATGCATTCTCGGGCCATAGGTGTTGAAGATGCGGGCGATTTTTATATCCAGATTATGTTGTCTGTAATAATCCAGAAATAGCGTTTCAGCGCAACGCTTGCCTTCATCGTAACAGGAACGGATTCCGATAGGGTTGACCCGACCCCAGTATGATTCGACCTGTGGGTGAATTTCCGGGTCACCATAAACTTCGGAAGTTGAAGCCTGCATTATCTTGGCTCCAGTACGTTTAGCCAGTCCCAGCATATTGATCGCGCCGTGTACGCAGGTTTTAGTCGTCTGTACAGGATCATGTTGATAATGTATCGGCGAGGCCGGGCAGGCCAGGTTATATATCTCATCCACTTCTATAAATAGTGGCAAGGTAACATCGTGACGTAGTAGTTCGAAACGCGGGTTGCTCATCAAGTGGAGAATGTTTTGTTTTGTGCCGGTGAAGAAATTATCCAGGCAAATAACCTCATTGCCTTCGTTGAGTAATCTTTCGCTAAGGTGTGAGCCAAGAAAGCCACCGCCGCCTGTGATGAGAATTTTTTTTGCATTCATGTTATAGATCGCCTATGCCGATGTGGGTTATTCTGAGCTCTTTTATGGTATCTGATTCATATTGATATCGCCATCAAAGATCATTGCTAGTGTTGGTTTGATTCTATCAAACTCCAGTCGTTATTTTTCGCTTGCCTGTCCAGGTTTATTGTTCTCTCGCATATAACGTATGGTGTTCCAGATGTATGTTAATTTTCGAGTTAAGGTTTCCATTAACTCTTCGTTTTCATCTGCCACATCATGGCGAGGGTTGTCGCTAAGCAGATGGTGCAACTTCGGTTTGCTGCCATCTGCCTGCATCAGCAGATAATATTCGTCAGATAACAAGCCAATCGTACGGTCACTGCCATGCTCTATGGTAAAGGCGTAACGATTATCGTTGAATGCAGCATCCATTAAGTCTCTGCCAAGCGTTGTATTCAGGTAACTGGTCTCTGTTATAGAGGCAATGGTTGGTAATACATCCACTTCACTGGCTATTGTATCAAAGACTCCTGGATTACTGATAACGCTTTTTCCATAAAAAACCAGCGGCACACGCAGTCCTTGCAGATTCAGTTGTGCTTCGAAAGCAGGGACATGGTCGCCGGTAGGCGCGTGGATGCCATGGTCGCCAAAAAACACGAACAGGGTGTTGTCAAAATAAGGCTCTTTTTTAGCAATTTTAATAAAATGCCCGATACTGTGGTCCATGAAACGAAAAGAGTTCAGTTCTTCAAGCGAGGCAAAACCATAACTTTTAACGTCGACGGTTAGATCGTCATCCGTCCATACGTCGAAACCTTCATTGTCCTCTGGTATGGTGTAGGGTCGGTGATTACCAGATGTCTGAATAACAGCAAAAAAAGGCTGGGTCTGGTCTCTGAAAACCGCATTGGCCTCACGAAACAGGCTTAAGTCAGATATGCCCCAGACATCGATATCAGGTGAATCATAACTGCCTTCTTCATAGAGTTTGAGATCAGGAATATTTGATGATAGCAGGCCGCGGACATTGGCCCAGCTTGCACTGCCACCTAGAAAATACAATTTCCGGTGATCCTTAAATGCATTGATAATCGTATGTTGATCGACGATGAGCGGGTTGCGACTGGAGGTTTTGTTTTTTTCTATATCGGGCAGTCCGGTGATAAATGTCCATACAGAGCGCGCTGTACCGGTGCTTGGTGTGAAAAAATTCTTAAAGTAATAGCCCTCATTTGCCAGTCTCTCGATATTTGGAGTTGATCGTAAGGGGTTGTTAGACAGGCTCGTTTTGTATGAGGCAAACGACTCCAGGATAACAACGACAACATTGGTTTTGCCTGTTGCAGCTGGTGGAAAATTATACTGTCGAGCAAAATTTAACAGGCTGCCATCCATTTGCTGATTGGGCTGTTGTATGGCCAGGTAATCGACCATGAAAGGATAAGCTTGCTGGGCTGCCTCAATATCATATGTTTCAGCAACATTTTTTAATGTGTTTGAAAAATAAATAACAGGGTTTGATGATAGTTGAGCGCTGAATGCATGTGTGCTGAAAAAAGCATCGCTCCAGCGTAATGGGTACCAGGAGATTTTGGCCATCAAACCAAAAAATACCATGATAATCGTCATGACAACCAGTACAGATTTTTGGTACCAGCGTTTATTACCCCAGTAAGCGTTTGCCGGCGCATCCTTATTTATTTGGTGGGTGAGTTTTAAAAACAGGTAAACGGTCAGCGCAAAAATAATACTGAATATAAAGCCGCCGAGGATGACCGGATAGGTCTCCCATACCATGGTGGCGGAGATAAAAGGATTTTCCAGAAAGCGCAGAGCGGTGGCGTTTAATCGTTGTTGTAGATAGGCGTAGTGCCCGGCATCCGTGATGTAGATGGTATACATCAGGATGAAAGCCAGGCTGACATAAAATGCCCAGAAACGTCTGCCAAATTGACTGTAGACCGGGTGCAGTGGTCTTATCCAGCCAAGCAATAAGACCGGAAGCATGGCTCCGAGTGAAGCCTGTAGATCAAACTTCATGCCCAGATAAAATGACCATATCAGATCCTGGGTGGAGACCGGGTCCGCCGGGTTATTAAATTTCAGCCAGAAAATCAGGCGCAGCCCTGACTGTATCAGCAGAAACATGAATAATACTGCAATGACGTACAGATGCAATCTTGGGATTTTATTAATATAAGAGTTCATGGGTGGATGTCATTTAATGTTTAAATGGCAGACGTCACAATTTGTTTGAAATCAAATTAATGCGGGCTAAATTAAGGTATTATGAAACGCTTCGCATTGTATCATAATCAGTGTTATATATTGTTTTTCAATAAGCTCGATGTTGGGGTAATCATTGTTCATAAAGTATATTAAAACGGCAGTTAAGGTGTTGATCATTATCGCTCTAGCGTATGTGCTTGGGCGTTTTGTGGTCGTCTTTAAAGATAGCCGGCTTTCAGGTTACCGCGCTCCCTATATACAGATGTTAACTTCAGACAGCGTGACTATTCGCTGGTTGACCGAAGAAAATCAGCTGGGTGTGCTTCGTTTTGGTGAAGATAGTAGTCACAAGGCAACTATTGAGCTGGAAGACTCCCCAGTAAAAAATCATAGTGTGAGGTTATCTGATTTAAAACCTGCGACGCGATACTATTATCAGGTAGGTGGGATTGATGATTTTCATGCTTTTGATGCTGAAAAACACTGGTTTTATACCCACCCGGAAGATACGGTAACAACGCGGGTCTGGGTCATCGGCGATTCAGGTGCGCCGGGTGAGACGGTTAACCAGGTACGCGATGCTGCTTTGGAGTGGATGCGGGAAAATCCGCTGGACAGCGAACAGTCGAGCAATACAGCCCCACTGATCAATATCTGGATCGCACTGGGTGACCTTGCTTATCGCTCTGGAACCAATGATCAATTTCAGTCAGCCTTGTTTGATACCTTTGCAGATATTGTTGCTAACACCTCGTTATGGCCGGTATATGGTAATCACGATGAACGTCGCTGGACCTATTTTAGAATATTTGATCTGCCGGAAAATGCCGAAGCTGGCGGTGTTGCCTCGGGTACAGAAAACTATTACGCCATCGATTATTCCAATATACATTTTGTCATGCTGGATTCACAGGAGAGCGACCGCTCAGCTAATGGCGAGATGGCCAACTGGTTAAAGCAGGATCTGGCGCAAAATACCAAACCCTGGCTGATTGCGGCCTTCCACCATCCGCCTTATTCCAAAGGCAGTCATGATTCAGATGATGCTGGCGACAGTCGTGGCAGGATGCGGGACATGCGTCAAAATATTTTGCCCATACTGGAAAAAGCGGGCGTTGATCTTGTCTTGTCTGGTCATAGCCACATGTATGAACGCTCGTATCTTCTGGATTGCGCTTATGGGGAATCGGACAAATTTTCATCAGACAATATTGTTTCTAATGGGATTAATGGCAAGCACCAGAATTATTTAAAACCATTGTTACTGAAAGAAAGTCAGGGAGCGGTATATGTGGTTGCGGGTTCTGCCTCAAGAGTTGATCAGGGCCCATTAGATCATCCGGCACATCATGTCGGTCTGTTAGAGGCAGGCTCTGTTGTTATCGACGTAAACGGCAACAAGCTAAAGGCTCGTTTTATAAATAATAAAGGCCAGGTGCGTGATGAGTTCAGTATTGCAAAAGATGCTGAATATACTAGTAGGTATCAGGGCTGTGAGAAGTAACTGTTGCTTGTTTTAATTAGTGCCGGCAAACAGTTCTCGCGCTTTTTCCAGGTCTTCAGGTGTGTCTACTGCCAGTCCCTGGTAATCGTCCAGTGTTGTCACGTTGATGGTTATACCATTCTCCAGCGCACGCAGCTGCTCCAGTTTTTCTGTCTGCTCTAACGGTGTCTGTTCAAGCTGCATCAGCCGGGTTAATGTCTCACGTGTGTAGATATAAACACCGATATGGATCTGGCCTTTATCGGCGATTTCACCCTGCTGTGTGACCGGGATCATGTTCCTGGAAAAATATAATGCATTACCATTGACAGCGGTGACCACTTTTACGTTTGACGGTGCTGCCAGCGTTTGCTTGTCAGTGCACCAGTGTGAGAGCGTGCCCATCTGCGGTTCTGCCTGAGCGACGAAGCTGTGCACCAGGTGGTTGATATGCAGCGGATCGAGCGTTACTTCATCGCCCTGTATGTTGACGAAAATATCAGCATTAGATTCCTGCATGTATTCGGCGATGCGGTCAGTGCCAGATGCGCAGTTTTCAGAAGTCATAGCGACGCTGTAACCAGCATCATTCACCACGTCATATATTCGCGGGTCATCGGTTAATACGATAACATCACTCAGCGTTGCCGCCTGCAATGCCCTTTCGACCACATGGATAATCATCGGTTTACCATTGATGTCCGAGAGCGGTTTTCCGGGTAGTCGTGTCGATGCATATCTTGCGGGTATGCAGCCGATTATCTTGTGTTTATGTGTCATGTTGTTTTTATATTCAGATTGGTATTGAGGTTGCCGTTTAAGTTCTTGCCCTGAGAATATTTTCGATTTGATTTATTACATCATCAACAGTGATTAATTTCATACTTTCTGCCGTTTTAATCCGTTTGCCCCAGCCTGCATCTCCGACGCTCTGCTGGTGATATTTTTGCAGTGCTTCGGGGTACCTGTTGACTACATATTGCCTGAAATTATATGGTCCTGCGCGATCCGGATTGGTGGTTGCGTAGAGACCGATAGTTTTTGTGCCCAATGCGCTTGCGATGTGTACCGGGCCTGTGTCTGGAGCTAATACGATGTCAGCAAGAAATAAGACAGCGACCAGCTCAGTGATAGTTGTAGACGCAATCAGATTAACAGGTTTTGCTATTTTGCATAGTTTTAAAATCTCACTGGCAGTAGTCTGTTCAAGCTGGTTGTTACCGCCGGTAAGGACTACCTGCATGTCGTATTTGTCAGTGACATAGTCAGCAATTTCAGCGTGACCTTCACTCGTCCAGTTGCGCCAGTTTTTTGATTTGGCGACCGCGCAGGGATTAATGACAAACAATTTTTTTTCACAATCAATTTTCTGTTTGATGGTTTCGATGGCAGACGCTGAAACCGGCAGGTGCCACTGTAAAACTGGATCCAGACCAAAAAAACGTGGGAATTCAAGAAAGCTGTCGAGTACATGCTGGCGCGTCGACTGAGGTGTGATCTGTCGATTGCAGAATAAGCTTTGCATATCTTTGGCTCGTTCCTTATCAAAACCCAGTTTGATTTTCGCAGGTATGAATAGACTTGCAACCGAGGCGCGAATAGATAACTGCATATGCAACAGAACATCAAAAGATTGACCTTTGAGATGCTGTTTTATCTGTTTATGCAAATCCAGGTAAGCGGATAATCCGGAGGATTTATCGAAGATAATGAAATCGACATCGTCGATAGCTTTGACGAGTTGATATTCAGTCTTTCCGATAATCCAGGTAATTTTTGTACTCGGCCAATGACTCTGTAATGTTCGCAATGTCGGTAAAACATGAGTAATATCGCCTAATGCAGAAAGTCTAAGCAGGCACAGGGTCTCTGGTGGTTTGGCAGGAGAGAATGTCTGAGAAATTATCCGAGAAGATACCATTGGAAAGTCAGTTCAATATAAAAAAAACAGGTGATTCATATATTTTATATGATGCCAGCATCATCGCTGATCCATCGCTACAGTTGTTTGACCACGATTATCACACTAATCAGAGCGCTCAGCAAAATAATTCATCGCCAGTAGCAGAATTAACCACTGAGTCAGGAATCGGTAGAGCGAGGGTAGTCTATCTATCGCACGAAGATAAAACTTGGGTATTAAAACATTATTATCGTGGCGGCGCGGTGGCTTCAGTTTTGAAAGACCAGTACCTGGGCTTCGATATCGAGAAATCACGTGCTTTTAGAGAATGGCGTTTACTTAAAAAGATGCGACAACTGGGTCTGCCTGTACCTGATGCGGTAGCCGCACATGTTGATAAAAGATTGTTTTACTATCGTGCAGATCTGATTACAGTAAAGATAGAGAACAGTAAAACATTGGCTGATGTTTTAGAAAAAAATACGATTGACGCTGCGCAGTGGGAAAAAATAGGCGCCTGCATCAAATTATTTCATCAGCACGATGTATATCATGCTGACCTGAATGCGCGGAATATCCTGTTAACAGAAACAGGTGATGTCTATCTGATCGACTTTGATAATAGTTATGTCAGAGTAAATTCGACAGCCTGGAAGATGGAAAATCTCTCCCGTCTGAAGCGGTCTTTATTAAAGTTCAGGAAAAACGTTGCAGGCTTTAATTTTACTGAAGAAAACTGGAATGTTTTATTGTTAGCTTACAAGTTATAAAGAATTATTTAACTATTAGCCTGGTATAGTCTTCTAATAGCTGTTCAGCATTATTGCTTAATCTTGCCGTATTGTTTTCCAGACTGACACGATAACTTTCCTCGTCCAGAAGCCGGCTTAATTCGCCCTTTAGTTTATCGATAGAATTAATCTGCACGATGGCCTCCTGATCAAGCATGAGATCCAGCTCTTCTCTGAAGTTCTCCATATAGGGACCGGTGACGATGGCTTTATTGAAACCAGCAGGTTCCAGGATATTGTGGCCGCCAACCGGAACGAATGAGCCGCCCATGATGACGAACTTTGCTTTTGTAAAATAGTTTTTTAATTCACCCACAGTATCAAGTAAAAAAATCTCTGTTGTATCACTGATAGGCTGATCTTTACTACGGATCGCGATGTTTTTGCTCTCCAGCTGTTGGACGATGGAACTGCAACGTTCCGGGTGTCTAGGTGCGATGACCAGCAGTTCGCTTCGTTGCAGCTGTGACCAGATGGTGTAGATCTGTTTCTCTTCGTCCTGATGGCTTGAGGCAAGAAGAACGTACTGACGATCGGGTGGGATTTTATTATCTTGTGAACCCTGTACAGAATGGATGGCGGTAGAAAATTTAAGATTACCGGTGTTTTTTATGATATCTGCCGATGCACCGAGTTGCTGGTATGCCAGCGCATTCTCTTCAGAGCGGGCATATATAGCATCTACTTTCGACAGGCTGTGTTTAAGCAGTGACTTAACCCATTTGTTTGCTGCTGTTGTTTTAGATGATAAACGCGCATTGATGATATGTAGTGGTATTTTATTATCGTCACAGAGACTAAATAAATTTGGCCATATTTCTGTTTCCATTATATAAAGCGACGCTGGTCTTGTGGCGGCGATAAAAGAACGAATAGCGTAACACCAGTCAAAAGGCAGGTAG
>CAVWAI010000048.1:0-29095 GCA_963752725.1 uncultured Gammaproteobacteria bacterium
TAGATTAGCCAGTTGCGGTTATTCCACCTTACCCCGCCACCGAGTATTCCTTCCATGGCATTTTATCAATGGGAGTATCGGCCAACGAACGCACCAGGTCTGCATCACCGTAATACACCGGGGAACCGTCTTCTTTTTGAGCCATTAACACAACAGGAACGCCAGCAAAGCTGGGGCTTATCCTTTCAATCGCCATGTCTGCCTCACCATGTGTATTAAGCAGATCCATATCAACCACGGCAATGGCAAAATTTACGCCCTGTAGTGAAATGGCTGCAGCTTGAATTTTCATCACATTCTCCTTACAATAATCGCATCGAGCTGATAATGCTTCAAAACTTTTTTTATTCATTATTTAATTATTTTTCATTTTAACATGCTGAAGAAAAGTGCGTGTATATCTAGCAATTTCTGATAAACTTACTATAACCTCTTAATTTACTTATAAAACATGGGCCAAGGGAAACGTTATGGGTCAACCGAGTATCATCGAAGTTGAGTATCATGATTTTTTGAAAATTCTGCAACATGCTACAGACTCGAGAAACAAGATAGACAAAGCCGACAAAGAGCGCTGGAAGAATTTTGTACGCGAGCACAAAGTACCCGAAGCTGGCATGGGCGTTAAGGCTAAAGCGGGGGCAATGTCAGGCAATACCAGATCGGTTATTATTGATGGTGCTGGCAAAGCAGATGGTTATTATATTTACTCCTCGGATGACCTGTTTTGTATTAAGTATGACCTGGGACTGGAGTAAGACTTTACCTGTCAAACTGTCCCTGCTTAACGCTGCCAGAAGATGTGACTTTCTTCTAAAGGCACATTCGCCTCGGAATGTACCGGCACGATACGAGGGACAAAATTTTCAGCCGCAATTTTTTCAGTCATCATGTAGGCCGGTACAGTAACCGCAAATACAAATCCATTAACCGCACCCGCAATCTCACTTACCCGCTGCATGTTTACCTTAACAACCTCACCATTTGCTGGCTCGGCATAGAGTTCTACATTAATCCATTCGGCCGGCATGCCACCCAGATAAACCTGCACCTGAAAACTCAGCTGGTCTCCCTCTGACTGTACCTGAAGACTGCCAAAATGAAGCTCATCCCAATTGCTGGCAATGGTTTTTTGCCATTGCAACAAATCCACAGCAATTTTGCCACTCTCTGCGCATCGATTTTGTACCGCAGCCGCCGCCGGTACATAACATTGCTCAACGTATTCTCGCAGCATCCGGTTGCTGCTAAATTGGGAGGTCAACTTTGCCATGCTTGAGCGTATGCGACTCACCCATTCACCGGGAAGACCCAGTTCATTGCGATTATAAAATTCCGGGATTAGCTGTTGCTCTAGCAGTGAATAGAGTTCCTGTGCCTGTTGTTCATCTACGTCCGCATCTGTTCTGCTACCATCAAATGTTTCCATGTTAAATGCCCAACCGACATCCGGCGAATAGGCCTCGGCCCACCAGCCATCCAGCTCGGAGAGATTCAGGCCACCGTTGACCAGCACCTTCATGCCACTGGTACCGCAGGCCTCCCAGCTGCGCCGTGGTGTATTGATCCATACATCAATCCCCTGAACCAGCTGTTGTGCTAACGAAATATCATAGTCTTCCAGGAACACCACCCGCTGTTTCACCTCTTCACGTCTGGCAAATTGAGCGACGGCCTGTAAAAGCCGTTTGCCTTCGACATCCTGCGGGTGTGTCTTGCCTGCCACAATTAATTGAACAGGCAACTCAGGATCGGTCAACAGTCGTGTCAGTCGCTGCTGATCATAAAACAACAGGTCTGGTCGTTTATAGGCCGTGAAACGACGTGCAAACCCGAGCGTCAGCGCGTTTGGATCGAGCACGTGTTTTGCCTGTTCCAGTGCCTCAGGTGCCACCCCATGTTGACCCAGTTGACGGGCCAGGCGCTTGCGAGCGTAATTCACCAGGCCATTGCGACCCCTGGCACGGCAATTCCATATAGCCTCATCAGAGACATCACTGATGCCTGTTTCGTTTCCTTGCAGAGTACCTAACCAGCGCTGTTTGCCACAGCAATCAGTCCACAGGTCATCGGCCCATTGTGAGTCCCAGGAAGGCACATGCACCCCATTGGTAATATAATTAACCGGTATTTCCTGCTGCGGCCATGAGGGGAACAAACAACTCAACAGGTTCTGGCTGACTTCACCATGAAGTTTACTCACGCCATTGACATGGCTACTGCCACGCATCGCGAGATAGGCCATATTAAAAGGTTGACTGTCATCCTGCGGATCTACTCGGCCCGGATCTTTTCGGCCAAGGGCCAATAATTCCTCCATTGAAATATCCAGTTCCTTCACAAACAAACTAAAATATTGTGCGATCAGTTGCTCATCGAACTGGTCGAATGCTGCGGCGACCGGAGTATGTGTGGTAAAAACATTGCCGGCCCGCGTTGCCCACAGGGCTTGCTCAAAGCTGAGGCTATTATGCTGCATGAAATGCCTGGCCCGTTCCAACGCCACGAAGGCTGCGTGACCCTCATTTAGATGACAAACCTCAGGTTCGATCCCCAGGGCACTCAACACCCGCCAACCACCAATGCCCAACACAATCTCCTGCAATAACCGTGTTTCTGGGGCTTCATGGTATAAGCGGCTGGTGATGCCCTGATCAGCCGGACTGTTATAAAGATCGTTTGAGTCAAGCAGATACAAGGGTGTCTTGCCGACTTGTGCCCGCCACACGCGCAGCATCAGGTTCCGACCCGGCAACTCAACAGATACACGTAGCAGGCTGCCACTGCTATCCCGCACAGGCACAATGGGTAGATTAGCGGAATCATTGTGGGGAAAGAACTCCAGCTGCCAGTCATCGGCGCTCAACATCTGGCGAACATAACCCTGAAAATACATCAGCCCAACGCCCACAATGGGCACACCCAAATCACTTGCGGTCTTGAGGTGATCACCGGCCAGCATGCCTAAGCCACCCGCATACAACGGCAGTGCGTTACCGATACCGAACTCCATACTGAAATAGGCAATGCGCCTGGGCCCATGCTCGTTGTAGGTCAGACCATACCAGCCAGGGTCTTCAAGATATGTTCTCAGAGCCGCAATGCTGTGATCTAGATTTTTCTTAAATTGTGGGTCCTGCGCGACTTGCTCTAACTGTGTGGCTGATACATCATTCAGTATCAATAAAGGATTTTGCGTTAACTCCCAGCACTCGGCATGCAGGCTCTTCCATAATGCATCCGTACTGTGACTCCAGGTCCAGCGCAGGTTGAGTGCTAGTTCAACGAGGGGCTGTAATTTTTCGGGTAATCCATTGGGCGTGAATGAGTTGTGCATTAGTACCTCGATAGTTGAGAAGTCTCAAGGCGAGATTCGCCAGCCATGCTATTGCTTGCGGCCATCCCTGTAGCCCAATTTGTACCCCGCTCTATGAGCCTCATTCAACAAGGATGCATAGTGAGAAGCGCTGCCCTCGTCTTCGCAAACCATAACGATGCGACCCGAAGCTGCGTTAACCTCAAAACGACCTTTCTGTTCATTCACGGTATAGGCTAATTGTGGTTCGTCATTGTTTGCAGGCATGAATTTTTCCTGTGTTGTTTATGGTGCATTGAATGCACCCTACCTGGTTATTCTTTGTAGGGTGCGTTTTACGCACCAATTGCGTACATCTCATTTATTCACCAAATTCCTCATCCATTTCCATGACGTCATTACCGCCCCAGTTTTCATCGTATACACCATCACGATGATGACGATGAAATGTCGATTGCCGCCAATCCTTCACGTTCTTTACCAGACCATGTTTAACCGGATTGTAATGAAGGTAATCCATATGTTTTTCATAATCCCGATGATCGCGAATTTGGTGCTCCCAAAAACGTCGTTGCCAAAGTGTTGATTCATTTCGTTTTCGTTTTGATGCATTCATCCAGTCATGGCGTTGTAAATCCGCCGCGCATTGTTTTGTAACATAACGTTTTATCATTGCCCAACGTAAACCAAATTTCGCATCATTTGGTGGCAGCGTCCAGATGCAATGTAAATGATCAGGCAGCAAAACCCAGCCATCGATGATGAATGGATGAGTGGCTTGCACATAACGAATGCCATCACGCAAAGCTTCGCGTACATTGTTATTACACAAAAATCTTTGTCGACGATAAGTCACCACAGTGAAAAAATAAGTACCCCCAATAATGTTGGCACGTCGGTAATTAGACATAGTTAAAATCATCCATAATTCATTATTCGTAGGGTGCGTTTCACGCACCATTATTAATATTCCAAGCAGATTAAATCGACAATATGTTTTTTAATTTTCCAATGTTGTTTATGGTGCATAGAATGCACCCTACCAACTACCGACTGAGTCTTAACTTTAACTCAACCCTATTAACTCTTATGCGGTTTTTCTCAATGTAATTAAGGCCTCATAAAAGACATGTTATGATCAGTTACAGATAAACCAACTTCAATTCCTGTTGATTGATTCTGTTGTCTATCCAAGGTAGCATCAAATAGAATATTCACAAACCTAGCCATATCGTTGTTACTAAGCCTAATACAACCATGGGTTGCTCTGAGTTCATTACTCCCCCTCCAATAATTATTTCCTCCTAATGTTCCTCCATGAATCAATAATCCTTGTCTACCTGAATTCATTTCTGCAGCCAAGGCGTTTCCAGAAATTGGATCAAGACGCAAGACACCATTCGGCCCATAAGATGCCTGATTCCAACCCCCTGAATTTTCTATGCGAACGACTTGATATGTACCGGTGGGAGTGTTTCCATTAACCTGCATCTGTGTATCTCCTGCTCCTTGACTACCCCTAGCTAAAGCCTCAAATGTGCCAAGCATAAGCCCTGTTTCTCGTTCTTGTATTTGCAAAATACCTGATTGATTTCTATTTGCTGACAATTGAAGATTAATAACAATATTAGCCATAACAATTACTCCTAGTCACATATTAGAAATGTATTAAAATCCCTATCATGAACAAAAAAATTAGTGCAAATTAATAGGGTCAGACTTGACTAAAATTTATCTAACCTCACAAAATAAATAACCTCTACTCAAACCCATAACTAAACTCACCATCCTCAATACTCACCTGCACCCGTTCAATCTTTTCACCTTGCATCATCCGGGTGAGAAACTCCTGACTGATTTTTGGTAATACCGTATTGGTCAATATCGCATCCACCACACGTGCTCCACTTTCCACTTCGCCACAACGGCTGGCAATAACATTGACCACTTCATCGTCATAACTAAATGGAATCTTGTGGTTCTCGGCGATACGTTTTTTAATACGCCCCAGTTGTAACTTGATGATCAGCTGCATGACTTCATCGCTGAGCGGGTAGTATGGAATAACCACCAGGCGACCCAGCAAGGCGGCGGGAAAAACTTTCAATAGCGGTTCATGCAGGGCTTTGGTTATCCCTTCCGGTTCGGGCATTAACTCGGGGTCCTTGCACATGTTCATAATGAGTTCGGTGCCGACATTGGAGGTGAGCAAAATGAGGGTGTTCTTGAAGTCGATATAGCGGCCTTCGGCGTCTTCCATCCAGCCCTTGTCGAAGATCTGGAAAAAGATTTCGTGCACATCGGGATGCGCCTTTTCTATCTCATCCAGCAATACCACGCTATAGGGTTTACGCCGCACCGCCTCGGTGAGGATGCCGCCCTCACCGTAACCCACATAACCCGGAGGTGCACCCTTCAGGGTGGAGACGGTGTGGGCTTCCTGGAACTCGCTCATATTGATGGTAATGACATTCTGCTCACCGCCGTAGAGTGACTCGGCCAGGGCGAGTCCGGTCTCGGTTTTACCAACACCCGAGGGACCACATAACATAAACACACCGATGGGTTTGTTGGGATTATCTAATCGCGCTCTGGAGGTCTGGATGCGCCGGGCGATCATATCCAGGGCATGGCGCTGGCCTATAACACGTTTATTCAGGGTATCGCCGAGTTTTAGTACCGCCTCGGCCTCGTTCTTCACCATACGTCCGACAGGGATGCCGGTCCAGTCAGCAACGACCGAAGCGATGGCCTGTGAATCAACACTGGGCAAAATTAGCGGTGATTCGCCCTGCAGTTCAGCGAGTTGCTGTTGCAGGCCACGCAAGGTTTGCAACAGTTCATCTCGTTGCTCTGGAGTCAGCTCTTGTGCCTGTTCAACTGTACTCTCTGTATTACTGCCGGTATCCACAGAGACAGATTCGGCAGCGCTATCGACGGCTTTTTCCAGTTCGCTTTCTGTTCCTTCGACCTTGCCTATCTGTCCACGCAGTTGACTGCGAATATCCAGAATCTGCTGCACCAGTTCTTTCTCCGAGCTCCAGCGCTCATCTAACACGTCAAGATGAACATGCTCTTCTTCAAGTTTTTGATTAACCAATTCTTCACGTGCCGCGGTATCCACGCCGACGGCTGTTTCACGATTTATAATCTCATGTTCGGTCTCTAGCGCTTCAATTCGTCGCCGCGAATCATCGACTTCAGCGGGAACCGCATGTTGACTAACAGCGACTCGAGCGCAGGCGGTATCCAGCAGGCTGACAGATTTGTCTGGTAACTGCCGTGCCGGTATATAACGATGCGATAGCCGAACTGAGGCTTCAAGTGCCTCGTCTAACACCTGTACACGGTGATGATTTTCCATGGTTGAGGCCATGCCGCGCATCATCAGTATGGATTTTTCTTCGCTGGGCTCATCGATTTGCACCACCTGAAAACGTCGTGTCAGTGCCGGATCTTTTTCGAAATATTTCTTGTATTCACCCCAGGTGGTTGCGGCAACGGTGCGCAGCGTGCCACGCGCCAGGGCGGGTTTAAGCAGGTTTGCCGCGTCACTGGTACCGGCTGCGCCGCCAGCACCAATCAAGGTATGGGCCTCGTCAATAAAAAGAATGATGGGCTTAGGCGAGGACTGCACCTCTTCGATGACCTGGCGAAGGCGCTGTTCGAACTCACCTTTCATGCTGGCACCGGCCTGTAACAGACCGATATCGAGGGTGCGCAGAGTAACGTCCTGCAGTGTTGGCGGCACATCACCGGAGGCGATGCGCAGGGCGAAACCCTCTACCACAGCGGTTTTACCCACACCCGCTTCACCGGTGAGTATCGGGTTGTTTTGTCGACGTCGCATCAGGATATCAACGATCTGACGAATTTCACCATCACGTCCCACAATCGGATCTAATTCACCCTTGCGGGCCTTTTCTGTCAGATCAACCGAGAACCGTTGCAGTGCTTCCTGTTTACCCATTTGTGCAGGTGGAATCGCGCCACTGGTCTCACCGGGAGCCGCACCGCCACCTACCTGAAAACCATCAGTGGAATGCATCTGGTTTTCCGGGGAATTACCCACCACCTCGTCAAAGCGTTCGGTCAGGGTATCGAGTTTAATTTTCTCAAATTCGTTGGAGATCGCCAGCAATGCATTGCGCAGACCAGGTGTTTTAAGAATACCAATAATCAGGTATCCACTGCGCACCTGTGTATCACCAAACATCAAAGTGCTGTAAACCCAGCCTCGCTCAACGGCTTCTTCTACATGAGAAGATAGATCAGAGATGGAAGTGGAACCCCGCGGCAGCTTATCCAGGCTAGCGATAAAGTCCTTCGCCAGATGTGACGGATCCAGATTGAACTGTTTAATAATCTGGTGCAGATCCGAGTCTTGTAATTGCAGAATCTGATTCAGCCAGTGTACTAGCTCAACATAAGGGTTGCCGCGCATTTTGCAAAACACGGTCGCACTCTCAATTCCCTTGTACGCCAGTTCGTTTAATTTACCGAACAAGGCAACACGATTTATCTCTGACATCAGCTAACTCCACTATTGCAGGTTATTTTCACTTTACTAAAGCCGATGAGTTAGGCCATGGCGCTCATTGGTTCTAGTAACAATTCATTGGCATCATCATTAGAGACACGCTCACCCAGCCAGGTATTCCAGCCGAGCAGGTCATTCTCACCTAACTTAATTGGCGTTACTTTTTCTTTTTTCAAAACCAGATTTACATCCCAGTTCATACTGTCACCGACATAATTACGTACCATCGCCCGCAGACGTTTTCCACTATCCCGCCCCGGTAAAAATCGTTCGTATTCCTGATAATTTAATGGTCCAAGAATAAGGCGAAACTTCTGCTGGCATTCCCAAACGTGATCACCAATAGCCATGGTCTCACCTAACGAACCAGTTTCCGGTGAACCGCCAAGATAGCAGCAGCTGTTATCAGGTAGTTTCATCCATTCACCAACGAACTCTTCAACCACAACAGGTATTTTAAAAAAACATCCGATCATGACGACCAGGCCTTCGACATTACGTTTTTGAGACGACAACCTGCCGGCAAAATGTAGTTTTACAAGATCGGGAATTTCGTCTCGGTTACGCAAAGACGGCATACCCAGGCCAAACAGAGCACCTATATAGGTACTAAAACGATCTTCCTCTGGACGATCAAAGTTGACTGTCGGTTGCGCACTCGCCCAGGATCGATAAAACAGTGACAACATGCGGTGATGAAATATATCTAAAAACTCATTGAGAGTAGGATCATCATCATTACGTAAACGATCGCGAGCGTACTCAGTCAAGTGGAGTGGCAATGGACCATTAGGACCAAACAGCCCAAAAAAATTAACCGCCATTTGTGCAGGTTTACTCTCCGTGCCGATTCCCTGCCCACCCAGTGTGAAAGAAGCCAGTGTGGCTGGCGAAAACGCCATTGTGGGCTCTTGCACAAGTCGCAATACATCATTAACTGGCCGTAACGACGTGCCAATTTTTGGTTGTTGAGGATAGAGACACTCAAAACGTCGAAGCACCTGATAAAAACCAAATTTATAAGGCTGCTGATGTAGTGCTTTTTCCAGCGCTACAATTTCAGAAGCTTTACTCTGAGACGCATTAGTATCTGGCACCTTAACATCAGGTGTTTCTGCTGCAGATTTTATAACACCTGATTGCGGCCGATTCTCACTGGCCATCGCATGATCTCCCCTCGTCTATCTGTCTTAATCACCGTTTCTGTAAATGAATTGATGGAGACAGATTTTGCAAAAAAGTTTTCTAAAATAGCGCCCAATAAAAAGCACCCAGTTCCTTCAAAAGCGGCTTCATCCATGGTCACTGTCACTTCAAGCCCCCGGCCGAATGATATTGGACCTTCGATTGGCATGCGCCTGATGATGGGGACAGTGGCAACCGATAGCACGCCTTCGATTTGTTTTTCGATATGCGCTTCGGTGATGTAACCATATAACCTGAGCATTTCACGTAATGCAGTGGCGCCTTTTTGTTCATCTGAATCAACCAGTGAAAGGTAATTCAATGACAAATGACTAATCAATCGCCAGGCGGTATCACCTTCTGCATACGACGGCTTAGGTTTGCTTGGTCCTACAATACAACGAATCGATTCCACTGGCGCGCCGGACTCCAGTGTAAAGTCGGTCTTGCCAGCACCTACCGGCATATGTAATGGCAAATCCCGATTGGTACACAAGGTAGTCACTGCTAGCTGGCGCAGGTCTGTAGAATAAGGCGCTTCGCCAGCATCAACTATGGACACAAATGCCTCGCTGCCTACATAGTTTGAACGCGTTCCATAACGTTGTTGTCGTATCGATAACAATCGTGACTCCCGTCGTACGGTGTAATACGCACTATTCTCAGCGCGAAAACTGGCTTCATCAGAAGAGTAAAACGGTAGAAATTCCTGTTGCCGGTTCTTCCCTGTGCCATGACCAACCATGCCGGTTACCTGGTAGATTTCAAAATCCATCGGACGTGTAAGATCGGGAACAACATGATACTCATTTTCTCTGGTATTAAGATGAATGCGGTCTGCCCGTTTGGGAAACAGGTTAATGGCTGTTGAACAAAACAAGGCAAACGCCGAGGCATCAATTTGATGTTCCAATACGGGATTAATTTTATCCAGTAAAATAAAGAGCTCCAGCTCATTTTCTGCACACTGATTCACGGCCTCGCCTATGCCGGACAAATCAACAAACAAGTAACCGCCAGGAAAAGAAAAATATTCATGCAGCAAACGATAGCCACTAAATGATTGTGCTCCGTAAGGTAACATCGCCTCGTTTTCATTAAAACCAACACGTTTAATGTGGCTTCGATCAATAACTTTTTGCCAGGGTGTTGAATCAGAAGTTGAACGTAATACCAGGGCAACACTATTCGCCAGTATTTGTTCATAAATATGCATAGGAATTTCATCACTTCCTTGCAGATACACGGGAAGATGATCAAGGGCTAACTTATCAAAAGTTAGTCCCGCCGTTGTGCGTAATCGCAAACGGAAACCGGCTTTAGGTGTCGGCAGATGCGGCTCATTGATCTTGGGTAAGACCATCGTGTTAGTGACATATTCCGCTTCTGCAATCTCCAATGGCCATAATGTTACATCGTGGGATGTGCGGAATTCACAGGGAGTTTGTTCGCCTTTTCCAATCAGGCTACGCAAAGCACTCTGTCGTGGCACCGTAAAACCTTCTGCCAATGCACCTTCGGTTAAGTCCGGTTGCAACTGCACAACGGCCATGGAAGGGGTTGGTGCTAAATAATGCGGATAGACCATCTCCATCAGATGTTGAGTAAAAGTTGGGAACTCCGCATCAAGTTTAAATTGAATACGCGCTGCCAAAAAACCGAACCCTTCCAGTAGGCGTTCTACATAGGGGTCACTACACTCGAAGCCATCAAGCCCTAACCTGCCCGCAATTTTAGGAAATTGTTTGGCAAACTCTCCGCCCATTTCACGCATAAAATGCAGTTCAGAGTTATAGTACTTGAGTAATCTAGGGTCCATTAAATGCGTCCATTATATTGCCCCGTTAAGCAGAGCCGGAGTAATCTAAAACTTTTATTTCACCAGCATCTAAATCAAGTTCGGTTTTCAAAAAAACATGCAGTGGTACCGGATGTGCCCACAACTCACCTTCAATATCAAAAGACATGGCATTATGATTCATCTGTTGTTCATTCACATTAAGCCGAATTCTGATGGAGCGACGAAGAATGCGAGGTTCAAAGTCACTGATTGCCTTACGTAACAGACGTTCGATTTCAGGCACATCGACACCCGAAATCGTATGTCCGGTAAAATCTGGCATGCCATAATTGAGAACCGAATTAGCCACCTCAGGATAGTCATCAAGATCCTGAACTGTACTCAGATTGCTGGTGTTAAATAACCAGTTCAAATCACGCAGCACCGATTCACGCAGTTTAGCCTGTGATATTCCGCGTTTATCTCTAGCCTCTGTTTTTTTATCGGGCTCATCATCAGCGAGTCGGTCAAGCAAAGATGAATGTAATTGATCCTGGTTGCGTAGCTCGGCCATCACGTATCTGCCATTAGTTATCAATCTCTTCTAAAGAGCTGAGACCTGCTGTTTCGGTTACTTCCGTTTCTGCTTCTGAATTTAAAGTAATAAGACGCAAGTCCATTAACGAGTACTCACCCACATCCGTTGTAAACATACGCTGCCCCATGCCTTGATAAAGACCGTTATCCAGTTCCTGCCAAATGGTTTTGTGTGCGAGGCGAACCAGGTTATCTTCACTCGTCTCAGAACCGGGATAACGGGTGGGTATCAAACCAACCGTTTCTCCCCCGTTCGCCCAGGTGAAATAAGCGGGCATCCAGACCATATCCCGAACATCTTCAGGCACTTCGATATTAATGGACTGAATGCGATGAAATGGTACCCAGTAGTATCGGCCATTGATGATGGCTTCGAGTACAGGCCCCAATCGAGTATCAGCATCAGCAATCCACTCAAACGTCTCGCTATCCGGGCCTGCAGGGTCTCCAATAATGCCAGAGGTTGCTGGCGCAAGTTCGAAGGCCTGGTCTCTGATATCTTGCGATTTAGCATATTGCCCGTCAGCCGTTAAGCGCAGCGACTCTAATAATAGCGCTATCCATTGCTCGGGCTTGCCGAACACAACTGGCGAACGATTACCAGCAAAGACATCTGCCCGCAAACCTTCACAGAGTAAGGCCTCTCGATACGTCTGTACCATTGCTAAAGTACTGGCATCCAGCTCACCTGCAACATTTAGCTGAGTCAATGCGCGCTCCCATTGCCCCATTACCGCGAGCAGTTGAAACAAAAAGACTCTATGTTTTACATTGGAAGGTTCGCTGCGCACAGTTGCCTGTAACTGATTCAACGTTTCTTCCAGTTTGCCTTGTGAGAGACTCTCCTGCGCATCCATAACATCCCCTTTATTTCACAGTGATACTTCTCATTGTGAATTTGTCTGACGCGAACAATCGTCGACAGCATTCTGTCAACAAATGTACAAATACACCCTGCATATAATAACTGTCATCAAATTAACCCAATTACTTTCAAATGCCCACATAAACATATGGAATTTGAGCTTTAGCTAACAAGAGACATAAACAGGTGCGTTATGAAGCATCCACGTTATTTGCGATGTTCCAGCCAACAATGACTGAGGCATCACCAGAACCATCGGCCATCTGCGGAACATACTCGGTCTTGAATTCGGAGAAATTTAAAGTGACATTCTCCGTTATCCGATCCTCACCACCAGAGCCCCCGGTGGACACCGAAGAAATCAGACCGCCTTTCATTGTGATAATCATGTATTCAAGGGGCATTTCCCCGGCCTTACGCACCACTAGTGTGGCCTCTTCAAAATGCTTGCCATTACAGCACATCTTCATTAGATTGGCTGAAGCCTTATCAACATAGTGGGTAAATGAGAGGTCCTGAACGTTGACCTTGCCAGCACCACCACCTGGCCCACTATGTGTAGTGCCAGATTGCGACATCCCCCAACTCCACGCCAATATATCTATCTCACCAGCATGTACATCATCTACAGATTCACCTTCTATATCATCAATTTTTAAAAACATATCTACTGCCATGATAATCTCCTTGCTCTAAATTTTATTATTTACCACTCATTTCACTGAGCATTACTTTTAAACATGACGAAAATACTCAGCCCTTTTTTATGTACAGCTGTCGCTAATTATAATTCCGCTAAGGCGCAATATCCTCACCGCCTTCACGTTTAACTACAACAATCGCACATCCTGAAACACTTCCTTAACTACCCTTTACTGACGGCAGCTTGGACACCAGCCTCAACGACACGGTAAGTCCTTCCAGCTGATAATGCGGTCGTAGAAAAAACTTTGAGGTGTAGTATCCCGGGTTACCCTCAACTTCCTCCACAACAACTTCAGCTGCAGCCAAAGGTTTACGTGCTTTAACATCTTCACTGGAATGTTGTGGATCGCCATCGACGTAATTCATAATCCATGCTTGTAGCCACTTCTGCATATCCTCCCGTTCCTTGAATGAGCCAATCTTGTCACGCACAATACACTTCAGGTAATGCGCAAACCGGCAGGTGGCAAACAGGTATGGCAAACGCGCTGCCAGATTGGCATTAGCTGTCGCATCCGGGTCGTCGTATTCCTGTGGTTTCTGCAGTGACTGGGCACCGATGAAAGCAGCGACATCTGAATTTTTTTTGTGAAGAAGCGGCATGAATCCATTCTTTGCCAGTTCCGCCTCACGCCGATCACTAATTGCAATCTCTGTAGGACACTTCATATCGACACCACCATCATCGGTGGGAAAAGTATGTGTTGGCAACTCTTCAACTAATCCGCCGGACTCAACGCCGCGAATTCGCGAACACCAGCCATACAGTTTAAAAGATTTGTTAATATTGGTCGCCATCGCGTAAGCCGAGTTAGCCCAGGTGTATTTACTGCTATCAGCAGCCTCGGTTTCCTCCTCAAAATTGAACTCTTCAACTGGATTCGTTTTGGCACCATAGGGTAAGCGAGCAAGAAAACGCGGCATTGCCAAACCAATGTAACGTGCATCTTCTGATTCACGCAATGAGCGCCATGCGGCATATTCGGGTGTTGTAAAGATCTTGGTTAAATCACGAGGATTACTCAACTCCTGCCAGCTATCCATTTGCATCAGAGTAGGTGCTGCTGCAGCTATAAATGGCGAATGCATGGCCGCTGAAATTTGTGCAATCTGGCCAAGCAACTCAACATCTGGTGGGCTGTGATCGAAGTAATAATCACCCATCAGACAGCCATAAGGTTCACCACCAAACTGGCCGTATTCTTCTTCATAAAGTTTTTTGAAGACCGGACTTTGATCCCAGGCTGTACCCTTGTAACTTTTTAAGGTTTTATGCAGGTCATTTTTTGAAATATTCAACACACGGATCTTCAGCATCTCATCCGTTTCGGTGTTATTGACCAGGTGATGCAAACCTCTCCAGGCACCTTCCAGTTTCTGGAATTCTTCATTGTGCATAATGAGATTTATTTGATCACTCAGTTGTTTATCGATCTCTGCAATCATTGATTCGATCGATTCCATCACGTCCGATGAAATCAGGCTGGTATATTGCAGTGCCTGCTCGGCAAGTGTTCTGACTGCTTCTTCAACCGCCTTTTTGGAACGATCAGATTTTGGCTTGAACTCTTTATTAAGCAGCGTGCTAAACTCGCTCGCATCCAGAGTTTCAGTTTCAGGCTGTACTTGCGCTTCAGTTTCAGTTTCGGCCATGACTTATTTCTCCTCTTCCTTCGGTGTTTCGGCTGCGTCTCCCCCATCAGGGTTTGGCGAGGACACTAATGCCGCTAAGAGCGCGGGATCACTTATCGCTTTGGCAATTAATTCCTCAGCACCTGTTTTACCATCCATATAAGTCACCAGGTTAGAAAGTTGCGTACGTGCCTGTAATAACTTATTCAGGGCATCAACTTTGCGAGCTATTGCCGCAGGAGAAAAGTCATCCATACTTTCAAAGGTAATGTCGACGCTGATGTTACCTTCGCCTGTCAGTGTATTGGGCACCTGAAATCCAGCACGCGGTTTCATTGCCTTCATTCGATCATCGAAATTATCGACATCAATTTCAAGATATTTGCGATCTGCTACGGGTGGTAGAGGGTTGTCCGGGTCCTGTTTACCGGAAAGATCCGACATCACGCCCATCACGAAAGGTAATTGAACTTTCTTTTCTGCACCATAGACTTCAACGTCATATTCTATTTGCACGCGTGGAGCACGGTTTCGTGCTATAAATTTTTGACTACTTGCTTTTGCCACAAGTCATCTCCTAAGTTATATAAACCCGAGAGTGATGAAGTCCATTCATAACAACACAACAGTATGGTACTTCATCCCTCGTTGCTTAATTATTTACTATTTCTTCTGATGTGAAATTCCACTGATCTCCTCTGCCTGTGTAACACCGGCAGGTGTCAGATCACGCAGGATTTCCATAAAATCTTTCGCCACCAGACGTTTAGCTCGCTGCAGTAACAAGGGTACGGGACTGGATGGTTCATGTCGCTTAAAATAATCACACGCCATGTCTAACACACGAATCACATCTTCTTGACTATTTATTGCGCCAGTCATCGGCTGAGCGGATGTTTGTGAACCGGGCACCTCATTTATAGCCTCAGAGGAAACTTCAGTTTCACCGACACCTCGCTCGGTTAAATGTTCAGACATAATATGTTGCTGCCTCCTTTAACAAATTCGGCAATGTACTAAAATCTGCCATCTGCATCGATCCAACCTTATCCATCAGTTGAGATTCGATAGCTGAAATACACTCAAGAGACTGACGTATAGCGTCTAGCAGTGTTTTGTAGATCATCCAGCTGTGCATCCATAAACGCACCATTAATCGTCGAAACATCTATGACTTGTTCATCGGAACCGGTGGGGAGTGACAACTTGCCTAAGGTAATTAAAATATCACGCAGACTGAATCGACCAAGCGCTGTTGAATTAACCAGCGTTGCTTCACGTATATCGTGCAGTACAGTCTCAGGGTCGTATAGTGAGGTCAGCGTATTTATGCGTAATGTAGGGTCGTTGTTGTCGGCGGGGTCCAGTTGCGGATGCACCGTCTCCCAATGCCGCTCCAGTAAGCCTTGAATCAAAGTTAGCCCATCCCTTAAGCCGATCAAGCCCTCAGTATGTAACAGCGACCGAGTCAGGTAAACGGCCACACGAAGATCTTTAGTGCGGCCAAACAGCGCAATAGCCTTGCTTTTCACAACGGGCCAATCCGCTTCTTGTGCTGGAATTAAAGTGTTACCAATTTGTTGCTCTGGTTTACCCCGAGCAGCTCTCTCCATTTCACCGAATTCTGAATCATACTCAAGATCCTCCCCACACGGAAGCTCAGGCGATATTTCTTCCAGTAAGCTATTAACATCGATTAGGCTCATTGTCATTTTTCCATTTAACGTCATCTTCCCTTTCAACTTGATCTTACGGCCTACGTAAGCTTTATCCTTTAATTACGTGTAACACTGCTCTTAACAATTGTGATATTTGTTAATAGAAAACATATATATTCTCAACATGCGCCATGATTTTGCAGTGAATTCAATACATTCATATTACATATATCCATATATATATCAATAGTATTTCTTGAAAAGCGAATTCAGATAATTTAAGTGCCACACCTGACGAAGACGACTAAATGCTTTCGTTCTGTATTTTCTCATTTTTGAAAAATGCACAGATGCACTATTAAACAGCTGAGCGAAAATCAACGATACCATTGATGCGTTGAAAAAAGTAGGTCACAAGCAGTATATTGCCAATATGCTGTAGAAAAACCTAAAACTATTAGTAGAAATTCGACCTTTACCTTATATGTAGAAATGAAACGTCTAGGCCAATCCAGGACGGACGACACAAACAAAAACGACTCCAGAAGGAGCCGTATTTGTTGATGCTACTTTAACTGCTATAAAATTTTCTTGTGTCTTGCCAGCCCGACTAAACCCAGCAGACCGGAACCAAACAACCACACGGCAGCTGGAGCAAATTTGAGATTATCGTACGGCATAACAACAGGAAACAACTAAAGGTATATTGGTAGTTACTGATAAAGTAACATTTAAAGTTATTGATATAGCGCAAGCAATCCTCTTGTTATTCTATTGACGGGTCTATTACAGTTATGCGCTATTAACTATACATGCATAGTTGATAGTGATATGTCCTCTCGTTCAATTATAGCGACGTTGGTATTTTATCTTTTGACCAACAGCGAATGATTACCGACTATTATTTAATAGCAAATCCTTTCAGCGAATCAAATTCAACCAGCAGGATATGAGCAGGTTCAATGTCTACGTCCTGCGCTATTGAATAATTGAATCCCTCGTCACGCACACTGTCATCCATTTTTATTTCGAAGTGGTGTTTACCCGCAGGGATTTTTTTACTGTAATAGATGTTTATGCTGCCGTCCTTAAAGATGCCCGGTGGCTGCTGTGTTTTACTGAAGATCACTTTACCGTCTAATGAAGCCTCGATGATAACGGGTGACCTCTCGCGCGGACACTCGTCAAGCTTGCGCATGTTTGGTGGCAGCTTCATCAGTTCTTCCTGGCTGAGCTGACGGCAGGGTTCACGTAACTCACCGGCATGCGCGAAGGCGATGGTCACCACCGCCTCATCTGCTTCGATTATCCGGATTGACGGCGTCGTGGAAAAATACCAGATCAATGCCATGAAAACGCTGTAGTTGATTGCCTGCAGGAGATAACGCAGGGTTTTGTTATTGACACCCGACAACATCAGACAGTACCTCCATCAGCATTCTGAGTTGAGCTGTTGTCAGCGGTATCTTCGAGTTGTTTCAGCCTCACCAGCTCGTTACGAAAAGCCTTCAGATCTTTTTCGATATCATTCTTGTCGGTTTCAGCACCGCCATGCACGCGGATGCGGTTGCGGTCAGCGCGGCCGCGAAGGATCGGTTTACGTTCACCGTCAAAGCGTAACTTGGTCCAGCGATTACCAAAACGGTAGTAGCAGTCGTTGTGACGACAGCCGGTTACCATGACACCGTCGGCACCCTGTTTTAATGCATACTCAACCAGTGTTGGCGGCAACATGCCGCTGCAGAGTAAACGTATACCTCTGGTATCATTGCTGTCCAGCCGGTTCACATTTATGCCGTGCTCACAGCCGTAGATCAGTACTTTTGCCTCACCCTGCAATGTTGCTATCGCTTCTTTGGTCTGTGAACGCATCTTATCAACCGGAAGTTGCGGCATATCGATACCGGTCTTCAGTTCTTCTTTACGCGAACGGAACGGATTAGACGAAGGACAGGAGCCGGCACAGATGCCACAGGCCGCACACAGGTCAGGATTGACCACCACTTCTTTCTCGAACTTTTTACCATCGGTTCGTGCCTGCACCGAGATAGCATCAAACGGACAATCATCAAAACACAACTCGCAGCCGTTACAGTGCTCAAGATCAACTACCGCCTTGGCACCATCCTTCTTCGGTGGCAGCCACGGTAATAACATCAGTATCCAGGTTATGCCTATGGTCAGGATCCACACCTGACCTTCCGTCCAGTAATCGAGCAACGGATAAATATTCAGATAAAACCAGTCGAGGTTCAACACCTGCGGCATACTGCCCAGATCAGCAGGCGCGTGACTGACCGCCGGTTTCGCCAGGGATAACGCCAATAAAGCCAGCAAGGTACCGATGGCTAGACCACGCGGCGGGTTTATCTTAACATTGGATAAACGCTTCACATGCAGCCACAACATGAATGCCAGTATCAATGGCTGACCCAGCAGGTGTAAAAACTCGATCAGGATGAAAAAACGATCGGTCATCTCACCAGCGACAAAGTTGCGTGTCATGGTAGCAGGGAATAACGGCAAGGCATCCATCAGTCGTGCTGAACCGATGGCAACATACTGTGCCATCTCATCCCACACCAGCCAGTAACCGGTTATACCCAAAGTAATAATCATCCACAGGTTAGGCACACCGGTCACCCAGGAGAACCAGCGGAAGCCGCGATAGCGACCGGAAGCAAATTCTTTAAACATGTGTAACAACACGGTGATGACGACGGCATCGGAGGCATAACGGTGCAGACTGCGCATGACGCCTGCGGCATACCACTGATCATGCGTCATGTATTCTACTGAAGCGTGAGCACCCGCCAGGCTGCCGTGAAACGGGATGAACAGGTAGATTCCCGTGACCAGGATTATCCAGAACAGGAAAAATGATAAGGTACCCAGGTGATACATTGGATTCCACTGGGTACCAAATGAAAGGTTAAACCAGGACTCCAGAGCCAGGTAGACTCGCTTAACAGGATTAACTAACACTAAACATAATTCCGAGAGTTGACAGGGTCGAAATTGTATCACTGCTGCCTGATGCACAGAGTTGATACACATCAAACCCGCGCACTTCAGCAGATCATGCTGAAAATTAACCGCCAGATGGTTTTCTACCCTTGCGCAATTCACGCCGCATAAACGTCACGATAAAAAAGATGACACTGATGCCAACAAAGATTTCTACAAAAAAGGAATAGTCAAAATAATAACCGTCGCTACGGGGGTCATAGGTCGTGCAGAACAGCTTGATCTTATCGCTCAGATTGGCGATAAATGACTGTGCCGGTTTGGGACGCCCCAGCACCAGTTCCAGCAAAGGGTCAACCAGCAGCGGCGTATCAAACACCTGGCCATAAACCTGGCGATAGACTTTGCCATCAGCGTCGATGACTGTGGCCTGAATTAAGTGTTCGAAACCACTCGACGTCGGGTAATAAAGAAAACCGAGCTCTGCTGACAGTGCTGCTAGATCTTCTTCTGCGATACTCAACAGGTTCCAGTTCTTATCACTGATGCCCTGTTTATTGGCAAAATATTGCATCGCATCGGGGGTATCAACGCGGGTATCAAAACCGATGACAGCAACAGCAAAACTGTCTTCGCCCATGGCGTCACGCGCCTTCTCTATCACTTTGGACAGGTGCCGGGTGGTCATCGGGCAGATCTGGTAACAACTGGTAAAGACCATGCTGATGACCAACGGTTTGCCACGAAAGTCTTCCAGCGTTACCTGTTTGCCTTCAGCATTGATGAAAGCATGATTAGCCAGCTGCTTGCCGATAGCTGACTGACTGGTCTTAAGTGCTACGTCGTAATCAAATTCCTGCTTGACCGTTGCATCGATCGGTCTTTCTGCAGAGACAAAATTTGCAGCCGCAGCAGACAGAGGGATTATAAGCAGTAAAAAACTGCTTAACAGAATAGTAAATCGCATAGTGCGTATATTAACCTATTGCTTTAACCGGTAACCGGCTAATCGTTAGGCAAGTATAAAGACGTCAAGAACCGCAGCAAGCAAGAGCAGCACCAGTTGCACCAGTGATGCAAAAAAACTCTGCATGGCAACTTTCGCGGAAGGGTCAAGAATCATTTTATAATTCTGGTAGATAAAATAGCCGCCGCCGCTGACAGCGCCAACAAGGTAGATCCAGCCCAGACCATAAAAATACGGCAGTATAGAAAACCCCACCAGGATAAGCGTGTTAGCCATGACGACGACAGCAGTGCGCTGATCACCGATCACGACCGGTAACATCGGCACACCGACTTTGGCGTATTCCTGATGTTTGGCAATGGCCAGACTCCAGAAATGCGAAGGTGTCCAGAAAAACAGTACCAGTGCCAGCAGTATAGGTACCGGACCCAGTACCGGGTCGACTGCCGCAGCACCTGCGAGCACAGCAAAACTGCCGGATGCACCACCGATGACGATGTTCATCCAGGTACGGCGTTTTAATAATACCGTGTAGATAATGGCATAAAAAAAAGCGCCCAGAAAAATATAAAACGCAGCCGCAGCATTTAAAAATAAAGCTGCCGAGCCTACGCCAGTAGCCAGCAACAGTAATATAAACACGATCCACAACGGACTTTTTTGAAAACGTCCGGTAACAAACGGCCGATCTTTTGTCCGTTGCATCACACAGTCGAGATCAACTTCGAAATACTGGTTAAACGCACCGGCACTGCCGGCTGAGATAAGTACAGCAAACGCCAGCACCAGGATCTGCAGACCATCGAGTGCCTGCCCGGGTGTCACCACCATGGCGACCAGCGCGGTAAGCATCATGATGACGCCGATACGCAATTTCATAAGATTAATTATTTGCTGAAACATAAACATTAACTATTTTTTGTTCGCTACATTAATTATTGGCGAAAAAAAACGCGGGACAATACAGCCCCCGCGTTTTTTTACGAGCTTACATCTTGCTAGCTAAGCGGCCAGACCGATGCAAGGTAATCCCAGTTGATGAAGTAATAAACAACAAAACACACCAGCAGAGACATCGCCAGAACAAAGGTACCCGGGGCTTCAAAGCCACCATCACCATGTTCTTCGACTACCTTGGCAGCCATTGGCAGGCGCTCTGGTTGTTCAACATTGTAAACACTTGCTGCCAGTGGTACACCAAAGCTCTGTAGGAAACCAGCTGATTCATCCAGTTTCTTACCGAACAATAATGAACCAACAGTTACCACCAGATACATGGCACCACCAACAACACCCAGTACACCACCGATAGCACCAACGGCCATCATCAGGTAAGCCGTACCCGGATATTCAAAGCTTAATGCCGCACCGGTGAAGTCCATGTCCCAGTGACGACGTGATACACCCAGTGTACCCGCACCTAACATGAACAGGATCATCATCGTCATGCCGCCGCCGAATACATAAGGCTGCATCTTAGCTACCCATGGCAGGAACAGAGCACGTCTGAATAACAGAGGAATCAACAGGTAAGTCAACGCCATGAATGTCAGCGTGGTACCGGTTACCACTGTCGCATGGAAATGCGCTGGTACATAGATGGTGTTATGGATGATCAGGTTGATCTGCTCAGTACCCATGACCACACCGGTGATACCGCCGATGAAACCGAAGGTAAACAGTGAGATGAAGAAACCTGAGAATACTGGATTTCCCCATGGCGCTTTACGCAACCACTCAAACAGACCTTTGGTATAACCTTTGCTGCGCTGCGCAACTTCCATCGCGCCAGGCACGGTCAGACCGTGGATCATACTGGCCAGTACCGCAAGATACATCGCATAACTGGTATTGAATACTTTCCACTCAGAGCTTATGCCTGGATCAACCAGAATGTGATGCGCACTAGCCAGCTGCAGGAAGAAGATGTAGAGCAGGAATGCGCTACGACTTACTTTCTCTGACATCGGACGCGCACCGAACAAAACACCAGTGATCAGATACCATACAGATACGTGAGCCGCTACGTTGATCTGCTGAGATGAGTGACCCAGACCCCACCAGATAATACGGTACATCTCAGCATCGATGTGATTGATGTAACCGATCGACCAGAGGAAAGTCGGAACAAGGATGATCGCACCACAGGCGATAGTGAATACAGCGATGATACAAGCTGTAAGCGCACCGAATGTCACCAGTGGAATAGAACCATCATAAGTTTTATCTTCTTTGGCGATAACTAATGTACCGAGGAAAACGAAACAACCGATCAATGCACCCACGGCGAACAGGATCAGACCCAGATAGAAATGGGGCTCAGCCTGCATCGGCACATAAGAGGTCATCATCACGCTCGAATTACCCTGCAGTACAGCAACGTTATTCATCACCGCGCCGATAAGCATCAACGCAAATCCTGCCCACGCCCATCTCGGCGCTGCCAGTCGCGTACGCAACAGTGTCGATGAAGCGAAATACATGATCGCAATTTCAAAGAAGATGATCCAGAAGATCAACGCATTAATACCATGTGCAGTAAGCACTTGATAGAACATATCTGCAGGCAGTAGATGCACTTCCTGCCAACGAGTTAGTACAACACCCAATGCCATGATGCCGGCAATCAGCAGTGCAACTGCACCCGCCACAGCGTTAGCCTTCATCAGACTCTCTGCAGACTTGTCAAAATAGAAACCCGTGTCCGGGCAAGTTCTAAATTGTGCCATTTTATTTCTCCTTCACAATAATTTTGCCGAGCATGGTATGGTGACCGATGCCGCAATATTCATTACAAACAATCGCATAGTCGCCTGCCTGATCGGGAGTCATGGTTACCACCATCTCATAACCAGGGAGAATCTGCAGATTGATATTTACCGGCTGTAAAGAAAAACCGTGATTCCAGTCCATCGATGAAAGATGTACGCGGTATGACTGATCTTTCTCCAGCTCAAGAATCGGATACCACTGCCACAGTCTACCCAGAATATATACATCACTGCCTGCAGGTGGACGAACGATAGGAAAGCCGGCTTCTTCACCGACCTGGTATTGCTCGACCATGGCATCAACTTTGGCCTGAAATTTGGCTGGCGTTGTCTGATAGGCTTCGTTAGACAGGTTCTGTTTTCCGTAAATGTGCCAATAAGGCATCATGAAAAACATGATCAGACACCAGACCAGTGCGATACCAATCCATACTATCTCCTGTTTTCCAACAGGAACGTTCCACCAGATTCGCTCTGAAGGCGGTTGAAATGAAGTCATTAATCTTCTCCTTATTCAGCGACAGGTATAGTGGCGATTTCCATTATTCCCCACAAAACGTAGAAAACTGTGGGCATGGCAACACCTATGAATAGTAATAGGAATGGATTATCGAGCATTCGCTGGAAGAAAGGGATTCGCTCTGTCTTAGGTATATTATCTTCTTGGGACATTATGTAAGTCTCCTGATTTAGTATTATTATTAAGCTGGTGGCCACTGACTTTAGCAATACCTACAAACCCTCCGAAAGGCATGAAATAGATACATAAAGTCTGCCATCTGACACACACGACTGCGCCATATGACACGTTCAGATGCGCAGATTACTGCACGTGGCCTGATATAACTTGACCTATATCAACTGACTAATAATCTATCTTAAATTAGTCTTAAAACACCGGAACTAATGACTGTATCGGCAACACATTGCACTAAATACTTCATTCATGACCTGCATCATGGATAAAAACCTGCATTAAGAATAATCTGCTCAATTTCTGAACAGATAAACTGTGGCTAACAATATTCCCTTATCCACAAAAACACCGGCGCATAATGTGTTGAAATCATTACAATATGAAGCATTATCTCTTTAGAATTTCAAAACTGCACTGACAAATAGGCAGATTAAGTTTTATACAGGAACCAGTTGATGACATTAATTGAATGGCGTGATGAATTTTGTACCGGCGTCCCGGGTGTCGATTACGAACACCAGCAGCTGATCAAAGAGATCAATTCGATCTATACTCTGATCGATACTCAGGCAGACAAGGAAGATATTATCGACGGTCTTGGTGATATCTACGGCAGTATTTCCGCGCATTTTGCCCTGGAAGAGCAGATGATGGAAAAACACCATTATGATCATTTTAAGGAACACCAGGCAGATCACGAACGCCTGCTGGATGAAATCCGTGACATCACCGAAGAGTTTGAAGGTGCCACCGTACTGGACGAAGAGAAATTCAAAGAGAAACTTAACAACTGGTTTCAGCTGCATTTTTCAACCCATGATTCGCGCTTACACGGTCTGGCACATCTGATAGATCACGAACCAGTCTGCGAATCCACCATGAAAACCATGATACGTAATGCGAAGAATGCGTTATTAGGTAAGACTGGCAGTTGACGTTAAAAAAAATAACTTACCACAGAGACACTGAGTACGCAGAGCAGAACCTTGGCTGTTTATTATTCGTTTCGCACGCGGAAGCGTGTGAAGAGACCAGATCAACAATTGCTTTACTCTGTGCCCTCAGCGCCTCTGCGGTAAAGCTTTTCTTTGTTTGTCAGATCAGGCCACAACCATTAAACTTCAAAATCTTTCACGCAACAGGAAACGAGTTTGCCCAATCCATCTACAGCCTCGAACAACGCAGACCATAGAGCCATCGCTATCTGGCTACTGGTCTGTTGCGCTACTATCTTCGGCATGATCATTCTCGGCGGGGTCACCCGGCTGACCGGTTCCGGGCTTTCCATGGTGCAATGGGCACCGATCATGGGTATCTTGCCGCCGTTAAATCAGGCCGAGTGGCAGGAAGCCTTTCTGCTCTACCAGCAATTTCCCGAGTATCAACTGAAGAATTTCGGCATGTCACTCGGCGAGTTTAAGTCGATCTTCTGGTTTGAATATGGCCACCGCCTGCTGGGACGCTCTATCGGTATGATCTTTCTGTTGCCGTTTTTGTTTTTTCTGTTCAGAGGAAAAATAGAAAAAGCACTTACCCCTAAACTGATCACCATGTTCGTGCTTGGCGGCCTGCAGGGACTGATGGGCTGGTACATGGTTAAAAGCGGCCTGGTCAACGACCCGCACGTCAGCCAGTATCGCCTGACCGCCCACCTGGGACTGGCCATCGTCATCTACGGCTACATGCTCTGGGTGGCACTCGGCCTATTGTACCCGAAGATAAACAGACAGCAGACAATATCCGTCGTTGGCACGTCTGGCAGTGATCATCAGCACGGTGATTTTCATCACTGCATTAAGCGGCGGTTTTGTTGCCGGCACCCGTGCAGGTTTTGCCTTTAACACTTTTCCATTGATGGACGGTCGATTGATCCCCGTTGGCCTGTTTGATCTGTCTCCGCTATGGCGCAACTTTTTTGAAAATATCGTCACCGTACAGTTTGACCACCGGGTACTGGCGATACTGCTATTTCTTCTCATTCCGATATTCTGGTTTAAAGCTGGAAAATTTGAACTGCAGCCCCTGGCAAGGATCGGCAGCCACCTGTTGCTCGCGGCATTAGCGTTGCAGATCACCCTTGGTATCAGCACCTTACTGCTAGTCGTGCCGGTAGCACTGGCAGCGGCGCACCAGGCAGGTGCCATCGTATTACTGACCGCCGCCATTTTCGTCAGCCAGCAATTGCATCGCTAACAATTTAGAACTGCGTTTAGCGTTCTATTAAAATTATTTAAACGAGTATTTATATAATGAAAAATCATCCAGTAAAATTTATTTTTGTCGCTTTGTTAACAGTGTTTAGCGCATTACCCGGTGTCACCTTCGCACTGCTGGCGACAGATAACACCAGTATCTTTGAAGGTTATTACTCCCGCGAAGGCAACAACGGCACACCGACAAAAACTAATCATCATAATATCTACATGAAACTCTATACCGGTGAAGGTCAACAATGGGTTGCCATGCTGCATATTCCGCTGCCGTATGCCTCTAGCGTTGACCCGGCTGTCATTCCTGAAATTTTCAAAAAAATACGCAAACAGATAAATACCAGCGCATTCATAAGAGACGACTTTGGTTACCTGGAAGAAAAGGCAACCGTACAGTTCGAAAGATTTGGTTACATGCAGGATAAAATTATTTTCGAATGCGGTTCACTGGCACCCTGCACGATCAAACCGGCTGACGGTTATCTGGAGCTGATAAAACCAGGCATGATCAATGAACATATCATCAAATATAATCATGTCGTTAGTCAGTAAACGACAGTACATACTGATAACCATATTTATCTAGATTAAGGAAAACGATCATGACGAGCAATAAATTGCCTATTGGCACCATTGTACTATTTGGATTTTTCTTACTCACCATGGTTGCAACTTATTACCTGACCAAACCCTCACCACCGCCGCAGGAACTGGCAGGCGTGCTTCGTCCCGGCTTTAAACTATTAGAGCCTTTCGAGCTAACAGACCACAACAACGCTGTTTTCAATGAGCAAAGGTTTCTCGATAAATGGAGCTTCGTGTTTTTTGGTTACACTTCCTGCCCCGATGTCTGCCCTGCAACACTTTACGTATTGAGTTCGATCCATGGCCTGCTGGTCGATGAGACCGGTGAGGTTCCAGAGGACATGCAGGTGGTGTTTGTCTCGGTCGACCCGGAGCGTGATACTACAGAAAAACTCGCAGACTATATAACGTATTTCAATAAAGATTTTATCGCTACAACTGCAAGTAAAGCAGTTATCGACAAAGTAGCACAGCAGTTTGGTGCTGGTTATATCATGGAAACGGAAACCTCGGCCGGCGTTTACAACGTCTCGCATACCAGTGCCATTTTTCTGGTAGACCCTTATGGCCGACTGGTGGCTTCTTTTTCACAGCCGCACCAACCGTCGACCATCACCACGCAATACAAAAAAATACGAAAATATTTTTCCTGGGACTAACTGGCTGAATCGTTAGCGCCCTTTCCTCTTATCCGATTTTTTCCACGCACCAAAAGCCCAGATAAAATACGCCGTGATCATCACGATGTTGATGACACCGCCGACCACGTAAAAGTTAGTCGTCAGATCTTTCTCCTCGGCAGCTGAGAGAGTTACGGGCTGCTCAACGTGAAGGCTAACGGCGCTATTAGTGGAAGATGACTCGACTGTATTCATAAGAACTGTTTGACCGCTCTGTATCGCGGACCGTTTGATTGATATATCCTGCTGAACTTTATCCTGTGTTTAAGCATAAGACAATGATATAGGTCACTATCTTTTGCGAATCAGCAGATGCATTGGATGCTGAATGCCTTTACAATATCCGCAATAGATATCGACCCGCCATCTAAAATAAGCAAACCCTTTCTATAGAATAATTTATAACAAACGCCTATGCTCCCCAATCAATTTGCCATGCTAACGCAACAGTTTACGTTACCTGCAGCCGATGACGACGCCCGACGGATGACGGCTGGCTGGTTATTCCTTGGTCTTGCCGCGCTGGTCATCGGCGGTCTGTTTACCATCCTGATCGTACTGTCACGCACTCCCTTCTTTCAGGAGATCATTCCCTGGGTCGATTTCTTTCGCACTGCCCTGGTGGTCCACGTCGACCTGACCGTACTGGTCTGGTTCCTGGCGTTTTCCGGCGTATTATGGAGTTATAACAGCGCCAGCCAATGCTTGCGTTGCGGCTGGATTGCTCTGCTGCTGGCCAGTGTCGGCACAGTCATCATAACGGTCTCGCCGTTTACCGGTGAGAGCCATCCATTGATGAGCAACTATATACCGGTATTGCAGAGCAATGTATTTTTTATCGGTCTCGGTTTGTTCGGCCTCGGCTTCGCCCTGCTGGTAATTCGCATGCTGATGACGACGCTGGCAGTGCGAAACAATAGCGGCGGAGACGTATTACGCTTTGGCATGTTCGTCGCTGTGGTCGCCTCTTTTTTCGCCCTCGGTGCACTGGTGATGTCTTACCTTGACCTCAACGAAAGTTTTACCGGTGAGGCTTATTACGACCGGCTATTCTGGGGCAGCGGTCATATCCTGCAGTTCAGTCACACCCAGTTAATGCTGGTTGCCTGGTTATGGTTAGCCACTGTCAGTGGCGCTTATCTCAGACTAACACCGCGTGTTGTACTTATCTTATTCGTCCTCGGTCTGTCACCGGTATTGATGGTACCCCTTATTTATTATTCGTTTGACGTCAGTTCCGGTGACCACATGTACTGGTTCATGCAGCTGATGAAATATGGCGGCGCACTTGCAGCCGTGCCCATCGGCCTGGCAACGACACTGGCGATCGTCGAGCGCTGGAAACCCATCCCCGGTTTTGAGATCGAACGCAGCGCACTGATCTTTTCCATCCTGCTGTTTGGCGTCGGCGGTTTTATCGGTTTCATGATCAGCGGCAGTGACGTCAGGGTCACTGCGCACTATCACGGTTCTATCGTCGGCGTAACACTCGCCTTCATGGGCATGACCTATCACCTGCTGCCACAACTTGGCTTCAGAAAAGTCAGTGGAAAGGCGGCACGATGGCAACCAGGAATCTACGGCACCGGTCAACTGATGCACATCATCGGACTGGCCTGGTCAGGCGGTTACGGCGTGCAACGAAAAACAGCCGGCGCAGAACAGGGACTGGAAAAATTCGAACAGATCGCCGGTATGGGACTGATGGGACTGGGCGGTCTAATCTCGATTATCGGCGGTGTGATTTTTCTGGTGGTGGTTTACCTGGCAATCAAGCCTGAAAAAAATTAACGGTACGAACTACTGTCTTATCCTATAGCGGTTAATTCAAATATTCCTGCTGTTGTTTTTCAGGAGAAACCATAAACCCCAAACACCCCAAAGCGCGATCAGGGGCAAAACAATCCAGTAAGGCGTTTCATCGACAAGATGCCATCCGG
>CAVWAI010000049.1:0-272573 GCA_963752725.1 uncultured Gammaproteobacteria bacterium
AATGGCTGTAGTTGGCGCACCGATCTGATCCGCTACGACGCTCAACTCTTCTCTTTCCTGTGCGAGTTTTAGCATGGTTAACATGAAATTACTGGCTCTTGATGCATATACCCAGGATGTTCGTAATATCAAGTAATCGCAACCCGATGACTGAACAGCTAATCTCTCCAGCCAGTTTTGTTCGACCATAGGCATTGACTGGATTAGGCTGTATCCGTTTCCACGTAAGGGCTTGCTTTCGTTCCATCAAAAACATAATCCGTTGAATAATGTATCAATAGCGCACCTAGTTTTAGTGCTTCTTCGGCGAGCACACCAGGCGCGACACCGTTAATTTTTAACGCCAGCTCTTCGTCCTCTTCAGCTTTGTCTACTGCGGTATAGGCAACAGCATTACAAATAACATCGGGGCTTTCATCTTGAACAATTTGTCGAAGGCTTTCTGGCTCAGAAAAATCAACCTCTTCTATATCAAGAACAACAATCTTCACCTAGTGGCTGTAAAGATCGATTTAGCTCCCAACCGAGTTGACCATTTTTTCCGAAAAGTAAAATTTTCATTCGAATAGCTCTGCTTGTCTAAATGCTGTTCCCGATGAGTCTTTTTCAGAGATTAAAGGTACACTGCTGTACTGCCAGTCTATCGCTAAATCAGCATCATCCCATCGAATACATCTTTCATATTCCGGCGCATAATAATCTGTCGTTTTATAAAGGAACTCTGCCGTTTCTGATAACACAACAAAACCGTGCGCAAATCCTGGTGGAATCCAAAGTTGACGTTTATTTTCTGCAGATAGAATAACACCTTCCCACTGACCGAAATGTTGCTGATGATTTTCTCAGATCTACTGCAACATCAAATACTTCACCGTAACTGACACGCACCAGTTTTCCTTGCGGCTGTTTGATCTGGTAATGCAATCCACGCAAAACACCTTTGGAAGATTTTGAATGATTATCCTGAACAAATTCAGTCATTCACACCAGCTGGCTTCTACAAAACTTTTTCTTATTGAAACTTTCATAGAAAAAACCACGTTCATCACCGAAAACTTTGGGCTCAATGATTAACACATCAGGAATTTTTGTTGCAGTAACTTGCATTAGATTACAACGTCTTCATTTGAACGACGAAGTAGATACTGCCCATATTGATTTTTAGCAAACGGTTGCGCCAGCTCAACTAACTTTTCTTTACTGATATAACCCATCTCGTAGGCTATCTCTTCGATACACGCCACTTTTAATCCCTGCCTGTTTTCGATCGTCTGAATGAAGTTCGAAGCTTCCAATAAGCTCTCATGTGTACCGGTATCCAGCCAGGCGTAACCTCGTCCCATAAGCTCAACTTTCAGGTCACCTTGTTCAAGGTACGTTTGATTAACTGTGGTAATTTCGAGTTCACCACGCGCAGATGGCTTAATCTGTTTGGCAATTTCTACCACGCTGTTCGGGTAAAAATACAGTCCAACAACTGCGTAATGACTTTTGGGCTTTTCAGGTTTTTCTTCGATGCTTAAAACATTACCATTAGCATCAAATTCAGCGACACCATAGCGCTCTGGATCTTTTACATAATAACCAAACACGGTTGCTTTATTCTCATCTGTAACGTTAGCGATAGAACTCGCCAGCATTTTTGTTAAGCCATGGCCATAGAAGATGTTATCGCCCAATACCAGGCAAACATCATCTTCACCGATAAAATCCTCACCAAGTATAAACGCCTGAGCAAGGCCATCGGGCGATGGCTGTTCTATATAGGAAAATGACATACCGATATTTTTGCCATCACCTAATAACGCTTTAAACTGCGGCAGATCCTGAGGTGTTGAGATAATTAATACTTCTGTAATCCCAGACAGCATTAGCACCGACAACGGATAATAGATCATCGGTTTATCATAGATAGGAGTCAGCTGCTTACTGACCCCCTGCGTGATGGGATATAAGCGCGTCCCTGAGCCGCCAGCAAGAATTATTCCTTTCATAAAAAAATAGTTGGCAGTTGGCAGTTGGCAGTTGGCAGAAAAAACATATTCATTCTTATTTCACTTTTATTGAATTTATTAGGCCAATTAGCATTGCTGATATTTCTTTTGTTTCTGTTACCCATTTATTTCCTTTATCTTTCGATACGTAGCCTATTTTCATGCCTATGTAACTTTGTGTTCTCAGTTCGCCACATGAGGCTTTGGCATATGATAAAAACTGCACTTTTTCCTTATTAGAGCTTCGCTCCATACCTTCGGCTATGTTACTTGGAATCGACAATCCGGAGCGAGTGATTTGATCTTTGAAACCATAATCTTTCAAATCAATCAATATCCTATAAATATCTGCGCTTAATCCTGCAGAACGTTTCCATACGTCCAAATCTTCAAATGCCATAAAAAAACTCCGTTTTTTTATTAAATAGTTGGCAGTTTTCAGTAGAAATCTTTTAACTACAAACTGACGACTGCCAACTAATAACTATGTCTTTCGTCCCTAATCGTTCTCGCTGATAAGCTCCATCCTGAACATGCTGACACCATTCAGAATTTTCCAGATACCAGTGTATGGTTTTTTCGATACCTGATTCAAAGGTCTCTGCTGGTGTCCAGCCTAACTCTGCGGCTATCTTATCAGCATCGATGGCATAACGCAGATCATGACCTGGCCGATCAGTTACATAGGTTATCAGTGATTCATGCGGAATATAGGGTGAATCAGGAACCAGTTTATCCAGCAGACTACAGATAGTTTTCACCACCTCAAGATTGGTTTTTTCGTTGTGACCACCGATGTTGTAGGTCTCACCATTTTTTCCTGTTTCCAGTACCAGCCTTAATGCGCGCGCATGATCATCGACATGCAGCCAGTCTCTAATCTGATCGCCTTTACCGTATATCGGTAAAGCCTTCCCTTCTAACGCATTAAGCGTTACCAGAGGTATCAACTTTTCAGGAAACTGATAACCGCCATAATTGTTAGAACAATTAGTTATCACGATCGGAAAATCATAAGTTCGATGCCATGCTCTTACCAGGTGATCGGAAGAAGCTTTACTGGCCGAATATGGTGAACTAGGCGCATAACTGGTTTCTTCGGTGAAATAACCTGTTTCATCCAGATCGCCATAAACCTCATCGGTAGAGACATGATGAAAACGAAAACGCTGTTTCTTATCACCGGTTAATCCATCCCAGTATTTTTTTGCGACATCGAGAAGATTGTAGGTGCCGACGATATTGGTCTGAATAAAAGCTGCGGGACCATCGATTGAGCGATCGACATGAGATTCTGCGGCGAGATGCATGATAGCATCGGGCTGATGCTGCTGGAAAACCCGTTGCAACTCATCCATATCGCAGATATTGACGTGTTCAAAAGTGTATCGTGGACTTTGATCAACCTCTGCAAGTGATTCAAGATTACCAGCATAGGTCAGAGCATCTAGATTAATGACCTCATGTTCCGTATCATTGATATATTGCCGGATAACGGCAGAGCCGATAAAACCAGCACCGCCGGTAACGATAATCTTCATTCTTGACCTGTAATTTGGTGGAGCTAAGCGGGATCGAACCGCTGACCTCAACACTGCCAGTGTTGCGCTCTCCCAGCTGAGCTATAGCCCCGAAATCGGTGGTGAATCTTATATTGAATGGGATTTTTAGTAAAGAAACTAGAAGCATTAGTTGCATACTAAATAATATTAATTTTTTAATACTAAAAATAATAGGTTTACAAGTACCCGAATAATTGGTTAGTATTTGTTCAGGTTAAGGAAAACCAGAACATTATAGCAATCAGGAAGATTGAAGATGATCATCACCATACGGACATGGGGCAGAATAATCTGCCGCCTCCAGCATTTCTTTTATACAAATCCAATACATTTTTATTGTATCGTCACAGCCTGTGCACGATGCAACTTCCTGAATTTCACCCGCCTATTGATTCATTACAACCGCATTCAATTTCAAAACGCTGTGTTTTGAAGCGCAATCCTGCGCATTTTTTAACGACAAGGAGTATTAAAAATGAAGAAAACTGGACTTAATAAAGCTGAATTGATAAAACCATGCCTGCTGGCATTAACCTGCAGCTTCTCTGCTGCCAGCCATGCTGCCCTCGTCATCAATGAAATCGATTATGATCAGGTAGGAACCGATACCGCTGAATTTATCGAATTATTCAATACCGGGGCATCAACGGTCTCGCTGGATAATTATTCGATCATGTTGATCAACGGTACGAACTCATCAAGTTATCGAAATATCGATTTGTCCGGGTTTGATATCGATGCTGATGGTTATTTTGTTATCTGTAGTGATACCACTGCGGTAGCAAATTGTAATTACAGTTTCACCACGTCAGATAGCTGGCTTCAGAATGGCTCACCGGATGCAGTCGGGCTTTACGAAAGTGACAGCCTGATCGATTCATTATCGTATGAAGGCGCACTATTAGTTTTTACCGAAGGCAGTGTTTTAACCCTTAGCGATAACAATGTCGACATCGTCAGTCTTTCCCGCATTAGTAACGGTATAGACAGCAACGATAATGCTGCTGATTTTCAGCTGGGCTGCATCACACCGGGATCAAGCAACATTGCCGGCTCGGGCGACTGCTCATTGAGCAGCGTAAGCGCGGTGCCTGTGCCTGCCGCTGCCTGGTTGTTCGGTTCAGGAATCATTGGTCTTGTCGGCATGGCCAGAAGAAAGTAACCCGCTGAGCAGGTTGGCGGTTATTAGTCATTTTTTGACTAATAACCGCTTGTTATTATCCGGTTTCTGATTCTGCATACCGGTCGTTGATAAAACCGATCGCCTGATCCAGACGTTGCAAGGTTCTCTCCTTGCCCAGCAATTCCAGCGTGACATCGATCGAAGGCGACTTACCGTGGCCGGTAACGGCTAGTCTCAGCGGCTGCCCTACTTTGCCAAAACCAACTTCGAGCGTATTAACGGTATTTTCTACCACCTGATGTATGGCTGCTGCACTCCAGTCATCCAGTTCTTCATATTGTAGTTTTAAACTTTCGATGATCGGCAATGTTGCCTGCTTGAACTGCTTTTTCGCCTGCTTTGCATCATAGCTTTCAAAATCGTCATAAAGAAAACGGATCTCTTCTGCCAGCTCAACCAGGGTACTGCAGCGCTCCTGGAACACCTTCAGCACTTCGATCAGCTCAGGGCCGTTATCGGTATTATAATGCGCGGCATGTATATATTCCTGTAATAGCTCAGCTAATACCGCCGGATCTTTCGATTTAATATAATGCTGATTCAACCAGAGTAACTTCTCCGTGTTGAACGTTGATGCCGATGTATTGACGTTAACCGCATCGAACAATTGAATCATTTGCTCAAGACTGAAAATCTCCTGATCACCATGCGACCAGCTCAGACGGACCAGATAATTGATCAATGCCTCAGGCAGAAAACCGTTCTCTTTATATTCCATCACGCTGACCGCACCGTGGCGTTTAGACAGGCGTTTGCCATCATCGCCCAGGATCATCGGCACATGTGCATAAACCGGTAATTCGGCACCCAGGGCTTTTAATATGTTGATCTGCCGCGGCGTATTATTCAGATGGTCATCACCCCGAATGATATGCGTCATCTTCATATCCCAGTCATCGACCACCACCGTCAGATTATAGGTTGGCGTGTCATCGGTACGCGCAAGTATCAGATCGTCGAGCTCACGATTATTGATCACCACACGACCTTTGACCATGTCATCAATAACGACATCGCCTTCCAGCGGGTTTTTAAAGCGCACCACGGTGTTACCTGCTGCTGCTAGATTTTTCTCGCGGCAGCAACCGTCATAACGCGGCTTTTCCTTGTTTGCCATCTGCTGCTCACGTAAATCAGCCAGACGTTCCTTACTGCAGTCACAGTGATAAGCATGCCCGGTGTCGAGCAAATGCTGAATCACTTCTTTATATCGCGCAAACTGGTCTGTCTGGTAGAAAGGCCCCTCATCGTAATCCAGGCCCAGCCAGTCCATACCCTCCAGGATGACATTAACGGATTCTTCAGTGGAACGTTCACGGTCGGTATCTTCGATACGCAGAATAAACTGACCACCCATCTTTCTGGCATATAACCAGGAGAACAAGGCGGTACGGGCGCCACCTACATGAAGATAACCGGTCGGGCTGGGGGCAAATCGGGTACGAACTGTCATAGATCTCAACTGTTGCTGATTTTGTCGGGGCGCTATTTTAGCGTTAAAACAGGCCATTTGTCTTTGCTCGCCGGTGAATAGTCTCAACGCTGGCTGACACAGGCAAAAGACTAACGACGAAACCCCTGCAACAGACTAAAATACCCGTATGCCTGCCAACTCAGAGAACATAGATTACAGCCAACTATTAGAGCAGATAACTGTATGGGCAAAAGAATTAGGGTTTCAGCAACTGGGCGTTGCTGATATCAATCTGTCGACACATGAAAGACACCTGAACGACTGGCTGGCTGCAGGTTTTCATGGCGAGATGGATTATATGTACAAACATGGCTCAAAACGCAGCCATCCAGAGCAACTGGTCGACAATACCTGTCGTGTGATCTCGGTACGCATGGATTACATGCCACCGGACTGTGAATTATCCGACAGCGTACTCGCTGATTCAACGCTGGGTTTTATCTCACGTTACGCACTGGGACGTGATTACCATAAAGTCATGCGCAAACGCCTGCAAAAACTGTCAGAACGTATCAGTCACACTATCGGCGATTTTGGTTACCGGGTATTTGTCGATAGCGCACCGGTACTGGAGAAAGCACTGGCGGAAAAATCCGGCCTCGGCTGGATAGGCAAACATAGCAACCTGATCAATCAAAAAGCCGGCTCCTGGTTCTTTCTTGGTGAGATATACACCGATCTGCCGCTGCCCATATCACAAGAGCCGCTGCCTGCTGATTCAAAAGATGAGGCTGCGAGACAAAATCACTGCGGTACATGCACCGCCTGTATCGATGTCTGCCCCACCAAAGCCATCGTTGCACCCTATAAAGTGGATGCCAGGCGCTGCATCTCTTATTTAACCATCGAACTGCACGGCAGCATCCCGGTCGAATTCCGCACAGCCATCGGCAACCGTATCTATGGCTGTGATGACTGTCAGTTATGTTGCCCGTGGAATCGTTTTTCTCAACACACCTCTGAACCGGACTTTTTTACCCGTCATCCGCTGGACGCACCCGCACTGACCGATCTATTTCAATGGGATGAAAACACCTTTCTAAAAGAGACGGAGGGTTCTGCCATCAGACGCATCGGTTACCAGAGCTGGTTAAGAAATATCGCCGTCGCCTTGGGCAATGCGCCGACATCAAAAGAAGTTATCCAGGTTTTAGAAGACAGAAAAGCTGAACTGATCAAATCAGGTAACGACATGGTGGTCGAACACATCGACTGGGCTCTGCAGCAACACAATACTTAATCATTTTTCACTAATGTTGTTAATCAGAAAACTTCAATAGCATACAATAATTGATCAGATTATTCGTCGAATCATCATACGCCGAGGTCGCCTGTCGGTTAGACAGCTCGTTCTGTATATTGCTAGCCAGTTGTTTGCCATATTCCACACCCCACTGATCAAAGGAGTTGATATCCCAGATGACTCCCTGCACGAATACCTTGTGCTCATACATAGCCAGTAAAGCACCCAGTGTTCGCGGGTCCAGGCTTTCAAATATGATCGAGTTGGTCGGTTTATTACCTTCAAATATTTTATGCGGCAATACGTCTTTGATCACTTCTTCAGAATAACCGGCAGCCTCAAGCTCTGCACGGGCTTCAGCTTCTGTCTTGCCTTTCATCAGCGCACGTGTCTGTGCGAAATAATTCGCCAGCAGAACACAATGCTGCTCGCCCAGGGGGTTTTTGCTGCGGGCAGGAATAAGAAAATCCGCTGGCACCGGTTTGGTGCCCTGATGCAATAGCTGGAAGAAAGCGTGCTGGCAGTTACTGCCCGTCTCACCCCAGATAATAGGCCCGGTGAGATAATCCACGCGCTTACCAGACCGGTCGATGGTTTTACCGTTACTCTCCATATCCAGTTGCTGCAGAAATGCGGGTAACCGTCGTAGATACTGGTTGTACGCCATAACCGCATGGCTTTGTGCGTCAAAGAAGTTGTTATACCAGACACCGAGTAAAGCCAGGATGATCGGCATATTTTTTTCTATAGGTGCCGATCTAAAGTGCATATCCATGGCATGCGCACCTTCGAGCAGTTCTTCAAAGCGCTCCATACCCAGGTAAAGCGCTATCGGTAAGCCGATGGCTGACCACAATGAATAACGGCCACCAACCCAGTCCCAGAACTCGAACATATTTTCTTCCAGTATGCCAAATTCAGCAGCCGCTTGTTTATTGGCCGTTACCGCAACAAAATGACGAGCAACCGCTTTTTCGTTACCGGTGACTTCGACAAACCACTGACGCGCACTCTGTGCATTTAACATGGTTTCCTGGGTGCCAAAGGTCTTCGATGAAACGATAAACAGGGTCGATTCAGGCTCAACAAATTTTAAAATTTCAGTCAGATGTGTGGGATCAATATTAGACACAAAATGCACATTCATACCACGTTGCGCAAAAGGTTTCATCGAGTCGCAGACGACATGCGGACCAAGATCTGAACCACCGATACCAATATTGACTACATCGGTAATCAACTGCCCGCTGTAACCACGAAGATGACCGCCACGAACGCGTTCGGTAAAATAGCGAATCTGCGCCAGCACCCGGTTAATCTTCGGCATCACATTTTCACCATCAACATACACTGGCGTATTACTGCGATTTCTCAGCGCTGTATGCAATACCGGGCGAAATTCAGAAATATTGATCGGCTCACCTGAAAACATGTCATCACGCCATTTCTGTACATCGATGTCTCTGGCGAGGTCACACAATAAGCTAAAGGTTTCGTCATCGATGCGGTTTTTTGAGAAATCCAGCAGAATATCATCCATCTGGGTACTGAATTTCTTAAACCGATCCTTATCCTGCTCGAACAAATCTCGCATCTGAACATCTTTCATCTGCGCAAAGTGCGCTTCTAGCGCTTTCCATGAGGCTCGATCTGTTAATTTGGACATAACAACAACATTTTTATGGTTTCAATTGCTACAAGGTTAGTTCAAAAACCAGAATTTCACCAACACTAAATTGTGCTTGCTGAAGTAATTATTATGGCGATTGGTTTAACAATGTAAGTAATTGCTTAAATACGGTATAATTACCTGCTTTTCTGCCACTATCTTTCGACGCGCACCGTACTGTTTATGAATACTATGCTGGAATCAAACCCAAATAATCCTGATCAACCGCACAAACTGGCTGGTCTGCTCAATACTGCATCCACAGACAAACAATTGCGCGCCAAGGTAAAACTTTTCGGCAACTTGCTTGGCAATGTGCTTTTAGCCAACACTGACGCAAAAGTTTATGATGCCGTAGAAAAACTGCGTACCGGGTTCATCGAACTGCACAAGGAAGAGGATAACAAGAAAAGACAGCATTTAATGTCACTCATCGAATCCCTGGACGAAGAAACCCTGAACCAGGTCGTGAGAGCATTCAGTACTTATTTCAGCCTGGTTAATGTCGCCGAAGAAGCTTCACAGCTACAGCTTAGACGCCGCCAGATGCGTACCGGCGGTGAACTCTGGATCGGTTCCTTTGATTCCGCATTACGTGATTTTATCGATATGGGCATGTCTGCAGAACGCCTGCAAACCCTGCTTGACCGTCTCACTTATATTCCGGTGATTACCGCACACCCGACCGAGGCAAAACGTCGCAGTATCTTATATGCCCTGCGCCGAATCTTCCTGACCAACGAAAAACTCAGTGATACCCGCCTGGGTAAAGCACAGCGTCAGGTGGTGATCGATGAATTAGAGACGCATATCCATATCTTATGGCGTACCGATGAGGTCAGAGAGAACAAACCTCAGGTTCGTGATGAGATTAAAAACGGTATTTATTATTTCAAAGAAAGTCTGTTTGACGCGGTTCCCGTGGTCTATCGCAACCTGGAAGAGCGCATCCGCGATCACTATCCGACAGCACAGATTACCGTGCCGAGTTTTCTAAAATTCGGCTCCTGGATAGGTGGCGACCGTGATGGCAACCCGAATGTTAAACCGGAAACGACTGAACTTGCGTTGCGCCTGCAATCGAGAACCACGTTACAGGAATACATCAGACGTTTAAATGATACGTTCAAACACCTGACCCACTCCGACCAGTTCTGCACCACCAGCCGTGAATTCAATGAAAGTCTGAATAAAGATGAAAATATGCGTTTTGATATTTTTATTAACAATCCGCTAGCGTATACACATTCACCGTATCAGAGAAAAATAGCCTTCATGCGCCATCGGATCCAGCAGAATCTGGATAAAACGCGTGCACTCATCGCTGATGCAACGACAGATGTCAGCAACTATACCCATGCGTATGCCTCCGAAGATGAATTTCTCGATGACCTGATGCTGATTCGCGACTCACTGGACAGTGACGGTGACCACAAGATTGCAGACGTTGCCCTCACCGACCTGATTCGACTGGTTGAATCCTTTGGTTTTTACCTGATGCATCTGGACGTCCGCCAGGAATCAACACGCCACACAGATATCGTGGCGCAGATTCTTAAACTGAGCAACACCCACGACGAATATGATTCACTGGATGAGTCAGCACGCATCAAACTGTTATCCGAGCTGATTGAAAACCAGTGCAGCGGCATCGAGTTTGATCGCTCTCTGCTCAATGATGCCAACAAAGAAACACTCGCCGTTTTTGAAGTTATTGCAAAAATGCATGGCGAAATCAGTAAGCGTGCTTTTGGTGAATATGTCATCTCGATGACCCACCAGGCCAGCCATGTACTCGAAGTTCTGATGCTTGCCAGCCTGGTTGGACTGGCTGGCAAAGTTAAAGATGAGTGGTTCTGTAATATCCGCATCTCACCCTTATTTGAGACCATCGAAGACCTGAATCACATCGAGAGCGTACTGTCACATCTGTACGATGATGAAACCTATAGAACCCTGCTGGCCGCATCCGGTAACCTGCAGGAAGTGATGCTGGGTTATTCAGATTCCTGTAAGGACGGCGGCATACTGGCATCGTCCTGGCAGTTATATGAAGCGCAACAAAAAGCCATGAAGCTAGCCGACGCGCATCAGATTGACTGCCGCCTGTTCCATGGCCGTGGTGGCACTATCGGTCGCGGCGGCGGCCCAACACATGAATCCATCCTGTCACAACCGGAAGGTACGGTACATGGCCAGATCAAGTTCACCGAACAGGGCGAGGTTTTATCGAACAAGTACAGCAACCCTGAGACTGCCGTTTATGAATTAACGCTCGGCGTCACGGGTTTAATGCTGGCCAGCCGCTATCAAATTCTACCGGGCAGCTCTACGGCTACCGAAGAAAACATGTCGATCATGCGCGAGATCATGGCATACGGTGAAAACAGCTACCGACAGTTAACCGACGATACGGAAGGTTTCCTGGATTATTTTTATGAAGCCACACCGGTCAGCGAAATCGGCTTAATGAACATCGGCTCACGCCCCTCGCATCGCAAACCGGGTGACCGTTCTAAATCATCGGTACGTGCCATCGGCTGGGTATTTGGCTGGGCGCAGGCAAGACATACATTGCCGGCATGGTACGGTATTGGCTCTGCCCTGTACCAGTGGATCAGAGACGATGGCGTCGAGAATCAGGAAAAACGCCTGCAAAAACTGCAATCCATGTATGAAAACTGGCCCTATTTCAGGGCGTTGTTAAGTAATACCGAAATGGCTCTGTATAAAGCGGATATGAATACCGCTAAAGAATATTCCGAATTATGTATTTCGCCAGAGACCGGACAACGCATCTTCGAGATGATTCGAGATGAACATGATAGAACGCTGGAGATCACCCTCAAGGTATCCAACATGACACGGCTGTTAGATGATATTCCGCCACTGGCACTGTCACTCATGCGCAGGGATCCGTACCTTGACCCGCTCAACCACATACAGGTCAAACTGTTGAAACGTTACCGTGATGAATCACTCAGTGATGAAGAACGCGCAAAATGGTTAAATCCCTTATTGCGCAGCATCAACGCGATCGCAGCGGGCATGCGCAATACAGGTTAACGCTTAAACCGCAGGGGTGCGAAAGCATTCGCACCCGTCTAGCTAAACCTGCGGACATAAGTTAAATACTGTTTATACAATTAAATTCAAACTCACCGCTTCATGATATAAATCAATAGATTTATTTCGGCCATTGTTACCATATCGCGATGGATACAATGACGATGATTGTGGGTGGCGCACTTGCGCTTTTAGTGACAGGTTTTATGTTACGCCTGTTCTATACCATTTCGATAAACCTGATCAATGGCAGAAAGTTTCACCATTCACTCGAGCAGGAATTTAACCGCTTACGTCTGAGCAATATGCTTACTGCACTGGGTATCAACAAGACCGAATATATCTATCAGACCAAGGTTAAGGATATCCATCAGCAGATGAGTCAATGTTCGGACTGTAATAATACCGACGAGTGTGATGAAAAACTGGCGACCGCAGATCTCGATATCTCTAACATCGAATTTTGTAATAATGAAGCCACGCTGAAAGAGTTAAAACAACAGCAGTCAGAATAAATCGATGACTCTAGGTTAACAGCTCTAAGCTGCCTGAATGGGGATCTGATTTGAGGTGCGCATAATCTGATTCGCAGCATCAAGATAAACCAGTGTCGGTTTAAAGTTTGCCACTTCATGCGGTAATAATCTGGCGTAACAGCAGATGATGACACGGTCACCTTTGTTGGCTTTATGTGCTGCGGCGCCATTTACCGAAATCACACCGCTGCCTGCTTCTGCCTGAATAGCGTAGGTAGTGAAGCGATTACCATTATTTAGATTATAAATATGGATCTGTTCGTACTCATTAATTCCGGCAGCCGACAGCAGATCGGCATCTATCGCACATGAGCCTTCGTATTCCAGTTCTGTCAGGGTGACGGTTGCCTGGTGAAGTTTTGATTTTAAAAGTGTAATTTCCATAAATATCTATTCAGGTTATCGGCGATAGCTATTAAAAGATGCTAAATCGGCCATGAATCCGTGTATTATCGTTTATACGCGGTATTGCATCAAGTCCTGTTCACTTTTCACGCTTCATCTGAGCGCACAAATTTCATATTATCAATTAAGCGAGTATCACCAATTTTGGCAGCAGCCAGGACAATTAATTCATTATTACCTGTAATTTCCTGATTTGACACTCTTTGTAGCCTAATAGTTTCCCTGACAGTAACATAATCCACTGAAAAACCATGGTTTTCCAGTCTGTCGACACAGTTATTTTCAGCCTGTTCAATGCTGATACCCTGCTCTATCTGACGACGGCAGTCCATCAGTGTCTGCGACAGTAAACAACTTTTCTCTCTATCGGGTGCATTCAGATAGTTATTGCGTGAGCTCATGGCAAGACCATCAGGTTCCCGTTTTATCTCGCCGGCAACGATTTCTACGGGCAGATTCAGGTCACTAACCATCTGCCTGATAACGAGTAACTGCTGAAAGTCTTTTTCGCCAAAAACAGCATAATCTGGCTGCACCATGTTGAATAGCTTCAGCACGACCGTAGCAACGCCTTTAAAGAAACCGGGACGAAACTCGCCTTCGATGATACTGGATAAAACCGGCACCTCAACAAAACTGCTCCGTGTTTCACCGCGGGGATAGATCATCGAAGTATCCGGGATAAACACCATATCGACGCCGCTGGTTTCGAGTTTTTTTAAATCCTCATCCAATGTGCGCGGATAACTTGAAAAATCTTCATCCGGTGAGAACTGCAATGGATTGACATAAATACTAACCACTACATGCGCTGCTGTTTGTTGCGCGAGCTCGACCAGTGATAGATGACCCGCATGCAGATTACCCATGGTAGGTACGAAAGCAATGCTTTCTTTTTTGTTACGCCATTCGCTTATACGCGCACGTAATTGCTCAATGTTTTTGCAAACGATCATCGACATGATAAAGGATACAGTTGTTAAGCGAAGACATGTTCAGCAGCAGGAAACTCACCTTCTTTTACCGCAGCCACATAATGCTGAATAGCCTCTTCGATACTGTCTGCAGAGGCCATGAAGTTCTTACTGAATTTAGGCCGGAGTCCGAGGCTGATATCAAGGATGTCATACAGGACAAGAATCTGACCATCACACTTTTCACCGGCGCCGATGCCGATGACAGGTATATCTAAGGCCTGGGTGATCTTATTGGCCAAAAGCTCTGGCACACATTCGAGCAACATGAGATCAGCACCTGCCTGTTGTAACACCAGAGCATCCTCGAGCATTTTATCCGCGGCAGACGGCTCTCTTCCCTGCACCAGGTAACCACCGATCTTATGCACATATTGTGGTTGCAGACCCAGGTGGGCACACACAGGAATGCCATTTTTATTTAATGCAGAAACTGTCTCTGCCTGATCGACGCCACCCTCAAGCTTCACCATATGCGCACCGCCCTGTTTCATAAACAGGCCAGCGTTCAGTACGGCTTCCTGCTCAGAGGTAAAACTTAAAAACGGCATATCGGTCACCAATAACGCATTACTTAGCCCTCTGGCAACACACTGCGTGTGGTATAACATATCCTCAACTGAAACCGGTAAGGTGGTCTCTTCACCCTGGATAACCATACCTAAAGAATCACCAACGAGTACGACATCAACCCCCGATCTTTTCCAGCAACTGCGCAAAACTTGCATCATAGGCGGTCAAGCAGGCAATTTTTTCTTTTGCCTGCTTCATCTCAGCCAGTCTGCGTACAGTTACTTTTTTTCTTGTATCAGTTTGTGTGCTCATAACAAATATTTACTATGGTCCAGAATGAAACCATGCTGCTCTGGAAAAAAATCGCGGATTACAATCCGCTCCTACAACTACCCACTGTTAACTATTATCTATTCTCATGCTTTAAAGCGCCACTTGTGTCGGATTAAAATAGTGTCGCCCAGATTGCACTTCAGTTATCTGCTGATGCAATAGCTGATAGTCTGCGTCATTATTAGCAAAGTCAATATCGGCAGCGTTAACGATTAATAATGGTGCATTGTTGTACTGATAAAAAAACTGGATATAAGAATCACACAGACGTTGCAGATAGGCCGCCTCGATAAATCGTTCATGTTTTAAACCGCGTTTCTGAATACGTTCCAACAGTACTTCTACCGGTGCCTGTAGATAAACCACGAGGTCTGGTCGCGGAATATCAATGGTTAAACTGGCATAAACCTGTTCATACAGATCAAGTTCATCAGCGTCCAATGTCAGCTCGGCGAACAGACGGTCTTTCTCGATCAAAAAATCAGCCACACGTACAGGGTTAAACATATCTTCCTGTTTCATCGCTTTTAATTGACGTGCACGTTGCAATAAAAAAAACATCTGTGTCGGCAGTGCAGCAGCCTTCGGATCATCATAAAACTTTTCCAGGAACGGATTTTCATCGGCACCTTCAAGCAGCAGGTCGCTGCCAAAAGACTTCGCAAGTTTATTCGCCAGGGTTGTTTTACCGACACCGATTGGCCCTTCCACTACGATATAACCCGGGACGTTTGATGTTTTTTTCGAGGCTGACTCTTGGTGTTCAAGCTGAGAGCTCATTCAATATTTCCTGCAAACTGACAATCATAATCAGTGTTCAATGTTTTTTCCGCCTGTGTTCCAGCGGCCTGAACGATATCGTGTAACAGACCTTTAGCGGGTATCTCTATCTCAGGATTAATTTTTAATAACGGCAGATAAACAAAGTCACGCTGGCAGATACCCGGATGCGGCACGGTGAGATCGTCCGTCGTAATCTTCTGCCCGGCATATAGCAGGATATCCAGATCGATACTACGCTCACCCCAATGACGCTTTTTTATCCGGCCCTGTTGCTGCTCTATCAACTGGCAGTGTTCCAGTAATGCTGTTGCAGCCAGGGTGCTCTGTAATTCAACAACCGCATTGACATAATCCGGCTGATCCGCAGGGCCCATCGGTCTGCTTTTAAAATAACCTGAATCTGTTAACACTTTGGTACCTGGTAAATCATTTAATGCCGTAATCGCATTTTTTATCTGTCGATAAGGTTGTTCGATATTACTGCCCAGACCGATATAGATGCCTGAATAATCGTTTTTTGCAGTTGCCGTATTCACCTTCACCATACTTAGCTTCACTACTCTGCTTTGTTTTCTGGCTGGCTGATCTTTTTCTTTTTAGTCGTCTGCTTAGACTTCTTTTTCCTGGTGCTTTTACCCGGCTGGTTAAGTAATGCGTTTTTTTGCTGTTCTTTGCTCTGCTTCTGTATATCCGTCCACCATTGGCAGTCCTGCTCTATATCACCATTCGTCGCTGCTTCACCCGCCTGGGCGCGAATGCACAAAAAATCATAACCGGCACGAAATTTCTCATGTTCAAGTACCGCCATTGCGCGTTTTCCAGCACGATAATGGAAGCGAGTCTGCAGGCCCCAGATATCACGCATGGTACTGGTAAATCGTTTTGGTATGGAGACACTGCTTGATTGTTGACTTAAAACTCGTGTCGCCACTTTTTGTATCGCAACCGAATATGGCATACCTTTATCGACGAGCTCATGTACACGTGAATTCACCGGGTGCCACAATAGTGCAGCAAATAAAAATGCCGGCGTAACACGCATGTCGTTTTTGATACGGTCATCCGTGTTTTGCATCGCGATAGTCAGTACCTGCATGACTGATTCATCCTGCTCGATGGATTCAGCGGCCAGGGGAAACAGATATTGCAGCAGATCAAACTCCATCAGTAAGTCAAAACTGCGCACCGCATGCCCGGAATGAAATAGTTTTAAGACTTCTTCATACAGTCTGGCCGCGGGAATATCCTGTAACAGATGGCCAAACTCATGGATCGGCGTTTCACTTGCAGAATCGATATCAAATCCCAGTTTTGCCGAAAAACGCAGTGCACGTAACATCCTCACCGGATCTTCACGGTAACGTGTCTCTGCGTCACCGATCAGATGCAGACGCTTGCGTTTGATATCCTCGAAACCACCGACAAAATCGATGACACTAAAATCGGAGATATCGTAATACAGTGCATTAGCCGTAAAATCTCGTCGCCAGACATCATCGGCCAGATCGCCAAATACATTATCACGAACGATACGGCCGCTTTCATCCTGAATACCTGATTGTGACAGGTCATGATTGGCTCGATAAGTTGCCACCTCGATAATCTGTCGACCAAAATGAACGTGCGCGAGACGGAAGCGGCGGCCTATCAGTCGGCAATTACGGAATAACTTATTGACCTGTTCAGGCGTTGCATTCGTCGCCACATCGAAATCTTTTGGTGTCACACCGAGCAATAGATCACGCACTGCACCACCGACCAGACAGGCATGGTAACCAGCGTTATGCAGCCGATACAATACTTTTAAGGCATGTTTATCGATATTATTTCGCGAGATGCCATGTTCGCCACGTGAGAGTATGACTGCTTTATTGATGGCGGCATGTTCAACCGCGGTAGAGTCTGAAGCTGCACGTGTTTTTGGCGCATGTGTCTTTGCCACCTGTTTTTTTTGCACACGTTTGCGAGACGATGATTTTCTTTTTAATGATTTTATCCAGTTCAGCATATCAATCGAATTCTTTTAATATCAAGGTTAAGCCATCACCAATCGTAAGCAGGCTGCTACTAACACGTCTATCTTCTTTTAGCATATCGTTAAAACGACGGATCGCTCTTGTTCCCGGTTCAATATTGTCTGGATCGGCAACCGCTCCAGACCACAGGGTATTGTCAACAGCAATGATGCCACCCTTTCTCAATAGTCGTAAGGCCATTTCGTAATAGCTGATGTAGTTCTGCTTATCGGCATCGATAAAAATAAAATCAAATGTGTTCTCTGCACCGTCATCCAGCAGCTTTTGTAATGTCTGCTCTGCTGGTTGCGTGTATAACTCGATCTTTTCTTCCAGTCCTGCCAGCGCCCAGTATTTTTCTGCGATTGAGGTCCACTGCGGCGAGATATCACAACAGATCAATCTGCCGTCTTCCGGCATCGCACTGGCTACACAGATCGAGCTGTAACCGGTGAATGTGCCAATCTCTATAGCCCGTTTAGCTGCCATCATCTTGATCAGCAGTGACATGAATTGTCCCTGTTCAGGGGAAATTTGCATCACTGAATATTCAAGTTGTGCGGTTTCTTCACGCAACTGACGCAACAGGTCAGGCTCGTTAATTGACACATCACAAAGATAGTCATATGTGCGGTCATCAATAGACAGCGTTCGATTACTCAATGAAGAAATACCCTGAAAAGATTCTAATTTATTGTTAAAAGAAAATTATACCAAAAACAGAGACTTATAAAAACCGTAACCATTCATATATCAGCATGTCAGGTATAAATCTCGACTGAAAACACGCCAGAATAGTAATTTCTTCTCTGACATCGATCACACAGCCAGTTATTCAGGTAATTTGATCGTGCCGTCACGTCGATAAGCACAGTAATCAAGCAGGATCTGACTATGATCAAATGCTAACTCAACGTCGATATTGAAGGGATCAAATACGGCGATATCTTTGGCATCATCTGCCGCTATCGGTTTACCCGTGGCATTACCGACAAACACAGCGCAGACGGTATGGCCCCTGAAGTCACGTTTTGGGTTTGAGTAGATGCCTAATAAAACATCCAGCTCGACCTCCAGTGTCGTCTCTTCCAGTGCCTCACGGCGCGCAGCCGTGGCAATGGTTTCTCCAACTTCGACGAAACCACCAGGGATCGCCCAGCCATAAGGCTCAAATTTTCGTTCAATCAGAACGATCGGTCTGTCTTCAAGTAATGGCATTTCGATGATGACATCAGCGGTAAGTTGTGGCGTAACTGGCCTGCCCATGATTTATCTCTGTTATAGATAGCTTACTGTTTCTGTTTAAACTGGCGCAACTGCTCACGTTCACGTTTACCGGGCTTGCGCAATGGTACCGGACGTGATGCCGATGCCAGTTTTTTCATCTCCAGTTCCTGCTCTCGTTTTAAGCGGCTCTGCTCTGATTCTTCATATGTCAGGCAGGCTTCTTTGGCTGGCCGACGGGTTTGATTGATGCCGATAATCGTTATCTCATAAAGCACACTATCCTTCTGTATGGACAAGGCATCACCCGCTTTAACCAGGCGCCCGGCTTTCACACGCTGATGATTTAGATGGACTTTACCGCCATTCACTGCTGCCGTAGCTAGTTGCCTGGTCTTGAAGAATCGCGAGGTCCATAACCACTTGTCTATTCGTATACTGTCAGGCATTGGTTTTATATATCTACTGTCATATCAATAGCGCTATGCCAACGATGCCTAACAGCCACCACCACAGACTGGTCCCCTCATCTTCAGGTTCGACCACCTCTACTTTTTCAACAGGTTTGATGATTCCTGGTTTTATCTTTGTTTTCTGCGGCGCTGCTTTGGGCAACGGCACATAAGCTGTCTCACCCTTGGCGATCACTTCTTTGCCGGCTACATTATGTATATCGACCAGTCCTTTGATGACTTCCAGGTAAAGCCCGTCATCAGCATCGAGTGTGCCTCCACAACCTTTGGACTGAAAAACGCGTAAAGCGTATTCGGTTCCCCGCACGCCGACACTGGCCACCGGCGTCCTTAATTCATAAACATCGTCAGCCATCTTACCGATCTCACCAGTCACTTTTTTCAAGCTCCCCTGTAACAGATTTAAGATACTGCGACGACTGGTATTGTTGAGCGCATAGTCTTCAATCACCATAATACTGAAGCAACGCAGATCCAGTACGGCTTTATCGATCATCTGCAGACGAACATAACCGGTTTCACCGGTAATGACCTTATCACCAAGAAAAACTGACGAACCTTTAGACAGGGCGCGGGACACTTTTGATTTATCCACCGCCAAAACACTGCCACTCATCTCAACCACAACACCTACTTTTTTCGCTTTCTCCGCCGCAGTTTGAATGACGACTTTTTGTGGCAATTTCAGCCGCACGCCTGCTTTCATCTTGGTCGGGTCACTGTTGATGAAGGCATGAGTATTAAGCCGCACGATATCTTTGGTCAGTTTCGGCCAATCCTGAGGACGGTCAGGGTACAGCCGTTTCACGATATTGTGCAGGGTTTGCCCTTTCTGCACATGCAGGTAGCGCACCTCTGCGCTGTAACCCTCTTCGGCCATCGAAGCAACCGGAGAAAGGCTCAATATAAACAAAAAAATCAATAGCTTAGAGATATTCATTCTATTCTGGAGGGAAAATTCTGGCATGCCAAAGTATAACTGTGCTGGCGTGATTTTGGAAATTATTGCGCCGTAAATAATAAAAAAAGCGGTGCTGTTATCGACTCTGAATCAACAACAAACACCGCTTTAGTTAAAAATTAAATTATTTAACTATCCATAGTTAACTATCTAATAATTTATTCACTCGTTTGACAAAACCTGCAGCATCTTCCAGCGGTGCACCGGCTGCCAATTGCGCCTGTTCGAATAATAGATGCGCATAATCTTCAAACAGGGCATCATCAGTGATGTCATTGAGTTTTTTCACCAGGTTATGGTCTGCATTTAACTCCAGTACCGGCGCCGCTTTGGGTACAAATTGTCCCGCTGCTTCCATAATCTGCTGCATCTGAGCGCTCATGTCGTGTTCTTCCAGAACCAGGCACGAAGGAGAGTCGGTCAAACGTTTTGACAAGCGGATCTCTTTCACCTTATCGCCTAATACCTTAGACGCATGCTCGATAATGGAAGCATAGGATTTTTCTTTTTCTTCCAGCTCTTTCTTGTCTTCTTCCTCATCGATATCCAGTGTGCCGCGTGCGACTGACTGCAGTTTTTTACCTTCTATCTCGGTCAGATGCGATACCAGCCATTCATCCACGCGGTCACTTAATAACAGCACCTCGATACCTTTTTTCCTGAATACCTCAAGGTGTGGGCTGTTTTTCGCTGCGGTGTAATTATCGGCAGTGATGTAATAGATCTTTTCCTGCGTTTCCGGCATACGGGAAATATACTCATCCAGAGTAACATTTTGCTCATCGTTATCATTATGCGTACTTGCGAACAACAACAATTTAGCGATACGGTCTTTATTTGCCACGTCTTCAATCGGGCCTTCTTTTAACACCTGGCCGAATGACTTCCAGAAGGTCGCATACTTTTCATCATCGTTCTTTTGAATCGACTCCAGCATAGTCAGCACTTTCTTCACGGAAGCGCCGCGAATACGATCGATGACTTTATTCTGCTGCAAGATTTCACGCGATACGTTTAAAGGCAGATCATCAGAATCAATAACACCTTTGACAAAACGCAGGTAGTTCGGCATCAGATGCTCAGCGTCATCCATGATAAAAATACGTTTCACGTACAGCTTTATGCCACGTTTATGATCACGGTCGAAGAGATCAAATGGCGGATTGGTTGGCACATACAATAATGAGGTGTAACTTTGATTTCCCTCGACCCGTGAATGTATCCAGCTCAACGGGTCAGCAAAATCCAGGCTCACATGTTTATAAAACTCATTGTATTCTTCATCGCTGATGTCACTTTTTTCACGCGCCCACAGTGCTGCTGCAGTGTTAACACGCTCCAGTTTAGTGATGACATTACCTTCATCATCTTTTTTCGCATCGCCTTTATCATCCAGCTCTTCTTCGGCCATCATCACTGGGATAGAGATGTGATCTGAATATTGTTTGATAATGTTTTTTATACGGTATGGGCTGGCAAACTCGGTTTCACCTTCTTTCAGATGTAACACGACTTTGGTGCCACGGCTTTCTTTATCGATATTTTCCAGCGAGAAACTGCCTTCACCGTCTGATTCCCAGCGAACCGCTTCATCAGCAGAGGCGCCAGCACGGCGTGTTTCCAGCATCACCTTGTCGGCAACGATGAAGCTGGAGTAAAAACCAACACCAAACTGGCCGATCATCTGTGCATCTTTGGCCTGGTCGCCGGACATCGCGTCGAGGAATTTTTTAGTTCCCGAACTGGCAATTGTACCCACATTGTCGATGACTTCCTGGCGTGACATACCGATGCCGTTATCGATAATACTGATCGTATTTGCTTCTTCATCGTATTCAACCGTTATCGATAATTCAGCATCGCCGTCATACAGACTGTCGTTACCGATGGCTTCGAAACGCAGTTTATCGCATGCATCAGAAGCATTAGAAACCAGTTCACGAAGGAAAATTTCCTTATTTGAATACAGTGAATGGGTCATCAAATGCAGAATTTGACGGGCTTCAGTTTGAAATTCGAGGGTTTCTTTACTCGCTTCAACGCTCATTATTTACTCCAGAAATATATAAATGACTAAGAAATTGTTAATGGCGATAGATATGGGGATGATTTATGTGTTATCAAGCGAAAAAGTGCGAAAAAACTTACTTAAACAGCGCCTTCAAGCCTTAATAGATAATATTTTATATCCAGTGTTTCACCCTGCGTCGCGCCATCATAACCACCGATGCCATTAGCGGCGACGACCCGATGGCAGGGAATGATTATGGGCAGCGGATTATTTCGACAGGCATTACCGACTGCACGCGGCGAGGTTTTAAGTATTTTTGCTAAATCTCCATAGCTCCGGGTTTCGCCATATGGGATCTGTTGCAGCTGATCCAGCACCCTGAGCTGGAATGGTGTTACATTTAAAGCTACCTCTACTTTGATGCTTTTTTCTTTTGACTCCAGGTATTTTTCAATTTTAGCTTTAACTTTTTTCGCTAGTTCAGTTTGCGCTACCTTCTCTGCCTGTTTACTCAAATAAGCCACATTGCTTAAGCTGGAACCCGTAAACTTTAGACCAATGGTAGCCATCGTGGTGTTAAATATCACATCATACTGCTGTTTAACCGGCTTCATACTCTCACCTAAGGGCAACACTACTTTTTTTTAACGAACTTTTTAATAAACGGATTTTCTGCAGATTCTGATTGATCAGTGCCTTACGTGTTTCACTGTCGGTGATGATTAATAATTCTGTATATACTTTTTCTGCGTCATCATATATTTCAGCAAGTATCAATGCATTACCCGCTTTAAAACGTGCAGATTGTGCCCACAGATCGTTACCTGCTCCGGTAACTGCGCGTGCAGACTCTAAATAATATAAGGCAGCAAGGTCATATTTTTCTAATAAAAAATATGATTCGGCTTTCCAGAAATATATCTCACGCTGCAGATTTTCATCCAGGCCATCGATATATAAAAGATCAAATAAATTGATTGCCTGTTGATGCTGCTGCACCGTCTGAAAATCAAAAACCACCTGTATATATCGATCCAGTTCCTGCCGGGTAATCTTAGGTTTTTCGGAGAAGGTCTTACGTATTAGATTTTCACTCTGAGCATACTCACCCTGCAGTATTAATACCCGCGCTTTACGCATGCGCCAGTCAAACAGTGTCTTACCTTCAGGAGGCTCATTCAGGCTTTTCATGATAGTAGCTGCATCAGAATAATCACCTTCTGACAACGCATAATCCACTAGTCGATAGCGGACTTCGTCAGGCAGGACATTGACATCGGTAACTTTGTTACTGTGCAGGTACAGCTGATTGATCAGCTCCAGCCCGTTTTTACGTTTTTCAATTATTTCTACGATGGTTTTGTGCTGCTGTTGTTTGGTTACAAAATCTTCTGTCTGCAATACCAGCGCAGCATTTAGTTCTAATGCTTTTTCAGCTTCGTCGGTAATTAACTTATTTGATAATTGCTGCCATTGCGTATCATTACCGAACAACAGAGCGTAATCATTAGCGAGAATTAAACCCTGCTTATTGTATAGCTCCCATAGATCATCGGCTGTCACCTGGTAACTATCATCAAATACAGGGGTTTTGATTCCTAACGAAAGCATCGATTCCAGATTTAATATCTGTGCGGGTATATCTGCTAATACCTTCGATGCCCTGTAGGCAACGTAAGAATATGCCCAACGTGCCGGTCGACTTAGTACCTGGCCGTCCAGTTTCTCTCGCATCTGTTGATTAATTTCTACCGCACGTTTCGGATCAATCTGCAATTCTGCAATCAGCAATAGTGCTTCGACATCGACCGCATCGTCAGTAACGATCTTATCTAACAGCACAGCTGCCTGCTGAGGCCGATTGGTTCTCAGCAATACCTGCGCCTGCAACAATATCCAGTCGATATCTGTTGCTTCTGTCTGGTAATCGCGTTCATATTTAACCAGTGCTTTGCGGGCATCATCATCTTTCTGCATCTGTAAATAAATACGGATAACCAGCCGTCGCCAGACTGCCGGTAATGATGGATCTCGATGTGCGGCTTCTGTACCCCACAATAAATTCTGCAACTGATCAAGCGCTAACTCACTGTTTTTCAACTGTATATTAGCCATCACCTGTTGGGTTTCAAACCATAATCCAATCTTACGGGTAATCTGTTTATTGGCATCTGCGGTATCAAACAACCATCGTGTTCTCTCGATTATTTGCTGCCACTGCTCGAGTGCAGATAATAAAAGGATGCGTCTGTACTCGAAGGCATACCAGTCAGCGGTGAACTGCTCGCGTTTTTCCTGTTCTCTCTCTAGCAGGCTTAGTGCCAGTGCGGGCACACCAAGTTCGATAAGCTCATTCATCTGCGCTAAAGATTCAAATGTGACGGTGGTTTTTTTTTCAGCCTGGAGGACAGGCTGGGGAACTGGCTCGGTAACCGGTGTCGAGGCAGCGGGATTATTTTGTTCTGCCCGGCTACTGGCACAGATGACGAACACCAGTAACACTGAAAATAAGATACGCATCAAAACAACCTGCTAAATTAATTTACTCCAAGGCCCTTAATATAAGCGAAAAAAAAGAGCGGTACAATGTACCGCTCTTTTTTAATGTTACTTTGTTTATCTGGCTTTTATTTCTTGCTAGACGTTTTAAGCTTTTCGGTAATACGTGCTGACTTACCTGTTAGACCACGCAGATAATAGAGTTTCGCACGGCGAACTTTACCGCTACGTTTAACGGCAATTTCAGCTATGGCATTACTGTAGGTCTGAAAGACACGTTCAACACCTTCGCCATGAGATATCTTTCGTACCGTAAATGCAGAATGTAAACCACGATTACGTTTTGCGATGACTACGCCTTCGAAAGCCTGTAAACGCTCACGCTCACCTTCCTTTACACGTACCTGAACAGTTACGGTATCACCAGGATAAAACGCTGGTACTTCACGTGTCATTTGTTCAGCTTCAAGCTGTTGAATTATGTTGCTCATATCTTTACTCCGCTTTCGCGCCTTAAATCTAATTAATATAATTTTTATCTATACAATAAATCGAAATACTTCATCGTTTTATTGCTGGTATTCATCTTTAAATTCAGCAAGCAGTTCTGCTTTCTCTTCATCCCAGCGCGAACCGTCTTTTTTTATCGCGTCTAACAGGTCCGGCCTTCTCAACCAGGTGCGACCCAGTGCCTGCTTTAAACGCCAGCGCCGTATCGCCTTATGGTCACCGCTTAATAAAACCTGCGGCACGTTCTGGCCATTAACTGTTTCTGGCCTGGTGTAGTGCGGATAGTCCAGTAATCCCCGCATAAATGAATCTTGCAAGGCTGACTCATCATCGCCTAAAACACCGGGAAGCAGCCGGGTGATGGCATCAACCACCACCAGTGCGGCAAATTCACCGCCACTTATTACATAATCACCGATCGACCATTCCTCATCGACCATTGATTCAATGATTCGCTCGTCGATACCTTCATAACGACCAGCAATCAAAATCAGATCACTTCCAGTTGCTGCCGTGTTAACTAACAGCTGCTGTTTTACCTGTTGTCCCTGCGGGCTCAGATAAACCACTCTAACCTTATCGCCGGCTTTTTCCCTTGCCGCCATTATCGCTTTATATAATGGTTCGACTTTCATCAACATGCCGGGACCACCACCATAAGGCCGGTCATCTACCGTGCGATGTTTATCTTCCGTGTAGTCTCTAGGATTAAAACATTTCAGCGTTAGCTGCTGCTGTTTTATCGCTCGACCCAGCACACCAAAACTTGCGGCCTGCTGTATTAATTCTGGAAACAGACTAATGAGATAGATATTCACAACGCTGCTTCTACTTTTAAAGTAACCTGGCTAAAAATCCGGATCCCAGTCAACCTCGATAATGCCCTGCTCCAGATCGACCGCAATAATTGCCATGTGTATCGTCCATGGAATCAGCCGCTCTACAGTTTCTTTCTCGGCCCCTTCTGCTTCAGATACGACCACCAGCACATCATTAGCACCGGTTTCCATCATCTTTTTTACCACACCGAGCTCTATGCCCTGCAGGTTAATTACTCGCAGACCGATCAGGTCATGCCAGTAAAATTCATTGCTGCCACTCAACTCTTCGAGCTGATCTAACTCGATAGCTATTTCCGACCCGATGAAGTCCTGGGCCTGATCTCGATCATTACAGTGCTCCAGTTTTGCGACCACTGTCTTGGCATGGCGTTTGCCTGCTTTTACATCCACCTTTGTCCATGGTGCATTTTTTCGGTTTTCAGGCCGGATATACCAGGGACTGTAATCGACGATAGCTTCCATAGGGTCGGTATAAGAAAAAATCTTAAGCCAGCCTTTTACGCCGTAAACTCCGGCAATTCGGCCTAAGATGACTTTTTCCGAAGTACCGCTCTGCGCTATAGCTTTATCCTGCTTAACCATGTTTATTCAACAAGGTTTTTAACAAGACAAAAATTGTTTATACAGCAGCTTTAGCAGCCTGTTTAATCAAACTAGATACACGCTCAGATGTCTGTGCACCAACAGATTTCCAGTGTGATATACGATCCATATCGACCACCAGGCGTTGTTCGCCACCGGTAGCGCCAGGATTAAAATAGCCTAAACGTTCAATGTAACGACCATCACGAGATCTGCGTGAATCTTTAACATCGATATGATAAAAAGGCTTTTTCTTAGCGCCGCCTCTTGATAAACGTATTGTTACCATTGTTTACTCTCAAATTCTTTAACTAAAAAAGCCTTTCGGCCACAGGAAACCGCGCATTTTACGTGATTATTTCGTTAGATGGAAGCCTGTTTTACGGATAAAAACAAGATTTGGTTCACCACGGAGACGCAGAGGCGCTGAGAGAACCTTAAAATGGTTCATGAAAAGCGCAAAACAACATCAAAAAACTTTTAACCACAGAGGCACAGAGAGCGCAGAGAAAAGATTTATTGTTGTTAATCGCGCCGTACGGCGCTGTTAACAACAGTAAATCTTGTCTCTGAGTCCTCTGTGACTCTGTGGTGAAGATTTCTTGTATCTTTAACTTTTAAAACCCCATGCCACCTGGGCCGCCCATTCCAGGTGGCATGCCACCGCCGCCCTTCATCGCGCGCATCATTTTCGCCATGCCGCCTTTGGACATTTTTTTCATCATCTTTTTCATCTGCATCTGCTGCTTGATCAGCCGGTTCACATCCTGCACCTGCAGGCCACAGCCCGCAGCAATCCGGCGTTTGCGCGAGCCTTTGATGATGTCCGGAAATGCTCTTTCTTTGGGGGTCATCGAGTTAATAATACCCACCATGCGACTCATTTCCTTGTCGTTGACTTTATCTTTTATCTTATCGGCCATGCCCGGCATACCGGGTAATTTATCCATCAGGCCGGCCATGCCACCCATATTCTGCATCTGCTCAAACTGCTCTTTCAGGTCATTGAAGTTAAAACTTTTCCCCTTCTGAACCTTTTTCGCCAGTTTTGCGGCTGTTTTGTGATCAACTTTCTGCTGTACTTCTTCGACCAGTGACAGCACATCTCCCATACCCAGGATACGTGAAGCCACACGATCCGGATGAAACGCCTCAAGCGCTTCTACTTTTTCACCCGAACCCATGAATTTGATGGGTTTGCCAGTAATCTGACGGATGGATAAAGCCGCACCGCCACGAGCGTCACCATCCGTTTTGGTCAGAATAACACCGGTTAAAGGTAATGCTTCATTGAATGCCTTCGCAGTATTAGCCGCATCCTGACCGGTCATACTATCGACCACAAACAGGGTCTCTACCGGATTGGCTACGGCATGGATGGACTTGATCTCATCCATCATTTCCGCATCGATATGTAAACGACCGGCGGTATCGACCAGCACCACATCGATGTAATGTTTGCGTGCATAATCGATGGCCGCTTGCGCTATATCTGTCGGTTTCTGATCAGTGCTGCTGGGGAAAAATTCTGCGCCTACCTGAGCAGCCAGCGTTTTTAACTGCTCGATTGCCGCTGGACGGTAGATGTCACAGCTGACTAATAATGACTTTTTATTGTTTTTTTCTTTTAGCAGTTTCGCCAGCTTGGCAACGGTGGTGGTCTTACCGGCACCCTGCAGACCTGCCATCAACACCACTGCCGGTGGCTGCGCGCTTAGATCAAGCTGCTCATTGTGCGCGCCCATCACCTTGACCAGTTCATCCTGAACGATATTGACAAAGACATGGCCCGGTTTCAGGCTGGTTAAAACCTCTTCACCCAGGGCGCGCTGTTTTACCTCTTCGATAAAATCACGCACCACCGACAATGCGACATCTGCTTCCAGCAAGGCCATACGCACATCACGCAAGGCATCTTGAATATTATTTTCAGTTAATCGGCCTTCACCACGCAGTTTCTGCGCGGTACTGGCAAGACGGTCACTTAATCCATCAAACATGGTATACCTGTTAAATCTTTAGAATTTAATTCACGAATGCGAATTATAACGAATTAGCAGGACGACTTCTCTAGATATTTACTCGTAGGTTTAAGATTTTACCGCAGAAGCACAGAGTATTTTTTAAATGAGAGACTCAATCAAACTAAAGCTGAAAAACATCGCCACCTTTCAGCTGGTGAATATCCCAGTCTGGCAGAGCTGCCTTGCACTGCTCGATGATCTCCTGCTCGCTTCCCGGTTTCAAGTGCGATATACAGACTTTGGTTTTATGTTTTAGCCTGGGCAGGTCTTCAGCCAGCAATTGTGGGCAATAATGAAAAGCGACTTTTGCCAGCTCAAGATCCTTATCAGCAAATGCAGATTCAATGAATAACAGATCCAGAGACTCATGTTTGTTCAGGCTAGCCCATAAATTTTCATTACTGGTGGTATCGCCACTGAAAGCAAAAGCTTTGCCTTCAGCGGCCACGCGATAAGCAACAGCCGGTATTGAGTGATTAACACTGATCATTTCGATCTGACGAGCCGCCAGCTCGATGACCGAACCTGCCATCATCGGCTCAAGTTTTATCACGGCATTCGTCCTATGTGGCAGTTCGGTAAAATCTGGCCAGATAGTCCAGTTAAAAATATGTTCCTGTAGTGCTTTGATGGTTTCAGGAAGCGCATGAACGACCAGTGGCCGGTCGATTAGATCATCAAACAGGGTGTCGGCCAATAAGGGAATCGCAGCTATATGATCGAGGTGAGAATGGGTAATGAAAATATGCCTGATAGAGCGCATCTCATCTAGCGACAGAGCGCATACGCCCGTACCTGCATCAATCAAAATGTCCTCATCGACTAAAAACGAGGTGGTCGCCATATTTTGACTTATACCGCCACTACATCCTAATACACGTACTTTCATTTAATCTTCCAGGGTCAGACCACTTGATCATTTGAGTTTTTATTATTAATTTTATTATGGGCTATTCTAGTGATAACATGCCATGGTATAAGAAAAGTATACGGTGACTGTCAGGATGAAATGTGAACAAGCTCACACTTTGCCATATCAGAACCGGCTTAAAAAAACCCTGGAATTAACTTTCATCTTTAAAATGATTGATTCGCTCAAAACTCAGTATAGACCAGCACAATAATTCAGCATGGAAAATTACATCTTCACCTATAGTGCCATCATTCTGTATTTCGCCTGCTCTGCTTTATTGTTTTTTCATATAAAACAACCGGCGGACAGTACCACTGGCCTGTCAAAAAAACACATTGTCCTGATCGGTCTGGGCGGACTGTGCCTGCACAGCTTTGCATTATATAACGGCATGATCAGCCCACTGGGCATCAATCTTGGTTTTTACAATGCCATCGTTTTAGTGAGCGCCTTCATTACCTTATTTACCCTGATCGCGGTCTGGCGTTACCCGGTTGAGATCCTGGCAATTATGCTGCTGCCTGTTGCTGCCCTCACGCTATTGCTTAACACCAATAGCGATACTGGACACCTGCTTCCCCAGCAAAGCTCAAAGGCACTGATCTTCCATATATTAACCTCCATTATCGCTTACAGTATCCTTGCATTGGCAGCGTTGCAGGCCATCTTTTTATCTATTCAGAACAAGTTTCTTCATGCCCATCAGCCCGGTGGAATCATCAAACTGATGCCGCCGTTGAGGAATATGGAAGTATTATTGTTCGAAGTGATTGTGGTCGGTTTTATCGCGTTAACCATATCACTAGGCAGTGGTTTAGCTTTTCTGGAAAACATGTTTGCACAACACCTGGTACATAAAACGATATTATCCATCCTCGCCTGGTTCGTATTTCTGATCCTGTTAGTCGGCCACTGGAAACTTGGCTGGCGTGGACGTACCGCTATCCGCTGGACCTTAACCGGCTTTGTCAGCCTGATGCTGGCTTATTTCGGCAGTAAATTTGTACTGGAAATCGTACTGACGTAGATTCACTGAGCTGGCGCGGATAAACAATATCGCTTGACTCCAAAACCAGTACGCACATAATTACACCATCCTATTCACAAGAGACTTTTCTTCTTGAACGAATTTTCAACAGTATCACTGTTCATCACCCTGGCAATTCTAATCTTACTTTCCGGTTTTTTTTCCGGATCAGAAACCGCGTTGATGACGCTCAACCGTTACCGCGCTAAAAGTCTTGCTGACAAAGGCCATAAAGGTGCAATCCTTGCGATTAAACTATTAGACCGGCCAGATCGTCTGCTGGGTTTAATATTGATCGGCAATAACATCGTTAATATTTTTGCAGCGACAATATCAACCATTATCGCACTCCGACTGTATGGCGAAATCGGACTGGCCATCGCACCTTTTGTTCTAACCATGGTGATTTTAGTTTTTGCCGAGGTTTCGCCGAAAACACTGGCGGCATTAAAACCCGAAAAACTCGCCTTCCCATCTGCCTTTGTCTATACCGTTATTGCCATACCGCTGTACCCGTTTGTCTGGCTGGTCAATATATTTTCCAATGCGCTATTGCGTTTGATCGGTGTCCACCCTGACAAGGAGACCGGGCATGAACTCAGTGCCGACGAACTACGTGCCGTGGTAGTAGAAGCGGAACATTTTATGCCACAGGCACATTCAGATATGCTGCTTGGTATTCTCGATCTGGAACAGGTCAGCGTGGAAGATATTATGGTTCCGCGTAATGAGATTACCGGCATCGACTTAAATGATGACTGGAATGACATCGTGCACCAGATCACACACAGTCAGCGTACACGGGTTCCGGTATTTCACGATAGCATCGATAATACCATCGGTGTGTTGCATCTGCGTAAGGTGCTCAACCTGTTTTCGCGCGATGAGCTGAGCATGGAAACACTCAAGGGACTGATCGCGCCAGCCTATTTTATTCCTGCGGGAACGTCACTGACTCGCCAGTTATTAAAATTTCAGGATAATCGCCGCCGCTCAGGATTAGTCGTCGATGAATATGGCAGCATCCAGGGACTGGTCACACTGGAAGACATCCTGGAAGAGATCGTCGGCCAATTTACAACCGATTCGCCGACGCGTAACCTTGGTATACACGAACAGGACAACAACTGTTACCAGATCGATGGCAATACCCACATTCGCGATATCAATCGGGCACTGGACTGGTCATTACCGGCAGACGGGCCGAAAACACTGAATGGCCTGATCCTCGAACACATGGAGATTATTCCACAGACCGGTACCAGTTTGATGATCGCTGATTACGCCATCGAGATCACACGTTCTTCAAAAAATGCCGTACAGACTGCAAGAGTTCGGGACACCAGTCAGATACAGGACACGATAGAAGAAGATGCTGAAGCAAATTTTTTTTCCAATACATAATACAAAATAACCTGATTAATAGAGTCTGTGGCTAAAGCAAAAATACAATATGCCTGCACTGCCTGCGGTGCCAGTCATTCAAAATGGGCCGGTCAATGCGGTGACTGCGGCGAATGGAACACCATGAGTGAGTCCATCACCGCCATCACCACGAATAACCGTCAGGGTTTTGCCGGGAAGAAAACGAATGCAAAAATTCAGGCATTAAAAGACATCCAGATGCAAGCGGAGATGCGCACTGCGACGCGCATCAGTGAGCTTGACCGGGTACTGGGTGGCGGCCTGGTGCATGGTTCAGTGACCTTGATCGGTGGTGATCCGGGTATCGGCAAGTCCACCCTGTTAACGCAGACCCTGGCTAGCTTAAGCCAGTCTCTGCCCTGCCTCTACGTCACCGGTGAAGAATCGCTACAGCAGATAAGCATGCGCGCACACCGGCTTGGCCTGGAAGACAGAGGTCTAAAATTATTGTCCGAGACCTGCGTGGAGAACATCATCACCCTGGCCAGCGAACAGAACCCAAAAGTGATTGTTATCGACTCCATCCAGACCATCTACACCGAGTCTTTACAATCCGCGCCTGGTGCGGTGGCCCAGGTAAGAGAGAGTGCCGCGCAACTGGTTCGTTTTGCCAAACAGACCGGCACTGCTCTATTTCTCGTTGGCCATGTCACCAAAGAAGGCACACTGGCCGGACCACGTGTACTGGAACACATGGTTGATACCGTGCTCTATTTTGAAGGTGATCCGGGTGAACGCTATCGCATGATCCGTGCCATCAAAAATCGTTTTGGCGCAGTCAACGAACTCGGCATCTTCGCCATGACCGAGGAAGGTTTAAAAACCGTCAGCAATCCATCAGCCATCTTTCTATCGCGTCACGAAAAACCCGTTGCCGGCAGTATCATCACTGTCACCCGCGAGGGCAGTCGCCCATTACTCATCGAATTACAGGCACTGGTCGACGAAAGCCATAGCAACAACCCGAGACGGGTCTGCCTCGGTCTCGACCCGAATCGCCTGAACATGTTACTGGCGGTCATGCACCGCCATGCCGGCATTGCCATGTTTGATCAGGACGTCTTTATCAACATCGTCGGCGGTGTCCGCCTTACGGAAACCTCGGCGGACACCGCGCTGATCCTGGCAGCACTGTCCAGCTTTCGTGACAAACCTCTGCCTAACGATATATTCACCTTCGGCGAAGTCGGTCTGGCCGGTGAGATCCGTCCGGTACCCAACGGTCAGGAGCGTCTACGTGAAGCGGCCAAACACGGCTTCAAGCAGGCGATTATTCCTAAAGCCAACCTGCCGCGAAAAGGTGAAACCATCGAAGGCCTCAATATCATCGCCGTACAGCGCGTCAGCGAACTGATCGACACAGCGATAACGCTGTAAAATGACAATCAGCACCCTGAACATTTTAACCGCAGAGATGCAGAGACCACAGAGACACAGAGATACATCTTTTATTTGCTGCACCTGCGGCGCAACTAACAAAAATACTCTGTGCCTCTGCGTCTCTGCGGTAAATAAAAGTTTTTCTTCACGAGCATTGCATCCATCAACCACTAATTTTGCTAAAATGCGCCATGGCTAAAAAGACCCCCAATTTTGAAAAAGCATTAACCGAACTCGAAACCCTGGTCGAAGATATGGAACAGGGCAATCTCAGTCTGGAAGAATCACTCAAACGTTTTGAAAAAGGTATCGCGTTAAGCACGGAATGCCAGCAGGCATTACAGAATGCAGAATTAAAGATCAAACAGCTGGTCGAAAAAAACGGCAAGCTGCTCGAGCAAGACATCGAGTTAGATGACTGATGCCAAAACCTCATATTTTCCAATCTCGTCTGGACAATTACCAGAAACGTGTTGATGCGGCGCTAGATAAATACCTGCCGTCTGACGATCCACCTGAACATAATCTCGCCGAAGCCATCCGTTATTCCGTTGTCGGTGGCGGTAAACGTATCCGGCCGGCGATGGTTTATGCTGCCGGTGAGGCCATGGGAGTATCAACAGACTTACTCGACATCCCTGCCTGCGCGGTTGAGATGATTCATGCTTATTCATTAATACATGATGACCTGCCAGCCATGGACGATGATGATCTGCGACGTGGCCGCCCCACCTGTCACAAGGCTTTTGACGAAGCCACCGCGATATTAGCCGGTGATGCCCTGCAGGCTTTGGCCTATGAGATCCTGGCAAAAGACGATCATGAAGAATTAACGCCCGAACACAGAATTGAAATGTTAAGCCTGTTAACCGAGGCCAGTGGTGCACACGGCATGGCGGGTGGTCAGGCTGTCGACCTGGCCTCGGTCGGCAAGCAGCTTGATCTGGCACAGCTGGAACACATGCATCAGCTAAAGACCGGTGCCCTGATCCGTGCCAGCATCCTGCTTGGCGGTATGTGCAAACAGGATATCAGTAAAGATGAAATGGAAATGCTCAGCAACTACGCTTTATGTATCGGCCTGTCTTTTCAGATCCAGGATGATATCCTCGATGTTGTTAGCGACACGGAAACCCTGGGTAAACCACAGGGCTCCGATGAAGCACAGGAAAAACCCACCTTTCCAGCCATCATCGGCCTGGAGAAGTCCAGGGAGCTGGCCCTGGAACAGCATGAACTCGCACTCAAATACCTTGAGCCGCTGGACGCAAAAGCCGATAGTCTGCGTCAGCTATCTGCCTATATCGTCGAACGTCAGTTTTAGTGAAGCGATCCTATAATCATGCCATTTTCTAATTCCAACTGGTCACTGCTCGAGTCGATAAACTCACCGGCCGATGTGCGCAAGCTCAACAGCCTGCAGCTGAAAGAGCTGGCACGCCAGTTGCGTGAGTTTTTACTGGATAGCGTCTCTTCTACCGGTGGCCACTTATCTGCAGGCCTGGGCACCATCGAACTCACTATCGCTTTACATCATGTGTTTAACACGCCATACGACCGGCTGGTCTGGGATGTCGGCCACCAGACCTACCCGCATAAAATACTCACTGGTCGCCGCGAGCAAATGACCACGCTAAGACAAAAAGGTGGTCTTGCCGGCTTCCCAAAACGAGAAGAAAGTGAATATGACTGTTTTGGCACCGGTCATTCCAGCACATCGATCGCCGCCGCTTTAGGCATGAGCTTTGCTGCCAGACAGAACAATGAAAACCGCCACTGTGTCGCTATTATCGGTGATGGTGCGATGACCGCAGGCATGGCGTTTGAAGCATTAAATCATGCCGGTGACAGCGATGCTAACCTGCTGGTTATCCTGAACGACAACGACATGTCGATATCACCCAATGTCGGTGCCCTGTCAAACCATCTCACCCGTCTATTATCCGGTGATTTATTTTCGACCCTGCGTGAAGGCGGCAAACGGGTACTGGAAAACATCCCACCGGCACTGGAACTGGCACGCCGTACCGAAGAACATGTAAAAGGCATGGTCGCACCGGGCACCTTATTCGAAGAGCTGGGTTTCAACTATTTTGGGCCGGTGGATGGTCATGATCTTGATACCCTGATTCCGGTATTAAAAAATATAAACCACCAGTCAGGCCCGCGTTTACTGCACATCAAAACGCAGAAAGGCAAAGGTTATTTTCCTGCCGAAAATGCACCGGTCAAATATCATGGTGTCAGTGCCTTCGACTTGAGCACAGGTCAATCACACGCGAGCAATGCGCTAAAACCACCAAGTTATACTGAAATTTTCGGTCAATGGTTATGCGATATGGCCGAGCAGGATAAACGCCTGGTTGGCATCACCCCTGCGATGAGTGAAGGCTCAGGCATGATCGAGTTTTCCAAACGTTTTGCTCAACGTTATTTTGATGTCGGTATTGCAGAACAGCACGCCGTTACACTCGCAGCAGGCATGGCGTGTGATGGTCTGAAACCCATCGTTGCGATTTACTCCACCTTCCTGCAACGCGCTTACGATCAGCTGATTCACGATGTGGCGATACAGAATCTGTCCGTGGTTTTCGCCATTGATCGCGCCGGTATCGTTGGTGCCGATGGCCCGACACATACCGGCGCCTATGACATCAGCTTTTTACGCTGCATCCCCAACATGGTCATCATGACACCGGCCAATGAAAATGATTGCCGGGGTTTATTGACCACCGCTTTTTTGCATGATGGACCCAGCGCAGTACGTTATCCGCGTGGTTCCGGCACCGGCATGGAGATAAGCGAAGAACTCAATGCCTTGCCTTTTGGTCAGGCAGAACAGGTACGTGAAGGTAATAAAGTTGCCCTGCTGGTTTTTGGTACCCTGCTGGCAACCGCCATCGACGTGGCTGAGGAAATAGACGCCAGTGTGTATAATATGCGTTTCGTCAAACCGCTGGATAGCAGCACCATCGATACGGCAGTCCAGCAGCATGAACTGATCGTTACCATCGAAGATAACGCCATTGCCGGTGGTGCTGGCAGCGCGGTTGCAGAATATCTTAACCAGCAGCACGTCAGCACTAATCTGCTGCAGATCGGTTTCCCTGATGAGTTAATCAATCATGGTGAACCTGGCCAGCTATTAGCAGACTGGCAGCTTGATAAATCCGGCATTTTGCAGACGATCGAGGCTCGAGTTAAGGAATTGCTTATATAAGAAAAAAAGGATAAAATCCCTACTGTTTTACTCAGGTATTATTTCAGGTAAAGAAACAATGGCAGCACGATACCAGCTGAAGGTAGTTACAGACTTTGCTTCAGCTCATACCCTGCGGGATTATCCCGGTGCATGTAGCCGTATGCATGGGCACAACTGGAAAGTTGAACTGGAGGCCCTGGCCACACAGCTTGACGATATCGGCATGGGTGTTGATTTCAAAGTAATGAAACAGGCTGCCAGAGATGTAAGTGGTGAACTCGACCATCGATACCTGAATGAGCTTGAACCATTTAAAGAGATTAACCCCACAGCAGAAAACATAGCGGCCTATATGTACAAAAAAATTTCTGCCCGAATAAACAGCGAGACGATTAAGGTAACTGCACTTACCTTATGGGAAACCGAACGCGCCTGCGTGCGCTACAGTGAAGAGAATGAATAATGACCGACGCCGTTAAAAGAAAAACCAGCAGCTTACCTGATGTTCAAAACAGCCAGGACACGCGAGCGATTGCCATTAACAAAGTAGGCATCAAAGATATTCGCCATCCCGTGCAGGTAAAAGACCGCACCGGCAAGATCCAGCATACCATTGCAAATTTCAACATGTATGTTGCCCTGCCGCACGAATTCAAAGGTACGCACATGTCACGGTTCGTTGAGATCCTCAACAATCATGACTGGGAGATCACGGTTGATTCATTCAAGACCATGCTAACCGAGATGACTACTCTGCTGGATGCTGAAATCGGTCATATAGAAATGGGCTTCCATTTCTTTATCAACAAAACCGCACCCGCTTCCGGCGTAAAAAGTCTGCTCGATTATCAGGTAACATTTATCGGCGAACGCAGAGACAATAAAAACACCATCAACATCAAGGTGGTCGTCCCAGTCACCAGTCTATGCCCCTGCTCGAAAAAAATATCTGATCGCGGTGCCCACAATCAGCGCTCACATGTCACCGTTAATGTCGAAACCGAAGAATTTATCTGGGTCGAAGAGATCATCGATATGGTCGAAGCACAGGCTTCCTGTGAACTCTATGGCCTGTTAAAACGCCCGGACGAAAAAGTTGTGACCGAACGTGCCTACGATAATCCAAAATTTGTTGAAGACATGGTGCGTGACATCGCCCACCAGTTAAACATCGATGAACGCATACTCGCCTACACGGTAGAATCAGAAAACTTTGAGTCTATCCATAATCACTCGGCCTACGCACTGATCGAAAAAACACGATAAAAAAGTTTCAACAAAACCCATAAAAAGCACCACTCGATGGTGCTTTTTTGTTTTTCTGATTGATAAAAAGGCATAATTAACACATATAACCCCTGTTAAGTCTGTATTCATTTCGCCTATACTTGAGCTGACCAGCAAGTTTCTACTTATCTTCCATCAGCGGACATTAGAGCATGAAATCACAGGTTATCTGGTTTAACCAGCTTGGTATAAACAACATCGATGAGGTCGGCGGAAAGAATGCCTCTCTGGGTGAGATGATCAGCCAGTTATCCGGACTAGGTATCAGAGTGCCAGACGGATTTGCTACCACTGCTGACGCCTTTCGTAACTTTCTAGGGCAACAAAATCTTGATAAAAAAATCCAGCAGCGACTGGCAGCCTTAAATACAGATGATGTCGCCGAACTCGTTGCCGCCGGGGCAGAGATCAGACAATGGATAGTAGATACACCTTTCCCCGAAAGTTTACTCAAAGACGTCAGCGAAGCCTGGCAACAGCTGCAGGCTGAAGGCCATGATGTCACTGTTGCCGTCCGTTCTTCCGCTACCGCAGAAGATCTGCCCGATGCTTCTTTCGCCGGTCAACAGGAAACCTATCTTAATGTCAGTGGCCTGGATAATGTTTTAACCGCGATCAAACATGTGTTCGCTTCACTGTATAACGACCGCGCCATCTCTTACCGTGCACATCAGAAATTTGAACATCATAAAGTAGCCTTATCTGCCGGCATCCAACGCATGGTACGCAGCGATATCGGCACCAGCGGCGTGGTCTTCACACTGGATACAGAATCCGGTTTTCGTGACGCCGTGTTTATAACCGCCGCCTACGGTCTGGGCGAAACCATGGTACAGGGCGCAGTCAATCCTGACGAATTTTATGTCTACAAACCCGGCCTGCAGCAACACAGACCGGCCATATTGAACCGCACCCTGGGAAGTAAACTGATCAAGATGATCTACAACGATAGCGATACTCATGGTCATTCTGTGCAGACCGTCGATGTCGACAGGCAGGAACGTGAACGTTTTTGTCTTAGCGATGATCAGGTAGAAGAGCTCGCACGCCACGCCGTGGTCATCGAACAACATTATGCTCGCCCGATGGATATCGAATGGGCACAGGACGGTATCGACGGCCAGATCTATATCGTACAGGCACGACCAGAAACCGTTGAGAGCCGAACCAGTGCTTCGGTGATAGAACGATATGAACTCAGGCAAACAGGCGATGTTCTGCTCGAAGGCCGTGCCATCGGTCAACGCATAGGATCGGGTCCTGTCAGCCTGATCAAAGACCCCACAAAGATGTCCCTGGTAAAGGATGGCGATGTTCTGGTCACTGACATGACTGACCCCGACTGGGAGCCGATAATGAAACGCGCGGCTGCCATCGTCACCAATCGCGGTGGCCGCACCTGTCACGCGGCTATCATCGCCCGTGAACTCGGTATCCCGGCGATCGTCGGCTGCGGCAATGCGACTGAACTACTCAGTGATGGCGACAGCGTTACTGTCTCCTGCGCAGAAGGTGACAGCGGTAAGATCTACCAGGGCCTGCTGGATTTCAACATCATTCGTACCGATACCGGCGATATGCCTGAACTGCCGACCAAGATCATGTTGAATGTCGGCACCCCGGGGCGTGCCTTTGCCTTTTCCAGACTACCCAATGCCGGTGTCGGATTAGCTCGACTTGAATTCATTATCAATAACACCATCGGCATCCACCCGAAAGCTTTGCTGCAATTCGAACAGCAGGCAACCGAGCTACAGCAACAGATCAGGCAACGCATCAGTGGTTATAGTGACCCGGTGAGTTTTTATGTTGAAAAACTGGTCGAAGGTATCGCCACCCTGGGTGCGGCATTTGCACCTAACCCGGTCATCGTCCGACTGTCCGATTTCAAATCCAACGAATACGCCAAACTCCTCGGCGGCGATCTTTTTGAACCGGAAGAAGAAAACCCGATGATCGGTTTTCGCGGCAGCTCACGTTATTTATCTGAAGATTTTCGCGACTGTTTTGAACTGGAATGCCGCGCGCTTAAAAAAGTACGTGATGACATGGGGCTGAACAATATCGAAATAATGGTACCCTTCTGCCGCACCCTCGAAGAAGCGCAGCAGGTTACCCAGTTGCTTGCAGATAATGGCCTGAAACGTGGAGAAAATGCATTACGTGTCATCATGATGTGCGAGATACCGTCCAATGCTGTACTGGCGGATGAATTTTTACAGTACTTCGATGGTTTTTCCATCGGCTCCAACGATATGACGCAGTTAACATTGGGACTTGATCGTGACTCTGGACTGGTGGCACATCTTTTTGATGAACGTAATCCTGCGGTAAAAAAATTACTCGCCATGGCGATCAACGCCTGCCACCAACAGAATAAATATATCGGCATATGCGGTCAGGGACCCTCCGATTACCCGGATTTTGCCGCCTGGTTATTTGAGCAAAACATTAGCAGCATTTCTCTTAACCCTGATAGCGTCGTCGATACCTGGCTGCACCTGTCCAGCCTTAAAAGATGAAAAAAAACACAACGGCACGTCCGGTTTTTTTTGTCTCAGACCGCACTGGTATCACCGCAGAAAATCTCGGCCATGCGCTGTTGACGCAATTTAGTGCGCTTGAGTTTGAACATCATTCACTGCCGTTTATTGACTCAGAGAACAAAGCTCGTTACGCCGCCAGCACTATCAATGAAACCGCTAAAACATCGCAATACCAGCCGCTGGTATTCAGCACCTTGATCGATGATAGTTATCGCAGCATCATCACTAGTGCTCAGGCCTATATCATCGACTTTTTCGATGCTTTTATAAAACCTCTGGAGATCGAACTAAACACGCCTTCTTCCCATGCTGAAGGTCTGTCTCATGGCATCAGTAATGAAGTTGTTTACATGTCGAGGATGGACGCGATTAATTTCGCACTGAAAAATGATGACGGTATCAGCACAAAAGAATACAGCCACGCCGATGTGATTTTAGTGGGTGTCTCACGCAGTGGAAAAACACCTGCCTGCCTTTATCTCGCCATGCAGTTCGGTCTGCGTGCGGCTAACTACCCACTGACAGAATCAGATTTGAACGAAAACCAACTGCCAAAAACATTACAGCCATATCGTAATAAGATATTCGCTTTAACCATCAGCGCAGAACGTCTACGCATGATCCGTGAAATCCGCAGACAGAACAGCGAGTACGCTTCCATGGCTCAATGTCAGAAAGAAACCCGACTGATCATTTCACTGCTGCAACATGAAAAGATCCCCCACATAGATAGCAGTCATATATCAGTCGAAGAGATTGCCACCTCGATCATTCAACTGATGAAAATCAGTCGGCCACCGATCTACTGATTTCGTTTTCAAGCAAGGTATAAACAGAATATTTAGCCTTGATCATAAACAATTTTTTTAAATCAGTCTTTAACTATCTGGATTGACGATAAAAATTGCATCCACTTTGCGGGCGTGATAAAAACGCCTATCAACTAACAGGATAGTAGAAAAAAAGATGACTAGAAAGACGGATGGAGACAATGCAAAAATGCACTTTCAGGTGGAACGTTTTGTACAACAGAATGGACAATGGTTCTACATAACACGCGAGGGCGAAGAAAAAGGTCCTTTTGACAGCAAACAGGATGCCGAAGGTGAACTGATTGCATACATCCGCGAACGCCACAAATTACAAGACTTTGGTCAATAATCAGAGAGGCTCGCTGCCAAAACGCAAAACGCTTCGCTGATCTATTCCTCTATATCAATAAAGAATAAACTAAACCCAGCGCAGCACAGGCAGCAATAACAGTAACGATTCCCTGCTTGTACCTGAACAGCGCAATAAATGCCGCTGCTCCGATCAGCGCTGAAAACCATTCAAAGTTTGCATCGAAGCCCTGCGGCCACAGTACGTGATAAGCAAAGAACACCGCCAGGTTAAGGATCACACCGACTACCGCTGCAGTTATACCTGTTAGTGGTGCAGTAAACTTCACATCATCCCTGGTAGCCTCGACTGCTGGACCACCCAACAGGATAAAAAGAAACGACGGTAAAAAAGTAAATAATGTAGCCACACTCGCCCCAGCCACACCGGCTAACAGCATTGAGTCCGGGCCAAAGATTTCTTTACTCCAGCCACCGACAAAACCAACGAAAGCCACCACCATGATCAATGGGCCAGGTGTGGTCTCACCAAGCGCAAGGCCATCGATCATCTGGGTACCGCTCAACCAGCCATATTGTTCAACACCGCCCTGATAGACATAAGGCAATACCGCATACGCGCCACCGAAGGTAACCAATGCGGCTTTGGTAAAAAACCAGCCCATCTGTGTCAACGTACCCTGCCAGCCGTAAGTATTGTAAAGCTGCAGCATCACTGCGCCAGCTATCGCCAGGCCGATCAACAAAAAGACAACAAACCGGCTCCACTTAAACAGGGTATGTGCAGATGCCGGACTGACATCATCGATGATGGCCGGACCATAACTTGCTTTTGAACTGCCATGATGGCCACCCGCCTTAAATTGCTCCGGTGCAAAACGTGAACCGACATAAGCGATGATGCCGGCCATCAATACGATATATGGGAAAGGTACATTCAGCGCAAAGATGGCGATAAAAGCCAGCACGGCCATGGCACGTAATACGTTGTTCTGTAATGCCCGGGAACCGATACGATAAGCAGCGAAGACAACGATAGCCGTTACCGCCGGTTTGATGCCATACAATACGCCTTCTACGGCGGGCACATCACCAAACGACAGGTAAACCCAGGTCAGGCCGATTAGAATAAAAAGTGACGGTAAAACGAATAATATGCCGGCAGCAATGCCACCCCAGACACCATGCATCAACCATCCGATATAGGTTGCTAATTGTTGTGCTTCTGGCCCAGGCAATACCATGGTGTAATTAAGCGCATGTAAAAAGCGATGCTCAGAGATCCACCGGCGCTTTTCTACCAGTTCCTGATGCATCATACTTATTTGTCCGGCGGGGCCGCCGAAACTGATAAAACCTAACTTAAGCCAGTAAAGCAGCGCTTCCACAAAAGAAACTGGCGCTGGCCTCTGTGTTACATCTGGTAGTGTTATTTTCACTTAGATAGTTACCCAGCATAGTTTTTAGTAACGACGAAACTTCCTTTTTGGTTATAAAAGGATATCCTGTAAAAACAGGAATAGCGTCTCGTCGCAGGCCGTTTACTTGCAATAAAATTTATTCAAGATTTTTAGCCAGCAGATTTCTTAACTGCTCAGCCAGTGCTGTACTGCTTACTTCACCATCTTCATCAGTGACTTTAGAATCTCTGGCATCTTTAACTTCGATCCTGATACGGCCTTTAACATCGCTAAACTCAAGGCGGTATTGTCGGGTTTTATTTGACGCTATAATCTGTTTCATCTGTACCGGTAAACAGCTGCATTAGCCAGCTGGATTTTGCCAGTTCATCTTCTTCGACCTGCAGCTCTTCATCAGATACTTTTCCTGCTACAAAACGAATAGTATTGTTTTGCTTCTCTTCACTGATGTCCTGCATATGCATTCGATCCAGTGCGCGCATCGCACGTCGCCAGACAAAATCCATACTTCCTGTCATGGTCAGGGCAACAGGGTCGCTGCTATCAACTTTTACCAGTGAGCTGTAAGGACGGTAATTTTCCAGTAACTGTAAAGAGTCACCCCTCTTTATACCGGCGAACAGGGACATACGCGCAATCAGCTCACGTTCCGCTTCCAGGTCACTTGGCAGAGACACCCAGGTAAATTCATCAGCGTATTCACCGCCTACTACACGTTCGATTCGTGAGTGCGCAATATATAAACGTGTTTTATTATCATTATCAAACTTCTCCAGGCGAACACGAAACTTATCTTTTTGATCTGGCTGGAATTTCTGAAATATCGATTTGAAGTAATTCGAGTCGGCACTAGACGTTCGCTCCATTCAGTTTCCATATAACCGAGCAAAGGTCTCGCCTCGACCACTTCGATACCTTCTGATTGCCAGAACTCGAGCAATCGGGGCCAGACTTGCTCAATGTTATTATCGACTTCGATCCAGCTATTACCTGCATAGTTCACCACGCGCACGCCATCAAACTTTGGCGTTATCACGGTTTCCAGTTTATTATTATCGCGAAAACGCTGCAGTGCTTCTTCCGTTGGTTTCGGAACGTTAAGCTGTCCGGCTGTCTCAGGCTCGGTTAGATCAGGGGGCACTTCCAGATTTTTATAATACTCGGCGCCCTGATAAACCGGCCGCTCATGACTGCAGGAGGTAATTACCAGTAAAATTACCATGCTGCTAAACCAGTTCATCGTTGCCTTTGGGGATTTCATTAATTTCATTAAGCTAATACTCCAGCCTGCTGCATCGCTTCACGCAGCGGCTGATGGTGTTCTTCTGCAAGGGTTACCAGAGGTAGACGTATACCTGGTGGAATAAGTTTCATTTCAGACAAAGCCCATTTAACTGGCATTGGGCTGGATTCCAGGAACAGCCGGGTATGCAGGCCGGTTAATGACTGATTTAAAGACTCGGCTAATTCGCGATCACCCGCGAGCGCTGCGGCACACATCGCTGCCATCGCTTTTGGCGCAACGTTGTTGGTTACAGAGATAACCCCGTGGCCACCACGCAGCATAAATTCGGTGCCGGTCTCATCATCGCCACTATATAGCGCAAAATCTGCATCAGCGAATAAAGCCTGTGTTTCAGCCAGGCGGTCCATATTACCGGTGGCATCTTTAAGTCCTATGATGTTATCTATTTCAGACAGTTGTTTAACGGTCGCTGACAACATATCGCAGGCGGTGCGACCGGGCACATTATATAAAATCTGAGGAATATCAACCGCTTCAGCAATTTTTTTATGGTGCAGATAGAGGCCGCGCTGCGGCGGTTTATTATAATAAGGCGTTACCAGCAAAGCCGCATCAGCACCACCGCGCTGCGCGCAGCGTGTCAATTCAATCGCTTCTGAAGTTGAATTGGCGCCGGTACCGGCAATCACAGGTATTCGTCCCTTGACCATCTCGACGGTACGGGCCATCACATCACAATGTTCATCCATATCCAGTGTCGCTGATTCACCGGTAGTGCCCATAGTCACGATGGCTGAGGTGTTGTTTTCTATATGAAATTCAACCAGATCAGCCAGACTTTGATAGTCGACGCTGCCGTCGATCTGCATCGGTGTGACCAACGCGACCATACTGCCGCCAAACATGCCGCTTTTATACATCATTAGCCCCGAAAAAATAAGTCGCACAGTTAATCAATATTTCACCCTTTTTTCAATGATTTATATTGCTAATAGTGAATAATTTACTAATATTTATATTCACATAAATTGGTATTTTCTCTGGCATTTAGCCGGTATTTGCAAATGCCTTGCTATACTCAGTCTATGATATACCATAAAAGTATTTGCTAACGTTTACAGACACTATACAGTTTGGATACACAATTGAACAAAACTCAACAATCAGAACGCCGAACTTACAACCGCATCCCCTTCGTTGCAGAAATCCTGATGCAATGTGGCAACGAGGAATGGAGTTGTAACCTGCTCGATATCTCACTTAAGGGCATGCTGGTTGAACCACCCGAAAACCTTGATATCAACCTCAACAACCCCTGTGGCATGGCGCTGTTCCTGGGCGAGAACATCTCTATTCATGCAAGGGTGAACATCACCCGCAGCTCTAATGGCAACTGGGGGCTGAAATGGTTACAGATCGATGCCAGCAGCCTGCAGCATCTACGACGCCTGATCGAACTAAACTCAGATGATCCGGCCATGCTAACACGCGAATTATCCGAACTTAGCTAACAATACCAGCCAGCTTCATTTTCTCTGTCAGGCCTTTTTGTTTCAGGCGTTTTTGTTTACACTGTAGCCCCTGATTCTCAGCACGACATTTTAAAAAAATCATGACAACAAAACTTGTAATCTCTGCTCTAGGCGCAGATCGCCCTGGCATCGTCGATAAACTCAGTAATATTATTTATGACCATGCGTTAAATATAGAAGACAGCCGCATGAGTGTTCTCGGTGGTGAGTTTGCTATCTTGTTACTCGTCAGCGGCGAGCAATCAGCCATTGATACTCTGCAAGCGCAGGCAGCTGAGATCGAACAGGCGTTACAGATGAGCCTGTTATTAAAACCCACGAGCGAATCAAACACTGGTGCCAACACAATACCTTATTCGGTAGAAGTTGCAGCACTGGATAATCCCGGTATCGTACGCAATATCGCCAGTTTCTTTTCCAGCCAGAACATCAATATCGTCAATCTGCAAACTGAAAAATACTCAGCACCACACACCGGCTCACCGATGTTTGCCCTGCATATGACCATAGGTGTTTCTGCTGAAGCCAGTATCGCAAAATTACGTGAGGCTTTCATGAATTTTTGCGATGACCTTAACCTCGATGCTGAACTTAAGAACATATAAAACCCTTTTTATCAGGAAAACAACATGGTAACCATTGGTAAAAAAGTAAAAAACTTTTCACGCCCCGCAACGGGTGATAAAAATATCAGCCTGAAAGAACTCGCCGGCAAAAAAGTGGTGCTCTATTTTTATCCCAAAGACAGTACGCCCGGTTGCACCATCGAAGGTCAGAACTTCCGAGATGCAAAAGCTAAATTTACCCGTCAGAACACCATCGTTTTTGGCGTCTCGCGCGACAGCATGAAAAGACATGATAATTTCAAGGCAAAGCAGGCTTTTAATTTTGACCTGCTCTCTGATGAAGATGAATCTCTATGCAAACAGTTCGATGTCATAAAACTCAAAAAACTTTATGGCAAAGAATATATGGGCATCGATCGCAGCACCTTTTTGATTGACGAAGACGGCACACTACTCGAAGAATGGCGTGGTGTAAAAGTCAAAGGTCATGTTGATGAAGTACTGGCGGCATGCAAGGCGCATAACTAATCGTTAATTATCGTTACATACACAACATAATGCCTACAAGCTTAAGACCTTATATCGCATTATGGCCTGTTACCTGGGCAACATCATTCCTGCTCGTTTTTATCTGGTCTGCAATCGAACCTAAAGATTACCCGACCTGGGTACTCGAAGTAACACCCGCCATCATTGGTTTTATTGTTTTGGTCTTTACTCGAAAAAGTTTCCCACTGACGACATTATGTTATGTACTCATCTTGCTGTTTTCCTGGATCCTCTTAATCGGTGGCCACTATACATATGCCGAGGTGCCGCTATTTGATAGCATCAAAGATATCTTTGGCCAATCGAGAAACAATTTCGATAAAGCGGCTCATTTTATCCAGGGTTTTGTGCCCGCCATCATATGCCGAGAGATCATCATTCGTCTAAACCTGATCAATGGTGATAATTTCAGACACTTTTTCACCTTATGTTTCTGTCTCGCGCTGAGCGCCTGTTATGAATTACTGGAGTGGTGGGTGGCATTGATAAGTGAAGAAGCCGCTGAAGCTTTTCTCGGTACACAGGGATATGTATGGGACACACAGTCTGACATGGCATGGGCATTATTCGGCGCCAGCTGTGCATTATTATTGCTCAGCAAATTTCACAACAAACAAATCAATCAATTACAAATGCAAAAATCATGAGCGAACAAACCTTTATCAAAGGCAAAGATGCTGCCCTGGAAGAATCCATCGACAGCATGCTGGCAAAATTAAAAACATTAAACATCGATATCGAAGAAGCCTCCTGGCTGAACCCGGTACCCAATGTTTTTTCAGTTCATATCCGGGATAAAGACTGCGGCCTGATGTTCACAAACGGTAAAGGCACGACAAAAAAATCCTGCCTCGCCAGCGCACTCGGTGAATATTTTGAACGCCTGAGCTGCAATTACTTCTTTGCTGATTTTTATCTGGGCGAAGAATTTGCCCATGGTGAATTCGTCCATTACCCGGACGAGCGCTGGTTTAAAAATGAAGACAGTAACGATAACCGTATCCCTGCTGGATTACTCGATGAAAAACTCTGGTCCTATTACGACCCGGAAGACGCACTAAGCGCATCGATCATCGTCGATACCAATTCAGGCAGCGGTGAACGTGGCATCTGCGCCTGTCCTTATCATAGACAACGTGACGCTGAGACCATCTGGTTTCCGATAAACATTATCGGCAACTGTTACGTCAGCAACGGCATGTCTGCTGGCAACAGTAAAAATGAAGCCCGTGTACAGAGCCTGTCAGAAGTCTTTGAACGTTTTATCAAAAACAAGATCATCGCCGAAGGTATCTGTCTACCAGAAGTACCCGACGAAGTATTACAACGTTTTCCACAGATCGTCGAAGCTATCAGAAAACTGGAACAGCATGGTTACCAATTACGGGTTGCGGATGCCTCTTTAGGCGGCCGCTATCCGGTGATGAGCGTCACATTGATCAACCCAAACAATGCCACAGTGTTCGCCTCATTCGGCGCACACCCGAGTTTTGAAGTCGCCCTCGAGCGCACCGTAACAGAATTGCTGCAAGGCCGTGACCTCGATCAGCTCGATGGTTTTCAATCACCCAGTTTTGACCTCGATGAAGTCGCTGACCACCATAACCTGGAAACACATTTTATCGATTCCAGCGGACTGATCGCTTACGACTTTTTTAAAAATACCCCTGATTACGAATTCAGTGACTGGGATCATGATGCCTCGACAACAGATGAGTTCAGCTACCTCTGTGACATCATCCATGATCTGGGTTTTGATATCTACATCGCTGACTATGAACATCTCGATGTTTACTCCTGCCGTATCATCGTGCCGGGCATGTCTGATATATACCCGGTCGATGATCTGGTATGGAACAATAACAACGAAGGCGCCCTGTTCCGCAAAGACATCCTTTCATTGAAGGACCTCAACGAATCGCAATGGCAGAACATCCTGAACAGACTGGAAGAAGGTGGTTACAATGATTATCAGCGTGTCGCAGAGTTTATCGGTATTGCTCCCGACCCGGGTACCGCCTGGGCACAACTGCGCATCGGTGAACTCAAAGCCATGTTATGCCTGGCGTTAAAAAGTGAGGAAGCCAGTGAGTGGGTAGACTGGTGTTTACACATCGACCAGTTCGATAACGAATCTACGCGCTTTTATCAATGTTTACAGGCACTGTTGGAGATTCATGGCGACACGGAAAGGGATCTACACGACTACTTTGACAGCCTTAAATTAATGTTCGGTGAACAGACATTAACAAACGCGCTGAACGTTATCTCAGGTCAAGAAAATTTCTTTGGTCTACACAGCCCCGGCTTAAGCCTCGATGGTTTCAATACACACAAAAAGCTGCTCGAAGGCTATAAAAAACTTCATCTTGCCAAACAGAATAACTGGAAAAAATAAATGGCGTCTCTAAATAACAACTAATTCATCTGCGGGCAATCGCGGAACAAGAATCCGCTCCTACACGTTACACTGACCGTAGCAGCGGATCTGTAAACCGCGAACCAGACCATTTCGATCATAACCGGACACTAATGACCCGAATGCCAATATCCTGTAATCCACTATTGAGTCATGCTTAAGATACTTTCAAGAATAATATTGAAACTCCTCGGCTGGCATGTCGATGTAACTCTGCCCGAAGAAAAAAAGTTTGTCATGATCGGCGCGCCACATACCACAAACTGGGACCTACCTATCGGCTTACTCTGTTTCTGGTCGGTTCCCAGTACGTATTACCTGGGTAGCTAAAAAACAGTTGTTTGTCGGTCCTTTTAATCATTTTTTTCGCGCACTGGGCGGTATACCCGTAGACAGATCTGTTCATACTGGTTTTATCGAACAGATCGCCCAGCAATTTAATGACCGGGATAGAGATGATCTTTGGGATTACCCCTGAAGGCACACGTTCAAGAACAGAGTATTGGAAAACCGGTTTTTATTACATCGCGCTGGCAGCAAAAGTTCCTATCTGTTGTGCTTATGTCGATTTTCCCAGCCGTACTATCGGCTTCGGAAAAATGATCGTACCCAGTGGCGATATCAACAAAGATTTCGAACAGATAAAATTATTTTACCAGGACAAAAAAGGCAAGTATCCTGAAAAGCAGGGACCGATAAGAATCAAACAGAAACAGCAAGCTTCTGATCAAGATAATCACTGATCATCTGCTCATCGCTGCTGCTGATATTGATTCATCATTTGCTGAGTGCGGCGCATCTGCTGCATCATCTCAGGCGTTAACTGCCCTGACTGTTGCATCTGCCTCATCATCTGCTGCATCTGGGGCTGCTGATTTCGATAATCATTTCTCTGCATCTGCTGCCGGCCGTTGCCATATCATTTGATGCCGCATTAATCTGCTCCTGCATGGTCACGGTTTTATACGAGGCAGGAATGACAAATGTGTTCGCCGCTAAAGCGACATCGGTTTTGATGCTTTTTATCTGTGTATCGATCCGACCATTTTTTTCTGTACGCATCGGTACACCGATAGTTGAAACGTGATCACTTAGTTTCATGTCAGCCAGCGTGCAGTCATCGATCATAGCTGCCAGCCCGCCTAAAACCGCAGTCTGTTGTGCTATCATCATTTCCATTGCCGACATCAGCTGTTTAATACCTTTCGCCTGATAGGCCTGTTTTGAGCCATAAATAACGCCACATGTTTTTCCATTCGCGCTATAACTGTACTTCTGTGTTTTATAGCCAGCGATTAATCGCCCGAAACCCAGGTTATTTATCGAGGTACGAAGCTTAGGGGCGCTATTACCTGTCGCGTTAAGCACAGAATTAAGTAACATCACCTGCCGCTTTTGTGGATCAACGACCCTGACACTATGATTATTGTAATTAACGATGACATACTCTGATGCTGAGATATTGATCCGTGCCTGCTGACCATCCGTCATAATACGAATCAGTTCTTCCTGGTTTTGTATCTCCACGACAGTGCCTGCCTGTATTACCGTCGAGCAAAGCATAAATACTACAGCGCTAACTTGAATCACTTTATTCATTGATAACTCCCTAAAATTTTTCGAATTATACTGACTTATTCGTTATTTAGAAGTATTCGTCAAATCCCGACTATCCCCTCCGGCATAGACAACTACCTCCTTTTACATATGCAAATCTATATGAGAATCATTTGCATTTGCATTTACGCTATGTATAATACGCCACACATTGATATTCATTGCAGCAATTACGTCACTAATGGCGATTACTGAGCTTTATTAAAATTTATTCGTACGGAGAAAATCGTGTCACATACATTCAATAGCAAAAAGCGCATTGGTTGGCGCTATCACATTCGCACTGTCACAACCGCTACTCGCGGTAACCGATGAAGAGTTTAAGGCCCTGCAGGAACAGTTTAATCAGTTAGCCGACCAGGTTGAAGAAAACAGCAAGAAGCAGTACCAGCAAACGACGGTAGGTGGCTATGGTGAACTGCACTACAATAACTTGAGTAACGGTCACGGCGACGATAAAAAATGCTGGATTTTCACCGTTTTGTATTTTTGTAAATCATGATTTTAATGACGACATTCGACTTATTCACCGAAATTGAGATCGAACATGCTTTTGTCAGTGATAAAACGACGGTCGATGGTACAGCCAGGTGAAGTCGAAGTCGAACAGGCCTATGTTCAGTTCGATATCGGTGAAAACACCAACGTCGATGGTGGTCTTTTCCTGATCCCTGTCGGTATCCTGAATGAGACCCATGAACCGCCGACTTTTTATGGTGTAGAACGTAACCCGGTAGAAAAAAACATCATCCCGACGACCTGGTGGGAAGGCGGTGCCATGCTTTCTGGTCACTATGATTCCGGTTTCAGTTACGATGTTGCACTGACCAGTGGTCTTGATGGAGGCACCAGCATACGCGGTGGTCGGCAGAAAGTCGCAAAAGCGACAGCGAATAACCTGGCGGCAACTGCTCGCGTGAAATACACCGGTACACGCGGTCTTGAACTGGCAGCGACAGTCGCAGTATCAGGACGACATGACACAGGACACAAGTGATGAAATCGGCAGTGCAACAATGATCGAAACACATGTACTCTGGAACATCGCCGATTTCACCCTCACCGGCTTATACGCACGTTGGGATATCGATGTCGCAGCTACTGCTCCGGCGGACAAAGACAAGGAAACGCAGGATGGTGCTTATATCGAAGCTTCATACAAATTCATCCTGAATGGGGAGTATTTGTCCGTCAGAATCAGTGGGATAATGGCGGTGCCGGTGACACAAAAAGAACACAGACAGATGTCGGTGTGAACTACTGGCCGCATGAAGATGTTGTTGTTAAAGCCGACTACCAGGCACAGAATGATAATGACGATGGTTATGGATTTGACGGCTTTAATCTAGGTATCGGTTATCAGTTCTAAACATTCACAGAAAATGGTTTCAGGGGCGCATCGCGCCCCTTTTCCGTGTATAAGCGATAAGATTACTGCATGAAACTCTATCTAAAAACTTTCATTCTGACACTTGTATTATTCGCCACCCCTGGTGTTAATGCCGGTGGTGTTTACCAGGAACCGACTGATTTTATTGAACAGGTTTTTGAAAACAAACCACCAAAAGCCAAAGTCCTGTGGCTGGATAAAGATTTAAAAAAACAGATCACAGAGATACTGGATCATAAATATAACGCCTTACGTATTCGTTACTGGCAACAGGACAAAAAAACTGCCTGGGTGCTGGAAGAGATCGGTAAAGAAAAGTTAATCACCACTGGCATCGTTATCAATAACCAAAAGATCGAACAGGTTAAAGTGCTGGTGTTCAGGGAAAGTAGAGGCTGGGAAGTACGCCATGATTTTTTTACTGACCAGTTCAAACAGGCCGGTATCGAAGAAAATAATCGACTTGATAAAACCATCGATAATATATCAGGCGCCACCCTGTCCGTTCGTGCGATCAGAAAACTCGCTACCATCGCTTTATTGCTTGATAGACAGGTTCAGAATAAACAGATCGAACAAAAATAAATATGACAAATCGTAAACCTAAAAAACTTACCGCATTTTTATGGCATCGACGCGTCGGTCTGTTTGCACTCGTGCTGGTCATCATCCTTGCCATAACCGGCATCATGTTAAACCACACAGAAGATTTCGAACTGGATGAAACCTACGTCAATAACTCATGGCTACTCAACTGGTATGGTATCGAACCCGAAGATGAACCTGTCTCGTACCGCGTTAAAAACTCCGCGGGCAGTCATATCATCAGCACCTGGAATCAGCAGTTATTTTTTGATGGAGTTGCTACCACCACGCTTGAACAGGAGATACATGGTGCCATCGCTGCCGAACAATTTATCGTCGTCGCTTTAGAAAACGAGATCATCCTGCTATCGTACGAAGGAGAATTCATCGAGCGCATTTCCACCAGTATCAGTTTCAGTAATATTCAACGCCTGGGCATGAAATACGGTCGTCCGGTCATCGAGACCAGTGAACCGCTATATTACATGGCCGATGAACACATTCTCGACTGGGATGTCATCGTCAACCAGGACGTTGAATGGACAGAACGTTACACGCTCAGTGACGACGAACATGAACAGCTACTGGTGGCCTATCGCGGCAATGGCCTTAAATTAGAGCGCGTCATCCTCGATCTGCACAGTGGCCGTATATTCGGACACTACGGTGTTTACCTGATGGACGCAGCTGCCGTCGCCCTGCTCTGGTTGTCGCTAAGCGGCTTATGGGTATGGAGCAAGCGGCGCGGCAAGATGAAGAAGAAAAAACATTACCAGAAGCATCATAGAATTTAGTAACAAACTATCACCCGTGTGAGAACTCATAATTATCTGTCCAAAGTAAAGCTTATGCGCAACCTGGAGACCCGCGATGACAATAGCCATTGACTGGTCAGATGAGTCAGTATGATGTGTGGTTATAACAAATTATTTATTGTTAATACGAAAGCACTATAGCAATGATAGCCACTATCAGGGCCAGGACAGCTATACCCATGGCAATTAATTCACGCTTCCAAATTGGTGATTCCTTTTTTTCCATTAATTCTTCGATACATGCAACTCTTCTCATTGACTCTTGAATACCTGCGACATATTCAGTAGTACCCGGTTTATAACCGGCTATCCACTCATGCAATTCAGTATTAGATTTATCTTTCAGTTTGTATTGGTCTTCAGGATATGGCATATCTTTAACCTCCTACTGATAATGTGATCTCATCCGGGAGTGCTTCGCCATTGGTAGTTAAGCTTCTGCAGTCTTCTGTATCGACGGCCAGGAATTAATCACCGCCTGCACCAGGGTCGCTAGCGGTATAGCAAAAAACACACCCCAGACACCCCACATACCACCGAAAAAAAGTACCGCGATGATGATTGCTGCCGGGTGCATATTGACCACTTCAGAGAACAGTAATGGCACCAGTATATTGCCATCCAGAAACTGCACAACCATGTAGGCGATCATGAGATAGATAAATTCACTGCTCGCGCCCCACTGGAACCAGGCGATCATTGCTACCGGGATGGTAACCGCAACGGCTCCGACATAAGGGATGATTACTGACAGGCCAACCAGCAGGCTCATGGTCGCCGCATAGTTCATGCCCATATACTTCAGCGGAATAAAGGTGGCGACGCCAACGATGACGATCTCCAGCATCTTGCCACGGATGTAGTTACCCATTTTGGCATCAACTTCTTTCCACACAGAATAAGCCAGGCCACGATCTTCGGGAACAAAACGTCTAAACCACTGCAGGATGGCATCTTTATCTTTGAGCAGAAAAAAGACCAGTAACGGCACCACGACCAGGTAGACCAGCACGGTAAAAGCATCGATGGCAGATGACAGCGAGACCGAGACCAGCTTCTGTCCGACACCGACCAGTTCAGATGAAAAACTACCCAGCATCTTTTCGATCTCACGAGCATCAAGCATGGGATACCGTTCAGGTATGGTAAGTATCAACTGCTGAACTTTATCTAAAATTCGTGGGAAATCAGAGATAAGTTGTGACAACTGGCTGATAACCAGAGGTACCAGGCCAAACAGGATTAAAGCCAGCGCGGTAATAAATAGCGCATAACTTATCAGGAAAGAGGCAAATCTTGGCAAACCACATAAACTGACTTTTTTTACCAGCCCTTCCAGAACATAGGCAATGATTACACCGGCGAGCACCGGGGTAAGTATTTTCCCCAGGTAGAGGATAAGGATGGCACCCAGTAACAGAAAGCTAACAAGTATAATCGCCTGGGGATCTGAAAAATGTTTTTCAAACCAGCTTTTGATTACATCGATCATTCAACATCCTGCAATAAATTTTTGTAAGCTTCTTCGAACAGGACTTCCATCTCATCGATAACTTCGTCCACGTCACGGCCTTTCACCATGTGGTCCGTCATCAGCGACGATGCAGCTGAAAAAACCGTCATACTCTCAACCATGTGATATTTGGTTTTAAGGCGCTTTACTGCGCCCACCACGGTTTCCTGTTCAGGTCGCGGCACCTCTTCCGGCGGTGGAATCTCTTTGACTACAGGCCCTGCTTTTGCATATAAAAAATCAGCAAAATCGCACAGACTACGTTTGCGCTCATCGTCCATGGCTTCATAAAGATCAATCAGTTCTTTACTGCTTTTAATCATACTTATTATTTCTCGATATTAATTTGGCTGCGATGACCGGCTATGCCATATTTTTACAGAATTCCTGTGCGAAACCCAACAGCTCATCCGCAGCACGTGATTTAAATTTATAACGCTGGCGGACGAATGAAAACGGCCGTTCCAGCTTTGGTGACAGCTCAACCGCCGTTAATGTGCCCAGCTTTAATTCTTTATCTATACTGGCGCGCGATACGATCGATATGCCCATACCGGCTTCGACAGCGCCTTTGATCGCTTCCGGACTGCTGAGTTCAAAACACACATTCAACAGGCTGTCCGGGCTTTGCTGCTCAACATAATTGGTAATCGCTTCCTGCGTACCCGAGCCCGATTCACGGCAGATAAAGGGATGATTCAATATATCTTTCACGTGTAAGGTTGTTTCCTTGGCCAGCACATGATTGTTCGGCATGATGACCAGCAGCTGATCTACACGGCATTGCTCAACGATGAGGTTTTTATTGTTCACCGAACCTTCTACGATGGCCAGATCGACCACATTATTTTCTACCATGGCGATGATATCTTCGGAGTTAGACTCCTTCAGACTGATATTCACCTCGGGGCATTTGACCTTAAACTCACCGATCAGTAATGGCAGCATATACTCAGCAATGGTGGTACTCGCCCCCAGGGAGACACCGCCACTGACGTCTCCCGTCATCTCCGTGATGCTATGGCTCATATCATCGTATAACTTGAGGATGCGATCAGCATACATATAGACCTGTTTCCCTGCCTCGGTCAACGACACTTTATTGTGCGTGCGGTCAAACAGACGAGTATTGAACTGGTCTTCGAGCTGACGGATCTGGAAAGTCACCGCAGGTTGAGTCATGTGCAATTGTTCACCCGCCTTGGTAAAGTTAAGCAGGCGTGCAACAGTGTGAAATATTTTTAATCGACGATCAGCCATATATTTGGATTAAAACACCTATAATTAATAAAGATTAATTTTATCTGGATACTACAGCAATGTTGATTTTAAGTGTTTGTCATCATCGCCGAAGTGCGGCTTATTTTAACAAACAGTATCAAGATAACTATACTCCCTATGGTAACATTTCAAGAGAATCAATGGGATACACGCTGACTTATCAAAGGTTACTTATGATCACAAAATCCACCATCATTACCGCATGTCTCTGCCTGCTCATACAGACACCATCATTTGCAGGTGTTTATAAATGGGTCGATGAAAACGGCCAGGTACACTATGGCGAACAGCCGGTAGGCGCCGACGCAGAAAAGGTCAAAATTCGCCATAATGAGACCACGAAACCACGGCCGATGAAAAAAACAGAAGATGGCACTGGTAAAGACGGAGATAAGGAAAAAACCGCCGAAGTAGAGCCTGAGATGAAGGAAGTCCCGGTGCCGAAAAAAGAAAAACGTAAATTGTGCAACGAAGCTAAAAGCGATATTGCCTCGATCAACAGCCGTGGCCGCATGCGCGAAATCAGTAAAGACGGTGAATACACTTATTTAACTGAAGAGCAGAAACAGCAGCGGCTGTCTGCAGCGAAAAAGAAACAACGTGAATACTGCCGCTAATCATCCCATATAAAAAGATAACACTATGCCATTACTGGAAATCACCACCAATACCAGCGTCGAAAACAGCCTTGATATCGCTGAACAGGCTTCTGCACTAACCGCAGAGATACTTGGCAAACCGGAAAGTTATGTCATGGTAAAGATCCTGCCTGAACAGACGCTGATATTAGCCGGTACTAACGAGCCAGCCGCCCATGTAAAGTTAAAAAGCCTGGGCTTGCCAGAAGACAAAACCACCGATTATTCTGCTTCTATCTGTGCATTTATAAGCAATAATTTCGGTATCGACAGCGCTCGAATCTATATCGAATTTGCTAATCCACAGCGTCATATGTGGGGCTGGGATAATAGAACGTTTTAGCGTTTTTCCGTCATTGCCACGCGACGCTTGCAATGACGAGAACAGGCATTTTCTAGAAATAATAGTTATAGTTCAGCGACCAGTCTTCATCATTATAAAAATCATACTCGATACGTTTATAGATCAGACGCAGCGCATGATTCACCTGAAGGTTATATTGCCACTGCAACTGACTAATCTTCCTGTCCATCTCAAAGCCTGACACTGCATCATCTGCCTGATAACTTAACACCAGCTGATTAGCTTTAAAGTGAACATGCAGACCAGCCTGCACGCCGAATAACACACTGTAACCTTTGTCATAATCAGACGACAGGTTCCACTCGCCCATCAACAGCACAAAGGGCATCACTGCCTGCCGCCGGAGACTGAAACCAACGCCGCCACGACTAATAAAATTTCGCAGTGATTCAGCATCACTTATCTGCGTACGATCGAACCTGAAATCAAACATCCAGGAAAGCGGTTTCTGCCACTGGCTCAGCGGACTTAACGAGGTGACATTAAAAACACTTAAACTTTCCAGCCTTAGATCATTGTCTTTAAACCACTTGAGATGCGCTTCCAGTACATTGATGGCGGCACCGGCAACATAACCCTGCGGCGCATCGAGCAGGTCATGAAAACCGGGGCGGAACTTCAGATCAGCATACGCCAGGTTATTTTGCTCACCATAACCAAATGCCACACGCATCGAATCATGCCCGGCTTCGGGTGAAACTTTTTGTCTGTGTTTGCTGGCTGTTTTAGACACCGGCGAAAGTGACGACAGTTCATTGATCAATGTCAGTATTATCTGCCCCTTGGCGGAAGCTGCTTCGCCATCAAACTGAAGCAGGTTATAGCTCTGTTCGAGCACATCCAGTTTTGTTGCTGCTGAAGCAAGCAACGATATCTGCTCACTGATAAAGGTTTTATCCGCTGGTGCATCTTGCGCCACAATATTTAAAACAAGTTTTGAAACCTGTTCGTCTTCTGCAACAAAATAATCATCGATCTGTGTTGCCAGCGAAGCGCGAAAGGTTGCCGACTGCAGCAGGCCGTTATCTTCCAGCGCACGCACAGTATCAACGGGAATAGCATAAAAAGAAAAGTTTCCCTCGGTGGTTAAATGCATACCCGGTCGGATAACATCTAGCAACGCCAGCAGGCGGTATGCACAGTTTTCCCTGAAAAAATAATAGTCAAAATCGATACCTTTAACTTCCCAGATATGCCGTACCAGTTGCGTTATCTCGTCTTTACTAAATGCCAGCTGATATTCCCAGATATCTCGATTTTCTATATTGTTATATTCCTGTACGGTTTCATAATAAGGCCTGGCACGAAAAAAACCGCTGTAACCGCCAAACAGGCCCTTGCTGATATAGCTGAAAAAATCATCACTCTGATCGACACGCGCAGCATAATTTAAAGTCTGTGACAGCAGGATCGATTCTTCTTTAGCATCAAAACGCATGAAGGTATGACCAAACATCGAACCGGGGTTATTCAGATACATCGAGGGAAAGACCAGAAACAGCTTATCACTCGATACCCTCAGCAAAAACTCGTCAAGTTTAGGACAGCTGACATCGAATTCATCCGATAGCGCTAAGCGCTGTTTTAACCACCACCAGCGCGCTGGAAACAGGCATTGTGCGTGGCCAGGTTCCGTCGCTCTGAAAAAGGCTCTTATATTGGCGTCAAGTTCGGCAGCAGCATCCGTGCTGCCGTGATCATCAAGAAAAAAACGTTCATCATCCACCTGGCTGACAAAACGCTGCGATAGACTCTCACGTTTATAGTGCAATAGCGCAAACCAGGTTTCATCTTCAGCCAGCTGCAGCGTCTCTGCCTGCAGGAATACCGACTCTATCAATTTGTCATCACTAACAACGGCGTAACTCAGACTTACCTGGCAGAATAAACAGAAAATTAATAAAAACGAACGCCGCATAATGCTATTTAATTGATAGAATGCGCACATTCTACCGAGTATAGCCAATATGTATTTATCTAAATTTCAAATAACCACCTTAAAAGAAACGCCATCTGATGCGGAGATTAGCAGTCACCAGTTAATGTTACGTGCCGGAATGATCCGAAAACTCGCCTCCGGTCTGTACACCTGGTTACCGCTAGGCCTACGCATCATGCGTAAAGTCGAAAGTATCGTTCGCGAAGAGATGGACAACTGTGGCGCGCTGGAAATGCTCATGCCAGCCGTACAACCCAGTGAGCTCTGGCAGGAATCAGGCCGCTGGGAACAGTATGGCCCGGAGCTGTTACGCCTGAAAGATCGTCATGGTCGGGAATTCTGCTTTGGCCCTACGCATGAAGAGATCATCACCGACATGGCGCGTAAAGAACTCTCCAGCTACAAACAGCTGCCGATCACTTATTACCAGGTGCAGACTAAGTTCCGCGACGAAGTGCGCCCCCGTTTTGGCGTCATGCGTGCACGTGAATTTTTGATGAAAGATGCTTATTCATTTCATAGCAATCAGCAGAGCCTGCAAGAGACCTATGATCTCATGTACCAGACCTACAGCAATATCTTTACCCGCCTGGGTCTGGAATTTCGCGCGGTGATGGCAGACAGTGGTGCCATCGGTGGTAACAGTTCACACGAATTCCATGTACTCGCCGACTCCGGAGAAGATGCCATCGCATTTTCCAGCGAAGGCCATTATGCCGCCAATATCGAAAAAGCAGAAACGCTGGTACCAACATCGCCTCGACCTGCAGCGACTGCCGAGATGGCAACGATAGATACCCCTGATCAACACAGCATCGAAGACATCAGCAAGTTTCTTTCTGTGCCGGCCACACGATGCCTTAAAACTTTACTGGTTGAAGGCAGCGAAGAAAACTCTGTGGTTGCACTGGTATTACGTGGTGACCACGAACTCAACGAGATCAAAGCGTCACATCTCGATGCAGTGGCAGAACCCCTTTGTTTTGCCAGCGATGAACAGATCAAACAGTTTGTCGGCTGCTCAGCAGGATCACTGGGGCCGGTCGGCTTAAAGATTAAAGTCATAGCGGATCACGACGCATTGCAATGTGCTGATTTTGTCTGTGGCGCCAATGAAGACGGCAAACACTTAACCGGGGTTAACTGGGAGCGTGACTGTAAATTACCGGATGCTGCTGATCTAAGAAATATCGTTGAGGGTGATGCCAGTCCCGATGGTAAAGGCACATTATCTATCGTGCGCGGCATCGAGGTCGGCCACATCTTCCAGCTCGGTAAAAAGTATGCCGAAGCCATGAACGCCACGGTACTGGATGAAAACGGAAAAGCAACCGTCATGACCATGGGCTGTTACGGCATCGGCGTTAGCCGCATCGTTGCGGCAGCTATCGAACAGAACCATGATGAAAACGGTATCATCTGGCCAGACAAGCTTACGCCGTTTGATGTCGCCATCGCACCGATCAACATGCAGAAATCTGAAGAGGTCAGCAATGCTGCGGTCAAGCTGCATGACCAGCTGACAGCCGCTGGACTGGATGTTTTACTGTATGACGAAAAAGCACGTCTGGGCGGTATGCTGGCCGATCTGGATTTGATCGGCATCCCACATCGGGTGGTTATCGGTGACCGCGGTCTGAAAGAAAATAAAGTGGAATATAAAAAACGCGATGCTGAAGAAAGTCAGGATATAGCAGTTGACGAAATTATTGGTTTTTTAACAAATAAATAAGATTCACCACAGAGACGCTGAGGGCTCAGAGATAACATGTTTTTAATTAAACAAAACCTCAGCGCACTCTGTGCCTCTGTGGTTCAAAGCTCTTATTTTCGTTTATTTACAGCAAAAATATTTTTTATGTATATATTCTATACATGATCAAACATTTCACCATAACCCTGCTGTTAGTACTTTTCAGCTACCTCGCTGCCACGCAGGGTTATGCAGCCGGGAAATCTGTCGATCCTAAACTTCGTCAATTATTAACCGCTGCGATCAACTCTTCTGAAAGCTTTGATGACCGCTTTCATGCTGAAGTATGGTTGCTGGATATGTCGAATCGTTTACAAAGATATGTGGATGATGAAGCTGCTCGATTAGAAATGCTTAAACAGATCCACCTCGAAGCCACGCGTGCCGATCTACAACCTGAGCTGGTACTTGCTTTGATCGAAGTCGAAAGTCATTTTGACAGTTATGCTATCTCAAAATCCGGCGCCCAGGGCATGATGCAGGTAATGCCTTTCTGGCTAGAAGAGATCGGACGGCCTAACGACAACCTGATCGTGATGAAAACCAATCTTCGTATGGGGTGCACCATATTAAAATACTATATGGACATGGAAAAACATGATCTGCACAAGGCACTGGCAAGATACAATGGCAGCCGCGGTTCAAAAGTTTATAGCAACAAGGTGCTTAGCGCGCTACAAAATCACTGGTATAAGTCTTAGTGGGTATTTTTACTCTGCACACAATTCCTGAAAATCTATCTAGGGTCATAGTTAGCCAGTTCATCAAAATTCAACTCATCAAAATAATAATTTAAAACGCCTTTTTTAAATTCCTCACTTTTACACTCGAGGAACAGAGGACTGGTAACTATCAAATACTTAAGCTCTTTTTCAAAATCAGGATCAGCAACAACCGTATTGAAATTTATAACGATATGTTTGCCATCCTCAACAAATAAAACCGGATAACATCTCATCTTATTACCAAAAATAGATAATATCCGCATCCCCATATATGAAGACATACATTTTTCGACAGGGTACTTATTCATCGCTTTAATTTCTGCGGGTAGATTTTTTTCCAGCGCTTTTATTTTTTTAAAAACCTTATCAGTCAAAATTAAATTGGGAATTTTCCATTCGACCTTGTCCAGGTGGTCATAAGATTCAGAATTAAAAATACCTAAGCGGTAGCTTTCAGGACTTTGTTCAAATTCCCTGGAAAACTTATCGATCTGATCAGAAAAATTTGAATTAAAAGTGCGATAAGCAATAAACTGATGCTGATTATTCAGAACACCGATTTTTCCTTCATGAAAGACCAACATCCCTTCCAGGCCGTTGAAGTTTGATATGTTTGTCATGCTGATTGTCTAGAATATATCGTATTGTTTTGTCATAATGATATTAGTAATTAAACTAATTGAATGCATTTAATACCTTCTATTATATCCAGAACTGCCACCACTTCTTTGATTGTTTCTGTTGCCACTTGCTATAGCGGCCACTGATTACCGGAGCGAGTATTTGATAATTCTCCCAGGTATCTTCAACGTGATACAGGCTTGGTATATCCTCAGCCAGTGCAGACTTATAATCAGAAAAATACGTATCAGACTCATAGTAATATAGTGCAAATGCGTTACCTTTTTCGTTCAAGTCCTCTTCCCAGAACTTTTCACTGCACTCTTTTATCAGAAAATCCCGTCCTGTCATTTCCTTGTTGCGAACAGCTAAAAGAGATGCCTGTGACTCCAGCTTATGAACCTTGCCTTCTAGATCATTATTGATTACCCAGGCCAAAAACATACCGATATGTGTGCCACCATTTACTAGCGGTAAATCTTCAGGATATTCTCCGCCATAATGCCAGTAAGCTCTATCGTATATCATTTTCATCTATATCTTTACGTTTTAAATTTAGCTTAACTAAAAGGGGATGAGGGAATTATATTTAACCATTTTATTGAAAAAATGGTCATTATTCTGTCACTCTGCTCTTCTTTTATAGCCTATCATTGGCTTTTATTCATTGAATAATTCTTTTCTCTCCTTGATACGCCAGTATTGAGCTGATCTAATGTGCGCCAGGCAGCAGGATAATGAGGGAATACGTCAGTATCGTATTTTTTCTCTGACCAGGGTGACATACAGTTTGCACATGGTTATAGAAGCTGTATTTAGTGATGAAAGTTAGTCGATATTTGTAGATACAAAAATAGTCTACCGAGAAACGTGCTTCGCAATCAATTACCTCAAATGTTTTTACACGTTTATTGACAACAGTCAGGGACGAATTCAAATAAATATATTAAAATAACAAGATATTAGATTTCTTTGTGTGTTGTGTATCTACAGATGTGTAATTTAAATATTTTTGCTCAGTTACTGAGGGTTATCTTTGGCATTGCGCTTATCGCCCTCGCGTGGTTTGGTCCACAGACGAAAATTCTTAGTCATGAATTAATGTATCTATGGAATTTTGGCTGGCTGGGTATCATTCCTCTAGTCTCAGGTATTGCTGCCTTCTGCCCGATATATGCGGTCCTGGGTCTTGGTCACAAGACCGACAAGAAACCATAGCTAACCGCAGAGGCGCGGTGAATTCCTTTATTTAAAACGGCAATCTAACAGCCTGTAATACCTCACCCGTATGCGGATCCTCTGCAAAAGCGACGATACTCAGGTCCTGTTTCTTCCACTCTGGCAATAGCTCTATGCTCTGTGTTTTCTCCAGCTGAAAATAAGGCCCTAAAATCTGCCGCACGACATAATCGTGCTGTAATTTTACACCTTCATTTTCGCCATCTTTGACATCACTGGATAAATTGTTTTCGATCAGCACAAAATAAAAACCGACTTTTTCAAGGTTGCTTCGGGAGATGTCAGACTTCAGATGCAGCTGTAACTTATCGCGCTGTTTATCTGCGCTTAACTCCAGATCTACCTTGGCTCTCTGTTTGACCAGCTGATTCAGGTCAGCGCTGAAACTGACAAAGCCACGGTAATCTTCACCGGAAAAAACAAACTGCGGTGTGTAGACGGTATCCTGCTTATTTTTACTGGCACGTTCACGCTGGCGCTGATCAAACTGCTTTTTGGCAAAACGGTCTTTCCAGCCGATGTAGTCCCAGTAGGTGACATGAAATGCCATGGGGATTAACTGCTGGTCACTGATGCCTTTAGCTTTAAGGCCACTTAAAAAACGATCTGCCGGGGGACAGCTGCTACAGCCTTCGGAGGTATATAGCTCCAGCAGGGCAACCCGATGTTCCGGGCTTTTAACACTATTTTGAATACCGCTAACATCCTGTGCCAGCAGGGCCATCGGCAGACACAGCAATACCGCTAAGATTATTTTTTTCATAACCGCTGTGACATCGATTCTGATAATAAATTCACGACATTTTGTAAGCGATAACGATATCCATGACATTGGTATTGCTGTTATTCGCCAGCACCAGGTCATCGGTTGCCATCAGTAACAGACCGGCATTGGCCTTTTCGATTTCTGCCTCTATATCAAACCCCATCTTACTGGCTTTTTCCGCGGTATACATAGAGACCACCGCACCTGCACAGTTGGAATTGCCGTCAATACCATCGGTACCGGCAGCGAGCAGATGCAAACCTGGTTGATCGACCAGCCGTTGTGCAAAAGCTAATGCCAGGGTCTGGTTACGTCCGCCTACACCCGGGTTTTCTGGCAATGTTACGGTGGTTTCCCCGCCCCAGATATGAATACCCGGCGCCGCCTCCTGCAGTTGTTTATAGAGGTCATCAGCAACGTTAACCGCTTCACCTTCGAGAAACTGTTCATGTAAAAAACTGTCGAGACCTTGAGCCAGTGCCGCCTGATGAACCGCCTGCATAGCAAGTTTTAAATTACCGATGATATGTGTAGTCACTTCCACATCAGGCGGTATTGTTTTGAGTGCTGTTTTATCAGCCGCAATCAGCGACGCTAAATAATCATCCTGTTCAGGCTGGACTGATGACTGAACCAGTAAACCTGAACCGATGACTTCAACTCTGTCGTATTTAACATCAGAGAGTAATAATTGTGTGACCGCGGTCTGTTTTATACTGTTTAATAAGCCACCACCTTTGATGCTGGAAAATTTTTGTCGCCAGGCGTTCACCTGGTAAATATCTTTTCCTGAGGCTAACAGGTAATGATTTATCGCCTGCAACTGTTCGAGCGTAACACCCGCTATCGGAACTTCGACCAGCGCCGAGGTTCCGCCCGAGATTAAAAACAGCAGTTCATCGCTGACATCAAGTCCTGATAAGAATCGTATCAATGCCTGTCCTGCTTCGAGCGATTTTTCATCGGGCACGGGATGTGAAGAGGCCAGGCAGGTAATGTTTTTATTTTTTTTAAGCTGGCGGGTAATCTTTGATGGTGGACAGATCAACAGTGATTGTCTGATTGATGACGAACTATCTAAAGCACCCTGTAGCATGGCGGCCGCAGCCTTACCGATGGCCACACAATGAGTGAATGGGCGCTGCGATGATGAAGCGGACTGATTATCACGCAGCCATTGACTGACCAGGAAACGGCCGTCAACTGCATCCAGCGCCGTTTCGTACAGCATGACAAGCAATTCGCGTGCGGTTAGTTGGGTCATATAGATTACTTAAGAAATATTCACCGCAGAGGCGCGGAGACGCAGAGTTTTTTGTTAGTAGTGCCTACGGCACTACTAATATAAAAAGTTTCTCTGCGTCTCTGCGTCTCTGCGGTAAAGCAGTTTTATGTTTATACGCGCATACCACGCAACAGATCCGCTTTTATATCTTCGATATCTTCCAGCCCGACAGCGACCCGGATAAGACCATCGGATATGCCGGCTTCTGCACGCTGTTCTGGTGTCAAGCGACCATGCGTGGTCGTCGCCGGATGGGTGATCGTGGTTTTGGTATCACCCAGGTTGGCAGTGATCGAAAGCATCTGTGTTGCATCGATCAGACGCCAACCTTCTTCTTTGCCACCATTTAATTCAAACGATAACAGACCGCCAAAACCGCTTTGCTGCGTTTTTGCCAGCTGATGTTGCGGATGACTTTCCAGCCCCGGATAAAATACCCGTTTTACTTCTGGCTGTTGTTCCAGCCATAACGCCAGTTCGAGTGCCGCCGCGCTGTGTGCCTGCATGCGCAGTTTTAATGTTTCCAGGCCTTTTAAAAATATCCAGGCATTGAAAGCGCTCATGGTTGGTCCGGCACTGCGCAGAAATCCGTAGACCCCTTCACCGACGACATCATTGGTGCCACAGACCGCCCCGCCCATGCAACGCCCCTGGCCATCGATATATTTAGTTGCCGAATGGATAACGATATCGGCACCTAGAGCGATCGGCTGCTGCAGGGCTGGTGTGCACAAGCAATTGTCTACGGCTAGCAGACAACCTCGTTTATGCGCTATTTCAGCCAGCGCGGTGATATCGACCAGTTCGGTCAATGGGTTAGAGGGCGTTTCCAGAAACAGTAGTTTTGTTTCAGGCTTTATCGCTTTTTCCCACGCGGCTAGATCTGACAATTCTACAAAGGTGGTTTCTATTTCGAACTTGGCGACGATATTGGTTAATAAAACGGTCGTGGTACCAAAGATACTTCGTGATGAAACGATATGATCGCCGCTTTTCAGCAAGCCTAATAATGTCGCAGTAATAGCAGACATGCCTGACGCCGTCGCAACACAACACTCTGCACCTTCCAGCGAAGCCAGACGGTCTTCAAAAGTTCTTACCGTCGGATTGGTAAATCGCGAATATATATTTCCAGGAATTTCACCAGAGAATCTTGCTGCAGCTTCCGCAGCTGATGAAAACACATAACTGGAGGTAGGAAATATCGGTTCACTGTGCTCATTTTCATGCGTGCGTACCTGCCCTGCACGGACCGCACGCGTTGCAAAATCAAACGCTGAGGTATCTAGCTTATTTTTTTTATCTTTCATCGTTAAATCCTGTGTCTCTTACCTGTACCGTTTTGCCATGGTTATTCTTCTATGAGTACTTCGCTGCCTACGTCAACCAGCCGAAATAAATCCACCACATCCTGATTAAGCATTCGTATACAGCCGATAGAAGATGGTGTGCCTATGCTGTCTTCGTGGTTAGTGCCATGAATATAGATATAACGCTGATAGGTATCGACATAACCGCCCTGATTACGGCCCGGCTCCATGCCTTCCAGCCAGAGGATACGACTCATGATGACATCATCTGGCAGGTCGACACCACGTTCTTTACATTCATCGAGATTGCCATGCGGTACGCGACCGATAAATACCTCGTTTACCGGCATCGCGCCGCCCAGCTTGTCCTTGATGCGATGCAGGCCCAGCGGTGTCTGCTCGCTGCCATTCTGATTACCGGTGCCGTATTTTGAGGTCGACACCGGGTATTGCTGTAACACCTTACCGGTATCATCCAGCAGACTGAGTCTGCTGCTCTGTCACATTGATTTTTATTGAGCTCACGGCATTCCATGGTTATCATGCGCCTAGTATCACACAGATAAAATCATAATCAATAGCCATCATCAAAGTTTCTTAAAACAGTAAACTGGTCTAGAATCCTTAAGTATAAGCAGGTTTACTATCAGGGAGAATCTTCATGAATCAACCAGAGCTACCGACTGAAACACCGCAGCCTGAAAATCCGACGATACCTGTTGTGGAAGACAGCGAATTTAAAGATGAAGAGCAAACCAGTTATTTCCCGGTATCAGAAGGCAAATTTCTTACTCTGTATGTACTGAGTTTTGGTCTGTACGGTGTTTTCTGGTTCTATAAAAACTGGAAGTTACAGGAACCCTTGATGGATAAAAAAATTTATCCTGTATGGCGTGCCATATTCTCTATCTTTTTCACCCATGCCCTGTTCAGGCGCATAGATCAGAGCGCTGCACATCTGGATAAACAGCATAGATTTAATGCCAATGCACTCGCTACATTTTTTGTTGCCGCCATTGTCATCAGTAACATCCTGGAAAACCTGTCGAGCAATAGCGGTGTGCTGCTCAGCATGTCGAGCAACAGCATAATTATTGTTTCTTTATCCCTGTTTTTAGCAAGCGCCTACCCGATGGTTAAAGTACAGGCGACTGTCAATCGGATAAATAACGATATGCTGGGATATCTGAATCATAAATACAGCCTGTGGAATTATGTTTTGATCACGCTGGGAACGCTCATATGGATAATGATTGCTTTAGGATTACTGGCTGAATCCATGGGTTTTGTTGCACCTGTATAAACTTTTAATTATGGATCCGAAACAACATGATACCGGGATCATCATAGTGTTATTACAAGACTTTGAACAACAGCGGCTTCCTCGCATAATAGCAATGGAACAACGACTGGATAACGGAGGTAACCTCAGTGAATTCGAAATTGATTATCTGAGTGAGGCCCTGCACGATGCCAGAAAGATACTTCCGTATTTGGATCGGCACCAAGAATACAGACCTTTACTTGCAAAGGTGATGCACTACTACAAAGAGATCACCGATACTGCTCTGAGTAATGAAAAACTTGTGATGCCAGGATAAGGCTAAAAAAATAAAAACATCTATCACGCTTACAACTGGCCGGCTACCTGCTTATTATTTTCTTCTTTTGCTGCATCATTTCTCTTATGATACAGACGTTTGAAATAAGCATCATCGATATCCTGGGTAACGTAAACACCATCGAAACAGGAACTATCGAAATGTTTGATGTCTTTATTACCATGCTGGACCGCAGCGATCAGATCATCCAGATCCTGATAGACCAGCCAGTCGGCACCGATGATCTCGGTGATCTCTTCGACACTTCGATTATGCGCAACAAATTCTTCGTGTGATGCCATATCGATGCCATAAACATTGGGATAACGCACTGGTGGCGCAGCTGATGCCATATAAACTTTTTTAGCACCGGCTTCGCGTGCCATCTGCACGATCTGTTTTGAGGTGGTACCACGTACGATAGAGTCATCGACCAGCAGCACATTTTTTCCAGAAAACTCCAGCTCGATAGGATTAAGTTTCTGACGAACAGATCTTTTACGTTCCTGTTGTCCGGGCATGATGAAAGTACGGCCGATATAACGATTTTTAATAAAACCTTCACGGTACTTCACGTTGAGATGGTAAGCCACTTCTAAAGCGGTACTGCGGCTGGTATCAGGAATCGGTATAACTACGTCGATATCATGATCCGGCATCTCACGCAGAATTTTCTGCACCAGTGTTTTGCCCATGCGTAAACGCGCCTTATAGACCAGCACACCATCGATGATCGAATCTGGACGGGCGAAATAGACATACTCAAAAATACAGGGTGATAACTTAAAGTTGTCCGCACATTGTTTACTAAAAAACTCACCCTTCTCTGAAATAAAAATCGCTTCACCCGGCACCAGATCTCGCACCAGCTCAAAACCCTGTGCCTGCAGAGCGACACTTTCAGATGCCACCATGTAATCGGTGCCCTGCTCTGTTTTGCGAGTACCGTATACCAGCGGGCGAATACCATTGGGATCGCGTATCGCCAGAATGCCTTTGCCGACAACCATGGCGACGACAGCATAACCACCACGACAACGACGATGAATAGCAGATACTGCGGTAAAGATGTCATCGACATTGAATTCTGGCCTGGCATTTAACTGCAGCTCATGCGCAAAGATATTAAGCAAAGCTTCGGAGTCTGAATCAGTGTTTAGATGCCTCAGGTCTGACTGAAAAAGATCTTCCTTTAATTCCTCAGCATTGGTCAGATTACCGTTGTGCGCCAGTGCGATACCGTAAGGTGAATTCACATACAGCGGTTGCGACTCGGCCGATGATGATGTGCCGGCTGTCGGATAACGCGCATGTGCGATACCCATTTTTCCCGGTAAACGTTCCATGTGTTTTTTATAGAACACGTCGCGCACCAGACCATTGCCTTTTTTCATATAGAAACGGCCATTTTCACAGGTTGTTATACCCGCCGCGTCCTGTCCTCGATGTTGCATGACAGACAATGATTCGTATAGATCAAGATTTACTGCGCTGTGCGCAACAATACCGGCAATACCACACATATAAATGTTTCTCTTTAAGGAGTCGGTTGGTAAGAGAGATTCAGGTCATCAGGAATATATTCCTGAATAACGATAGCCGCACTTTCAAACCATTGCAATAAAACAGATGACTGCCACCAGTCGGTTTCAGGCAATGGTGTCATGCCACCGATGACAACAAAAACGATAATGATGAGACCGCCGCGCAAGGTGCCAAAAGCGACACCAAAGATTCGATCTGCGCTTGATAAGCCGGTTTTTTTAACCACTTGCGCAACCAGCATATTGACCAGTGCGCCGACCATCAATGTCAGGACAAATAAGACACCGAAACCAACGGCCTGCCGGACGGCTTCTGATTCAAGACTATTCGGCAGGGCCGCGGCCAGCTTCGGCGCAAAGGTTGCTGCCAGCCAGATGGCGATAATCCAGGTAGCCAGTGATATGGCCTCTTTAACAAATCCGCGGATCAAGCTAAATAGCGCTGACAGGAAAATTACAAAAATAACGACGATGTCTACGACTGTCATAAAAATCACACGTGTGTATTTAAAGTCGGCATTATACGCTTTTGGCGCCTAACTGAAAACATGGCGAAAAACTTAATACGGAAGAAATATAACTAACCGGGCAGGACTGTATTTAGGGGTGGTTGACGATATATCCGTCAATCTTGAAAGATTTATTAACGTCCGCTTTTACTTTTTTCAGAACGCTATGCTCGGTTTCAGGTCCGATTCTCACTTTGTAACTGGTTTTGCCTTTAGTCGTTACCTTATGAACAAAAGTGGTATAACCCGCTTTTCTCAATTTATCCCGTAATTTTTCTGCGTTGGTATTGTTATCAAACGTACCCACCTGTAAAGCAAAGGTTTTGACCGGCTTTTTATGCGGTTGTTTGACATCCGCCTCGAGCGCTGCGGTCTGTGTCTGTTTGATGGTCTCTAACGGCGTTGCTATCGGCTTAAGTTTTTTTTCTGATAACGGAGGAAATTCAGGCTTTTCCTTAACCTCGATGTCCTGAGCCTGTCTGGATTTGAAACCAGAGCCATCGAGCAAAGCAGGGATAAAGATAACGCCTAGAGTTACCAGCACGATGGCTCCAACGATACGTTGCTGTAAAGGGGCTTCCATTAATTTATAAACTCCACAGAGTCATTATTCAGATCAGAGAAATATTTCATTGCTTCGGCAACCGTGTAGAAAGAGCCAAAAATTATAATACGGTCATTTTCATTAATTTTTGACAGCACCTGTTGGCAAGATTTTTCCACCGTCTTCGCCAACAGTACTGTATCAGTCAACATTGTACACTGATTTTCCCACAATTTATCCTGCAAATCATGTCTTGACTTAAACTTCAGCGGTAGAATATTTTCTGGTACATGCTCCAGCAGTTGCTCTACTGATAGACCACGACTAACGTCTTCCAGACCGGCAAAACACCAAAAATCTATCTCTACGTTGACACTTTTCAATACGCCTAGTACATCTTTATCTGACAACATCGCGACGATAGCCCAGGTCTTTCCCTGCTCGTTATAATGACATGACTTTATCTGACTGGCTAACGCCTGTGCAGCATGCAGGTTATGCGCCACATCGACATAAACTGCCGGTCTCGAATTCACCTGTTGAAAACGACCGGGCAAACGAACCTTGCGTAAACCCGTAGCAATAGCCTGCACAAATTGATCATGATTCGTCAGATCCGAGTGTACAGGTAATAAACCTTTAGACTGCAGGGCTTGCAGAGCTACGATAGCCGTTGCTGCATTTGATTTTTGAAACTCCCCCAGCAACCCTGGCTCGGGCAGATCACTGATGTTTGTGTAACAACTCTGCAGTGTCCAACGGCTATCGTTTACCGGCTTTTTGTTGATAACATCATACTGTTGTCCGATCTGAATAAACTCACAGGGTAATTTTTCTGCCTGTCTGATCACGCTCTCTGGTGGTTCAGGTTCACCACAGATGACTGTTTTTCCGGCGCGAAAGATGCCTGCCTTTTCAAAACCTATCGATTCCCTGTTATCACCTAACCAGTCAACATGATCGATGGCAACCGAGGTTAATATGCTGATATCGGCCTGCATTATGTTGACTGCATCCAGCCGACCACCGAGCCCGACTTCCAGTATCACCAGGTCAGGTCGTTGTTTGAAAAACACATCGATCGCTGCAAGGGTGCCAAACTCAAAATAAGTTAACGGACTATCACCTCGTGCCTGATCTATATGTTCGAAGACTTCACAGAGAACATCATCAGCGACCGCCTGGCCGTTTATCTTGATCCGTTCATTGTATTTAAAGATATGTGGCGAGGTATAACTGCAGACATTTAAGCCGGCAGCCATCGCCATCGCTTCGAGCATAGCCACGACTGAACCTTTACCATTAGTACCGGCGACAGTTATGAGCGGACAGTCAAATATCGTTGATAACTTTGCCTGCGTTAATACACCGGCAACACGATCCAGACCTAATTCAATCTCAGCGGGGTTTAGACTTTCCTGCCAGGCAAGCCAGTCATTGAGGTTATCAAATCGCATTGTTATAACTGGACGAAGAACAAATAGTCTTAGATGAACAAAGTGCTTATGTCATTGTGAGGAACGGAGCAATCTCTTTATGCGACTGATTTGTCAGCAGAAGATTGCTTCGTCCCTGGCAATGACGAAATAATGTACAAAGAAGTTATTAAACCGTGTAGTTAAGCTGTCTGTGTTGCAGGTTTATTGGATAACATCAGGACCAGACTGGCGATACGGTCACGCAGATCACGACGATCGACTACCATATCGATGGCACCATGTTCCAGCAAGAATTCACTGCGTTGAAAACCTTCGGGTAGTTTTTCACCAACGGTCTGTTCGATCACACGAGGTCCGGCAAAACCGATCAAGGCTTTAGGTTCGGCGATATGAACATCACCCAACATGGCAAAACTGGCTGAGACACCGCCCATGGTCGGATCAGTTAAAACAGAGATGTAAGGAATTTTATTTTTAGCAAGTTTAGTCAAAACCGCGCTGGTTTTTGCCATCTGCATTAATGAAAATAATGCTTCCTGCATACGCGCACCGCCGGATGCGGAAAAACAGATAAACGGAATTTTTTCTTCCAGCGCCATCGTTGCTGCTTTGAGGAAACGCTCACCAACAACCGATCCCATGGAACCACCCATGAAACGAAAATCAAATGCGGCCACGACTACAGGTACACCTTTAACTTTACCTTTTAGCGCGATCAGGGCATCTTTCTCACCGGTGTTTTTCTGCGCTTGCAGCAGGCGATCTTTATATTTCTTACTGTCTTTAAACTTGTATTTATCGAACGGTGTTAAGTTAGCGCCGATTTCTTCTGTCGGTGAATCATCAAGAAATATTTCCAGACGTCGACGACCAAAAACGCGCATGTGATGATTACACTTGGGACAAACATCAAGATTACGTTCCAGTTCTGCACGATATAAAACAGCACTACAGGAAGTACATTTCGTCCACAGACCTTCGGGCACACCGCGTTTCGTGCTGCTATCGGTTCGAATGCTCGTGGGCATTAATTTTTCAAACCAGCTTAAACTCATTTATAGATACCTGTTATTTATGTCAGTAAATGTAAAAATTTAATCTCGATACAACCAGTAATTTCCCGTTCGTCCTAGAGCTGATCAATAGCATGACGCATAGAAGAAAGTATTTCACTGATTTCTTTAATTATTATAGACCTTTCTTGTTCGGTTTTCCCGTCGTTCAGGGTCATTTTTTTAACGATTGCACTACCAACAACCACGGCATCCGAGCAACTGGCGACTTTTGCTGCTGATTCAGCATCACTGATACCAAAACCAACGCCGATAGGCAGGTCTATAAACTGCTTTATTTCATCTACTTTTGCTTCAACGCTGGCAACATCGAGTGTCGCAGCACCGGTCACACCCTTCAGCGAAACGTAATAAACGAAACCACTGGCGACATCGGCGAGTCTTTTGATACGTTCTGGTGTACTTGTAGGCGCCAGTAAAAAGATAGGGTCCAGACCAGCTGATTTTAAAGCTGGCACATAGTCATCGGCCTCGACCGGTGGCATATCAACGGTGATGACACCGTCGATTCCGCATGCTGCCGCCTGTTTTGCAAAGGACTGATAACCCATGACTTCGATCGGATTGAGGTAACCCATGACGATGATCGGTGTTTTATCATCGGTTTTGCGAAATTCGCTGACCAGGTCAAACACATCATGCATACTGGTATTGTGTTTCAGCGAACGCTCCGCTGCCAGCTGTATCACCGGGCCATCGGCCATCGGATCGGAAAACGGTGCACCGAGTTCGATCATATCGGCACCCGCTGCAACCATGGCATGCATCAACGGCAACGTGATCTCGGGTGACGGGTCTGACGCCATCACATAGGGTATTAAGGCTTTTCTTGGCTTGCCGCCTGGCTGGGCTTTCAGTTCGGCAAAACGTTGTGCTAATCGACTCACGACTGTTCTCTCTAAAAATACGGGTTTTGATAAGACCTTACAGCTTTATACCGTCAAGTTCGGCGATGGTGTTGATATCTTTATCACCACGTCCTGACAGGTTAACGATGATACGCTGCTCAGGTTTCATGGTAGCGGCCAGTTTCATCGCATAGGCCACGGCATGGCTGGATTCCAGCGCCGGGATAATACCTTCAATCTGCGTCAGTGTATGAAACGCTGCCAGCGCTTCATCATCGGTGGCGGCAACGTAACTAACCCGGCCGATATCTTTCAACCAGGCATGCTCAGGTCCCACTCCGGGATAATCCAGGCCAGCTGACACCGAATGGGTTTCGATAATCTGGCCATTTTTATCTTCCATCAGATAGGTTCGATTGCCGTGTAATACGCCGGGATTGCCAGAACATAAAGGTGCCGCATGTTTGCCGGTATCGACACCTAAACCACCACCTTCTACGCCATACATAGCCACGCTGTCATCGCCGAGGAAAGGATGAAACAAACCGATAGCATTGGAACCACCGCCGACACAGGCGACCAGCGCATCAGGCAAACAATCATGCTGGCTCTGCATCTGTGCTTTGGCTTCACGGCCGATGATAGTCTGGAAATCACGCACCATGGCAGGGTAAGGATGGGGACCAGCGACGGTACCGATGATATAAAAAGTATCATCCACATTCGTTACCCAGTCACGCATGGCTTCATTAAGTGCGTCTTTTAGTGTTTTTGAACCGGATTCGACTGCGACGACTTTTGCACCCAGCAATTTCATCCGGTAGACATTGGGTGCCTGACGAGCGATATCTTCGGCGCCCATATAAACCACGCATTCCATGCCAAAACGAGCTGCGACCGTTGCTGACGCAACACCGTGCTGACCGGCCCCGGTTTCAGCAATGATGCGTTTTTTACCCATCATCTTAGCCAGCAGACCCTGACCGATGGTATTGTTGATCTTATGTGCGCCGGTATGATTGAGGTCTTCGCGTTTGAGGAATATCTGCGCACCACCCACTTGCTGCGTTAAACGCTCAGCAAAATAGAGTGGACTGGGTCGACCGACATACTGCGCCAGGTCTTCGTCAAACTTGGCCTGAAAGACCTTGTCCGTCTTTACCTTCTCATAAGCATCGCGTAACTCTTCCAATGCCTGCATCAATGTTTCGGATGCAAAGATACCGCCATAGATACCAAAGTGGCCCTTGTCATCTGGCATCGACATATAATCAGCCATGGTTAATTTTTCTTTTATATCAGTCATAACAATCTCAACGATCTGGTTGTTAACAACCAGTTTTTACCTGCTGCATAAAAGCAGCAATTTTTTCTTTATCTTTTATTCCCGGCGAACTCTCTACACCGCTGCTGACATCAACAGCAAATGGATGAACCGTTGCTATTGCCTGTTTAACATTATCGGCACTTAAGCCACCGGCCAGTATAACTGGCATGTTTGTAGTGGCGATGGCTGACCAGTCAAACGATTCACCGCTACCGCCCGCCTCACCCGGCGCATGTCCATCTAATAACAGGGCCTTTGCTGACTGATATTTTTCTGCACTGGCAATCAAATAATCAGCATCACACTCGGGTGATTTCATTCCCAGTGCTTTGATGTAAGGACGAGCAAAACGTTCACAAAAAGCTGGCGTCTCACTGCCATGAAACTGTATGAGATCAATTTCAACTTGCTGCAATACCGTCTGGATCATGCTTTCATCAGCATCTTTGAACAGGGCAACGCGGCTTACGAATGCAGGCACTAGCCTGCTGATTTCAGCGGCCTGAGCGCTGCTCACAAAACGCGGGCTTTTTTCATAAAAAACCAGCCCAATCGCGTCAACACCGGCATCGACCGCCAGTCGGGCATCATCACTGCTCGTAATACCGCAAATTTTAACACGTGTACGCATAAAAAAATCTTCAGCCTTATCAACTATTTCACTTAACTTAAGGTCGGCAACCAGCCACTGTCGGGCAAACCGTGCTCTTTCGGGTATTCTACATTAACCAGGTACAAACCGGCGGGAGAAGCTGTCATGCCGGCACACTTTCTATCACGCCCGAGTAGAACCTCCCGCATCCATTCGCCGGGCTGTTCACCACGACCGATAATCATCAGCGTGCCCATGATATTTCTCACCATATGGTGCAAGAAGGCATTGGCTTTAATATCCAGTATCAGAAAATCCCCCTGGCGTTTGACGCTAATCTTTTGCATCACTCGGACAGCATGGTTTGCCTGACAACGTGAGGAGCGAAAGGCCGAGAAGTCGTGCTCACCCAGCAGTAACTGTGCGGCCTGATGCATCGCGTTGTCATCAAATGAGGCATAGGACCATGCGACATTATGCTGAAACACGGCCGATCGAACTCGCCGGTTATACAATATATATCGATAACTCCTCGATATGGCGCTAAAACGCGCACTGAAATCGTTACTGACCTGTCGTACCCAGTGCACAGAGATATCACCCGGCAGGTTGGTATTGCTGCCCAGCATCCAGGCTTTTAACTCACGCTGCACGCTGGTATCAAAGTGGACCACCTGACCGGTGGCGTGCACGCCAGTATCTGTCCTGCCTGCACAGGTCAGCCGTATGGGTTCATTGGCAACGATAGATAAGGCCTGTTCCAGCTCACCCTGAACCGTGCGGGTACCATGTGACTGGAGCTGATAGCCGCTGAACAAACTGCCATTGTATTCGACGCCTAGAGCGATTCTTTGTTTAACCATGATTATTATAAAGTGGCTGCTATTAAAAACGGGTAATGGTCACACCGTCATCCCTGGCTCTCTGTGCTATACGACCACCACGGATGGTGGAAGTGCAGATATTGCAGGAGCAAATATCTGTCCGCCCATCCATGGGCATACGCACACCACCTTCCCTGGCTCTCTGTGCCATACCGCCCATCCATGGGCATACGCACACCACCTTCCCTGGCTCTCTGTGCCATACCGCCCATCCATGGGCATAAAAAACGCCAGCCTGGTAGCAGACTGGCGTTTTTAATTTAACAGAAAAATCGAGTAAGTTAATCCAGTTTTGCCATTAAATCACTGGCTTCCTGTTTCTGCTCATCATTACCATCAGCCAGCACCTCCTCGAGTATACCGCGCGTACCTTCATGGTCGCCCATATCGAGATAGGCACGTGCCAGATCCAGTTTTGTGCTGACCTCATCGACATCGTCCAGGCTAGAGAGATCAAAATCTTCATCATCTGCCAGATCACTGCCATCATCCATACCTATGGCTTCAGCTTCGTCAGACAGGTCGAGGGAAATCTCTTCATCATCAGCTACAGTACCAGTCGCAGAATCATCTTCCAGACCAAAGTCGATATCGATATCACCGGCATCGAGGACTTCATCTTCTGAACTATCGTCGGCATCCAGGTCCAGACCCAGGTCGACATCACCCAGATCGATACTTTCTTCAGCTTCTTCGACAACTGCTTCAGCTGTTTCCTGTATATCTATATCCAGTTCAGAAGCATCGATATCGAGTGAAAACTCATCTTCCGCAGCTGCAGGTTCTTCAATTGCGCCGGTATCACTTATATCAAATTCAAGTTCATCAATCGCTTCCGCAGCATTCTCTTCTACATCTGCCATCGAATCATCTGTAGCCATATCTGGCAGCTCAAGAGCATCATCCTCAAGGTTCAGACTAGGCGCCTCCTCTGCTGCATCCTTACCCAGATCGAAGTCCATCGACGGTGCGCCTGGTGCAATCGCATCAACACCAAGACCACCGACCATCGTGCCCTGGAACATCGGGTTATCAGCACACAGATCCTGCCCCATAACCACTATTTTTTTCCATAGAGGGGATTCAACATCATCAGTGCGCTGCTTGATCTCACTAGCAACGGCGACGAAGGCTTCAGCATTTTTACTGGCATAATGTGTTTCTGCCAGTTTAACGCGATAGTCATCGCGATCAGGGTTTTCCGCAATAGCCTGAACAAGCAGATCTTCAGCCTGTTGATAAATACCATAAGCCAGATAAACATCGGCTTCAGCAATTACATCATCACGCGGCTCATCGTCCTCAAGCGCAGCTGAAGAATCTTCATCTGCAATAATCGTATCTTCAACCGAATCGAGCATCTTGGTCGCATCTGAATCAATATCATCTGCAGACGAGCCTTCGTCAGCAAGCACCTGATCAGCTGCCAGCGATGAAGTTTCTTCCTCTGCTTCAGCCACGTCATCAGCAAATGTATCCAGATCTTCTAAACCTGTCATTTCTGGCGCAGCTGTCTCTGCTGCTTTACGGCGTTTTTTGATGATTAATCCAGCCAGACCCGCAATCAGCAATACAACCACGCCCGTAGCAGCGAGCATCATCGGATTATTAAGTAATCGAGTGATAACATCAGGCTCTGCTGCCTGTTCGACTGCCTGAGGCTGAGCTATTTCAATATCATCTGCGACTGATTCAGTTTCTGCTGGCATTTCGGCAATGCTTTCATCACTCAGTGCTACATCCGTCCCTTCTTCGGTCGTTTCATCAGTGAATAAAGCTTCTTGTTCACTATCTTCTGCACTTTCTTCCTGCATGCCTTCTGGCATTTCAGCCATGGTATCTTCAAGCATTGCTTCAGTGCCAGCTTCTTCTAATACCGCTTCTTCTAATACTGCTTCTTCTGATGCAACGTCAGCTAAGGACTCATCTGTGACAAATTCACTTTCCGCATCGGCATTCAGTGACTGAACCTGAGACAACTCTTCATCTTCAATCGATAGCATGCCTTTCATCTTGTCGACATGCTGCTGCAGCATATCAACTCTTTGCTGAAGCGCTTCTTTCTCTACCTGTTCCGTTTCTACACGTTCTCGCGCCAAAGCCAGTTCTGCACGCAACTCCGCGGCTGTCATCTGTGTTGGATCTTTGCCGCTGCTGGTCGAAGAACCAGAACCAGCACTAACAATTTCTAAATAGGCCTCATCTTCTTCACCGGTGATGACAGCGCCGTCATCACCAGCAACTGCCGAGGCATCGGCTTGCATCGCAGAGACCGGTTCACCACCGCTCTGAGACTGTTGATACTGACGCCACAGGGCCGCCTGTTCACGCACCATGGCACGTGCTTCTGCCTGATCAACCGTGGCGATCTGGTCATAATCCGGCACACGCAGGATATAACCGCGTTTCAGACCATTGATATTTTCATTAATGAATGATTCAGGATTAGCACGCAACAGCGCAATCATCATCTGAGGCACAGAGATACTCTGGTCGGGACGCATGGCATCAGCCAGGCTCCAGGCGGTATCTCCCGCCTTGATTCGATAACTGTTTTCCGGCTGGTTAATTCTTGTCGCTGACTTTCCCACAGGTGCGGGCACCCAGGTCGGCTGGTTATTCGATTGACTCACTGGTGCCTGTGACACAGCGGCTGGCTGAGTTTGCTGAGCGGCCACCTGCGCAGCGGGTCTTGAAAGTGCGGCGCCGGGGACAGGCACAGGGACGATATTAGTGGCGCCGCCTGAACTCGGGCGAAAACCAGGACCATCTGATGTGCTTGCTGTTTGACTGGCCGCTGCAGAAGCCGTACTGGCAGGCTGCATCATAAATACAGGAGGGTCCAGCAATACGGTGTATTCACGCAATAAATGACCATTTGGCCAGTCGATTTCAACCAGGAAATTCAGGTAAGGTTCACGTATCGGACTGCCTGAAGAAACTTTGATATAAGGGTTACCATTGATCTCTTCTGCCTTAAAACGTAAATCATTAAGTGAATACGGCCGGTCTAAGCCAGCACGTAAAAATTCTTTTCTTGAAGCCAGCTTAATGATTAAGTTTTCAGTATCTTCTATGGTGGCAGATAATAATTCGATATCTGCGTTTAGCGTCTGGTTTAATGCCGAATTTAATTCTATTTCACCCAAACCCAGGGTAAAACCCGTATTAGGTATAAGTAATGCCCCGGCTATTATAGTCCCAAGCAATTTACGAGCTGGTAATTTACGCACTGGTGAGTCCCCTATTCATCCCGTAGCCACCTGTCCATATGCTCTAATCGGCACATCAAAAACAGGTATTAACCACAATTATTCTTATTATTCAGCTTCGAAAGCTTATTATCAACAACATACTTTAAGTTTGCAGATATAACTATAGGTTATAAATACTGTTTTATCAAAATCTCAGCAATTTGTACGCTATTTAATGCTGCCCCTTTACGTACATTATCGGACACCACCCACATATCCAGACCTCGCTCGTGTGAAATATCCTCACGAATCCGACCAACGTAGGATGCATCGTGGTTTGCGCCTTCGGTAACAGCAGTTGGGTAGCCTCCATCGACACGCTCATCAAGGACGATGACACCTTCAGCTTTTGATAACAGCTCGGTCGCCTGTTGAGCAGTAATCTTTTCCCTGGTTTCTATATGTAGTGCTTCAGAATGGCCATAAAAGACAGGCACTCGCACCGCTGTTGGGTTCACCATGATGGAGTCGTCTTCAAAGATCTTGCGTGTTTCCCAGACCATTTTCATCTCTTCCTTGGTATAACCATTATCCATGAAAACATCGATCTGCGGTAATACGTTAAAAGCGATCTGTTTTGGATAAACTTCACATTTGAGCGGTTTTGCATTGAGCAAGCGAGCAGTTTGTCCTGCCAGCTCTTCGATCGCTTCTTTGCCGGTACCGGAAACCGCCTGGTAAGTCGCGACATTGATTCTTTCGATACCCACTGCATCATAGATAGGTTTGAGCACGACCAGCATCTGTATGGTCGAACAGTTAGGATTCGCAATGATGCCGCGTTTTTTATAATCAGCAATCGCATGCGGATTTACTTCCGGCACCACCAACGGGATATCGTCGTCATAACGAAACTCCGAAGTATTATCGATGACCACACAACCGGCAGCCGCAGCTTTTGGTGCAAACTCTTTGGAGATAGAGGCGCCCGCTGAAAACAGACCGATCTGTACTTTAGAGAAATCAAAATCAGCCAGATCCTGTACCACCAGTGTTTTATCACCAAACGCGACACGTTTACCTGCAGAGCGACTACTGGCTAAGGCATAAACTTCACCGACAGGAAATTTACGTTCAGCCAATATAGACAGCATGGTTTCACCAACAGCACCGGTAGCACCAACTACCGCAACATCATATGTTTTACTCATAATTTTCTTTCACTAAATAAATTCAAAAAATAAGTTAAAATCTTTATTTCACCACAGAGACACAGAGTACACGGAGAAAAACATGAATTTTTTTGGACAAAGCACAACAATAAAAAACCTCTGTGTCTCTGTGTCTCTGCGGTTCATTATTTCTTTAACTACAATTGCGCTAATACTGCTTCACCCATTTCAACGGTACCTACTTCTTTACAGCCTTCGGCCATGATATCCGCTGTGCGCAAGCCTGTATCCAGCACCTGCCGACTGCGGCATCTATCTCATCAGCAAGATCAGCGCGATCCAGGCTGTAGCGTAACATCATTGCTACCGACAGGATGGTCGCCAGTGGATTAGCCACACCTTTACCTGCTATATCAGGCGCGGAACCATGGATCGGTTCATACATACCTTTAGCGTTTGCATCCAGTGAAGCCGAAGGCAACATACCGATCGAACCGGTTAACATCGCTGCTGCATCAGACAAGATATCACCGAACATATTTTTGGTCACCATCACGTCAAACTGTTTCGGCCACTTCACTAATTGCATGGCCGCATTATCAACATACATGTGACTCAATTCCACTTCTGGATACTCGGCAGCATTTTTAGTCACCACTTCACGCCATAGTTCTGAAACCTCCAGTACGTTGGCTTTATCGACCGAACACAGACGTTTGCTACGTTTCATTGCAATATCAAAAGCCACACGACTGATACGATCGATTTCACTTTCTTTATAAACCAGCGTATTGAAACCTTTACGTTCACCGGACGCGTCGGTCTCTATACCGCGAGGCTCACCAAAATATATACCACCGGTTAATTCGCGAACGATCATGATATCCAGACCGGACACGACTTCAGGCTTTAGAGAAGAGGCATCTGCAAGCTGCGGATATAAAATCGCCGGACGTAAATTTGCAAACAGCTCAAGTTCTGAACGCAGAGCGAGCAGACCACGTTCAGGACGAAGCTCACGTGCCAGACCGTCATATTGTGGGCCACCGATGGCACCGAACAAGATCGAATCCGAGGCTCTTGCCAATGCCAGGGTTTCATCTGGCAGCGGTTTACCTGCAGCGTCGTAACCAGCGCCGCCTACGGGAGCTTCTTCCAGCTCGACATCAAGACGGCCGCTGTCTTTATAGTGGTTTAAGATTTTGACGGCTTCTGCAACAATTTCAATTCCGATGCCATCACCAGGCATCACAGCAATTTTTAAACTCATGTTTCTCTCTAAAAAATAAACCCTACTTAAACGGGGTGTAATTATACGCTAGTTTGTAACGCCACTCTAAAAACTTAAAAATTTTTAACCACAGAGGCACAGAGTACACAGAGAAATTTTACTTGTTTGTGCAAAGCACAAACTAAAATACGTTTTTCTCTGTGTACTCTGTGCCTCTGTGGTTCAGTTTTTTATTTTAAAACAACCACGGCGCCGTCTGTTTCCTTTTGTCTTCGAACGCCTTAATCTCATCTGCGTGCTGTAACGTTAGAGCGATGTCGTCCAGACCATTCAACATGCAATGTTTACGGAAATCGTCAATTTCAAATGAGCGCGATTTTTTCACCCTGACAATTAACGGTCTGTGCTTCAAGATCAATCGAAAGCTCCAGTGCATTTTTTTCCGACACACGCTTGAACAGGTCATCAACAACATCGGCATCTAACACGATCGGCAACAGCCCATTCTTGAAACTGTTATTGAAAAAAATGTCAGCAAAACTCGGCGCGATCACTGCACGAAAACCAAAATCATCTAATGCCCAGACCGCATGTTCCCGTGACGAACCACAACCAAAGTTCTCCCGTGCCAGCAATATCGTCGCCTTATCATAAGGCGGCTGATTTAAAATAAAATCCGGATTAAGCCGACGACGGGTATTGTCAATCTCTGGACCACCGGCATCAAGATACCGCCAGTCATCAAAAGCGTTAGGACCAAAACCTGAACGTTTGATCGACTTTAAAAACTGTTTCGGGATAATCGCATCGGTATCGACGTTAGGTCGATCCAACGGTGCCACTATTCCTGTGTGTTGGGTAAATTTCTGCATTGTTATTATCTACTTTTTAATATCTGCTTCTACTTTATTTGAAGTTTCGCTTATCGTTGCTGGCGCTTCTTTTAATGCTTCGCCAGCATTTTGTACACCGGTTTGAATACCATCACCGGCTTCTTTTAAATTCTCTTTAAAATTACAGGCCGTCAGTACTGACGACATAAGAAGTAATATGAAAAATAATTTCATGTTATCTCTCGTTTAAGTTAACGTTGTCGCATCAGTGAAATGCCCAGTAACTGCAGCAGCAGCGGCCATCGCCGGACTGACCAGATGCGTTCTTCCGCCCTGCCCCTGCCGGCCCTCAAAATTACGGTTCGACGTTGACGCGCACCGCTCTCCCGGTTCCAGACGATCAGCGTTCATGGCAAGACACATAGAACAACCCGGTTCGCGCCATTCGAAACCGGCATCGATAAAGATCTTGTCCAGGCCTTCATCTTCTGCCTGCTTTTTTACCAGACCCGAACCGGCAACCACCATAGCAAGTTTTATATTAGCCGCGACATGCTTGCCGTCAGCAATTTTTGCTGCCTCACGTAAGTCTTCTATACGTGAGTTGGTGCATGAGCCAATGAATACTTTATCAACATCGATTTTATTAATCGGCGTGCCCGCTTCAAGCCCCATGTAGACCAGCGCCTTTCGCATACCATCGGCTTTCACCTTGTCATTTTCATCATCCGGATCTGGTACCACCGCATCGATAGCCACCACCATTTCTGGTGAGGTCCCCCAGGTGACCTGTGGCTTGATGTCAGCCGCATCAAGATGCACGACCTTATCAAAATATGCACCTTCATCACTGTGCAAGGTTGACCAGTACGCTTGCGCTTTCTTCAATGTTTCACCTGTCGGTGAATAAGGCCGCCCTGTTACATAATCGATAGTTGTTTCATCCACTGCCACCATGCCTGCACGTGCGCCGGCCTCAATCGCCATGTTGCACACTGTCATGCGGCCTTCGATCGACAGGGCGCGGATGGCATCGCCACCGAACTCGATCGCGTAACCGGTACCACCTGCGGTACCAATCTCACCGATGATGGCGAGCACGATATCTTTAGCGGTAACACCAGGAGGCACTTTGCCATCGACCGATACCAGCATGTTCAAACTTTTATTCTGCATCAAACATTGTGTCGCCAGAACATGTTCGACTTCTGAAGTACCGATTCCGAATGCCAGTGCACCAAACGCGCCATGTGTCGAGGTGTGAGAATCACCGCAAACCACGGTCATACCAGGCAGGGTCGCACCTTGTTCCGGACCGATGACATGCACGATACCCTGACGTTTATCACTCATATCAAATTCGGTCAGACCGAACTCTTTGCAATTACTGTCCAGTGTTTCTACCTGTAACTTTGCAACCGGATCCTGAATCCCCTGACTGCGATCCGTGGTTGGTACATTATGATCAGGCACGGCAACAATCGAGCTGGCTCGCCAGGGTTGACGATTCGCTATCCGCAACCCTTCGAATGCCTGCGGTGAAGTAACTTCATGCACCAGATGGCGGTCGATATACAATAGAGCCGTGCCATCGTCTTCGCTGCGAACCACATGGTCCTGCCATAATTTATCGTATAGTGTTTTAGCTTTATTCATTGTATCTTCTGACTATCTACCGTAATACGCCATGATGCTTGCTTTAGCGATGGCATGACTGTTTAAAAAGAAACCGATTAATTCGGGACGTGCATCTGAAGTCTGCTCGAGCTTTTCTGTATCCAGGGCATACACAGTAAAGATATAACGGTGAGGTTTATCCCCTTCTGGCGGACATGCACCACCAAAACCTTTACTGCCGTAACTAGTGATACTTTCGATTGCACCCGCAGGCATGGTCGTATTACTTGCCCCCGTTTTTACGCTATCCGCTGATTGCGGGATATTAAACACTACCCAGTGCCACCAGCCACTGCCAGTTGGTGCATCTGGGTCGTAAGCTGTAATCGCAAAACTTTTGCTGCCCGCAGGCGCATTCTTCCAGCTTAATTGCGGAGAGACATTTTTGCCGCTGCAGCCAAAACTGTTAAATACCTGATCGTTGCCGATCTGCCCATGAATATCGGCACTACTAAGCGTAAAACCTTCTGCCATCACATTCGTTGATAACAAAAGCATCAGTGCTACAAGCCATTTTTTTGACATCATCTTTCCCATAAATAGAATTCATAAAAGCCATTTCTCGATAGTGCAAGAGTAGTGTCTTTCGCCATATAAAACAAATTCATAATTTTTATAACATTGATTACTTTTAGTTATATATAAATTATAATCAATCCATCTAATATAACGCCAATACATTTCCATGGATATACAAAATATTCGCGCCTTTTTGATGGTGGCAGAGACCCAGTCGTTCTCTCGTGCCGCAGAAAAACTGTTTCTTACGCAACCCGCTATCAGTAAGCGCATCGCAACACTGGAAGACTCTCTGGATTGCCAGTTATTTGACCGTCTCGGTAAAAACATTCAACTCACCCAGGCGGGTCAGGCACTGATCCCCAGTTACCAACGCATACTGAGCGAAATTAACGAAACCAGGCGCATCATCAGTACGCTGAGATCAGAAGTAAGCGGCCACCTCAAGTTTGGTACCAGTCATCATATCGGCCTGCATCGCCTGCCGCCGATCCTAAAACAATATACCAAGCTGTACCATCAGGTTGAACTCGATATACAGTTCATGGATTCAGAACAGGCAGCTGCATTAATTTTAAAAGGCAGTATTGAACTGGCATTGATAACCTTACCTGATGAAATTGAGAACCATCTCAGCACCATACCCGTATGGACCGACACGATGTTTTGTGTGGTTGCCAAAGATCATATCCTGGCAAAACAAAAACACGTCACCATAAAACAGCTGTCTGAACATGGCGTATTGCTGCAGGCACAGAGCACTCATACCCGCGACATCATCGACCAGGCATTAAAGTTAAATCCGGAGATAAAAATAATTATGGAATCCAATTATCTCGAAACCATCAAAGCGATGATTCAGAACGGGCTGGGATGGGGCGTTTTGCCGGAATCGATGATCGATGGGTCATTGCATCGACTGAATATCAAAGGGGTGAAGATGGAGCGGCACCTGGGCGTTTTATTGCACACATCGAGAACTCTCTCAAGTTCTGCAAACGCCCTGCTGGAAACACTAAAAAACTCAAATTAAGAACCACACAGATTCATTCAGGTCGCTGAATAAATTTCCACACGATAGCTAGCGCCAGCATGGTACAGCATGCCGCGAACATGAACAGTACAGCCGCACCCCACTGGTCCCAGACCATACCACTGATCAAGCTGCCAGTGGCAACACCTGCTCCAAAACTCACACTGGAGTACAACGCCTGCCCCCTGCCCTGATGGCTACCGATAAAATATTCATGTACCAGGGAGATACCAACTGCATGGAAAACTCCAAACGAGAAAGCATGAAAGAGCTGCGCAAGAAACAACATCGATAGATCATCGACAAAGAAACCGATGATCAACCAGCGAAGCGTGGTCAACAGTAAGGTAACGATGAGCAGCTTACGTGCACCGAAGACTGGCAGCAGACGATGCATCAGCAGAAAGATAACAATTTCAGCCAGCACACCCACTGCCCACAGCACGCCGATCATGTGCGAACTGTAACCCTGTTCTTCCAGGTAGATGGTATAAAAAGTGTAATATGGCCCGTGACTGCATAACATCAAAAAACAGACGACGAGGAAGGCCATCACTTTAGGTTGTTTGATGACATGCCAGATGGGAGCGTGATCGGCATGTGGTTTATTTAATTTTTCCGGTACCACGAAGCTGCTGAAAGCAATGATGACAAAAGTCATCAAAACGACCAGTGGAATAATGTCGGTGCCATAACCCTCTAATAGATCACCGATCAGAACGACTAAAACGATAAAACCCAGCGAACCCCACAGCCGTATCATGCTGTAATGATGCGTATCATCACCGAGATGATTCAGTGTCATGGCTTCAAATTGTGGCAATGTCGCATTCCAGAAAAAACTGAACAACAACATGGCGACGGTCAGCCACCAGAGTTGCTGACTGACAAAGACCAGGGAAAAACTTAATACCGCAAGAACACTGGTGACACGGATGATGAACATCGAACGGCGCGTGTGATCAGCAAGCCAGCCACAGATATAGGGTGCAACAAGTTTGGTCGCCGGCAGGATGGCGACCAGGCCACCGATGGCGAGGCTGTTATAACCGAGAGATTTTAGATACAGACTCCAGTAGGGAACCAGCACACCCAGCGAAGCAAAATAAAAGAAATAAAATCCACTGAGTCGCCAGTAAGGGACGCCTGATTTAGCCATCAATCAAAAAAGCGTCTAGCTGTGCGCTGGAATAACGGGTGTCTGCGAATGCACATCCATATTCTGACCACGTTGGCGCAACAGCTGATCACATAACACGATGGCCAGCATGGCTTCACATATCGGTGTTGCGCGAATAGCCACGCAGGGATCGTGACGACCATGCGTAACCACATCTGTCGCATGACCTTCTACATCGACGGTATCACCCGAGAGCCGTATGCTGGAGGTTGGTTTGAATGCTGTATGGGCGACGATATTCTGACCTGAAGATATACCGCCTAACACGCCGCCGGCATGATTGGTTTTAAAACCCTGCGGGGTGATCTCATCACGAAACTCGGTACCTTTGGCTTGCACACAGCCAAAACCATCCCCTATCTCGACACCTTTGGCGGCATTGATCCCCATCATGGCGTGTGCGATATCCGCATCGAGACGATCAAATACCGGCTCACCCAGACCCGGTGGCACACCTTCTGCAACGACCGTGATCTTGCCACCCACTGAATTACCTTCTTTTCGAAGTGCATCCATATAAGTTTCCAGTTCAGTAATCTTTGAGACATCACCACAGAAAAAGGCATTGTTGTTTATTTCATTTTTATCCAGCATCGGCATTTCGATCGGACCAAGCTGAGACATGTAACCATAAATTTCTATGCCATAACGATCTTTAAGAAATTTTTTGGCGATACCGCCACCGGCGACACGCATCGCTGTTTCACGCGCTGATGAGCGACCACCGCCACGATAATCACGGCAGCCATATTTTTGCTGGTAAGTGTAATCAGCATGGCCCGGACGAAAACGGTCCATGATATTGCCGTAATCTTTCGAACGCTGATCGGTATTCTCGATCAGCAGGCCAATACTGGTGCCGGTGGTTTTACCTTCGAACACACCTGAAAATATTTTCACTTTATCTTCTTCACGACGCTGCGTGGTGTGACGAGAAGTGCCCGGTTTACGGCGATCGAGATCAAGCTGTAGATCTTCTTCCGTTAATTCGATACCTGGCGGGCAGCCATCGATGATGCCTACCAGACCGGCACCATGGGATTCACCTGCGGTGGTTAAACTGAACAGTTTTCCTATCGTATTACCTGACATAGCACCAACTTATCTGTTGAATCCTTCGAACGAAGCGGACGAATGAATCACTCATTATTAAAAGTGGGCAAATATTAACACGGCTTCAGTCGTTGTGGCATGAAGCATTAACAGATTAAACATTAACCACCCGCTCAAAATCAGCCTGATGCGCTTCCAGCTGTTTTGCGGTCAATAAAAATACCCCATCGCCACCAAACTCAAAATCTATCCAGAAAAACGGGACGTCAGGTAGCGCTCGCTCTAGAGCCGCTTGTGAATAACCGACTTCTACGACCAGAATACCCTCATCGGTCAGATGCTGTCTTGCTTTTAATAACATCGGCAGGACAATATCCAGGCCTTCGTCACCCGCCGCCAGCGCCAGTGAACCCGGTTCAAAATCAAATTCAGCCGGTAACTGCGCGACTTCCTGCTCACTCACATATGGCGGGTTACTCACGATAATGTCATAGCGTTTACCTGCCAGCTTTTCGAACAGATTCGACTCGATTAGATCTACACGCTCCTGCAGTCCATGATTTTGGCGATTAATTTCAGCCACGGCTAATGCATCAGGCGAAACGTCACTGGCATCGACCTGCGCATCTTCAAAGGCATAAGCGCAGGCGATGGCGATACAACCACTACCGGTACATAGATCAAGGATGTTATTTACCTGCTCAGGATATATCCAGGGAGAAAACTGCTGCTGGATGAGCTCAGCGATGGGTGAGCGCGGGATCAATACACGTTCATCGACAAAAAAGTTTAAGCCTGCGAACCAGGCTTCATTGGTAATATACGCTGAGGGCCTGTGATCGATACGCTGCTGAAACAGATCCAGTACATTCAGGCGTTCGTCCATAGTGAGCACACAATCAAAATACTCTACGCTGAAATCAGGCGGCAGGTGCAATGCACTAAGGCATAAATAAGCAGCTTCATCAATGGCTGTAGGCATACCCTGAGTAAAACTGAGCCCCGCCGCATTAAACTGGCTGGTTCCCCAGCGTATCAGATCACGCAGGGTGATCAAGTCATTAGCAATCTCACGTTTATTTATCATGCTTTCATTCTTTATTAAGTAAAAATCCAGCTAAAGCTGTACCTTGTAATGCCTGTACAGACAAGCCCGGTAATCGACACTATAATCATGACTCGCTTCCATGCTCTGCTATAAGCGATTATAATCAGCCCTTGTCTTAACCAACTTGATTATCCAACCAGGCGCCCCCATTAAATCTGTTATGAACTACAAATCTCTTAATCCCTTACTGCTGATCATTTTATGCTTTTTTACCTGCTTTATTAAAGCCGCTTATGCAAATGAAGCAAGCCTGTCAGCTGAAGACGCATGGATATCAGAAGCCCCGCCGGTTAGCCGAGTGATGGTCGCTTATATGACGCTAAAAAATACCGGTGCAGAAGACATTGAGATTGTACGCGCAGAATCTGACTTGTACAGCAGTATCGAGTTTCATGAAACCATACACCAGGATGGCATGGCCAGAATGGTTCGTTATGATAGCTTGAAGATTGGCGTCAATAAAAAACTTGAATTAAAACGTGGCGGTGCACATCTGATGCTGTTCAATCCAACCAAACGATTAAAAGCCGGCGATACAGTAAAGATTAAATTTACCACAAAAAACGATGCTAACAAAACCATCCTGGTCAAGGTTAAAAAAGCGCAATTCTAGCCATGCCCTGCCGCAGCAACATCAAAAAATAAAATTTAATGAAAGAAAAAATCCTCGCTTCACTTTTTTACATCCTTCCACATCATGCCATCAGCTGGATAATGTTTGCAGGCTCTCGCATTCGCTGGAAACCGGTTAAAAACCTGATCATCCGAATCTACACCGATCTAAACCCGGTAAATATGCATGAGGCCATCGAAGAGGATATGTTTGCCTATGAATCACTCAATGCTTTTTTCACTCGCGCGCTAAAAGCAGAATGCCGACCATTTGATAAAGATGAAAGTAACTGGTTATGCCCGGTCGATGGTTCTGTAAGTCAGGCGCAAGCGATACGAGATGGCCGTATCTTTCAGGCAAAAGGACATGATTACAGCTTATTAGAACTAGTCGGTGGCGACAAAGAACTGGCAGAGATATTTAAAGACGGGCAATTTGCGACCTTATACCTGTCACCCAGGGACTACCACCGCATACACATGCCTGCCACAGGTCTGCTTAAACACATGCAGTATATTCCCGGCCGATTGTTCAGTGTTGCAGCCTATACCGTAAATAACATCCCTCGCCTGTTTGCTCGCAACGAACGCTGCGTCTGTTATTTTGAAACTGAGCAGGGGCCCATGGCGATGATCCTCGTTGGCGCCATCAATGTTTCTGCCATAGAAACCGTCTGGCACGGTTTGATAACCAGTCAGGCAAAAAAGATCAAACGGTTTAATTACCACGACAAAGAGATAACACTTGAACGCGGTGAAGAGATGGGTCGATTTAACTTAGGCTCAACAGTTATCGTCTTAGCCACTGATAAGATGATCATCGACGAAAAGATGATCGCCGGTGCTGAAATAAAACTGGGCCAGTGTCTGGCGAAAGAAAAAACTAACTAGTTTGAAGGCAAGTAATATTCGTAGCCGGCGCAATGCACCTCATGCCGACACCAGGGATTATTACAAAGTGCTTTCGGATTTAACTGCTTGCAGGGTTTCAACATTTTCAACCCGGTCTGCAGTAGTAGTTGCCTCATCAATCTGAGGCTGATTACCCGATGGCCTGGTATAACGATCATTCATGGTCTGAATAAATTCACTCGCATCGGCCATCACCTCGGCTAATAAACGCTTAGAACGCATCGACCAGCCAACCGGCATCGGTCTAAATATACTTCGCAATGGCTGCGTATTTTTAAGAAAAGCGCGTTTGATATTGCCAACCTGTATCTTACCTTCGCGGTTTTCTCCCGCCAGACTTTTATCAATACTGATTTTTGAAACGATTTTTTTAGCAACAACTTTTGCAGCAAAAGCACGAGCAGAAAAATGCACCACAGAAAAGCCCAGCAGCGTCAGGCCTAACTTTATCGACGACATGATATTGGCATCGGTGAAGTCGTATGAGAACAGTGCCCAGGTATCAAACCACTGTCCGAGTACAGATAAAACGATAACAAATGTTGCGACAGCGATGGCATCTAACATTAGAACCATTTTCAACCATTTAGCCATCGCCTCTTTAACAACAGGCACCACCAGGTTTTCGATATCTCCGGCAATTGTCTGTATCGCACCCACAATCCGATAAGAGCGTTCGACTTCTACCTGATGTATACGATCAAAGATAGCTGACTTATCCTGCTCACATTTATGTTCAAAACGCACACGTACCGCTTCATTTTCAATCGGTACAGAAACATCACTATTATAGATCGAGTAAAACCTTCCCGCGGTCAGTCCCCTGGCAGCGAGTGCCCGCTGCCACGCTGCAACGACCGCTTCCGGATTATCTTCCTGCGCTGCAGTATCGATCTGATTAAGGATGTATAAAAACTTCTCAGAATCGCTACGGCTAATCGTGTTAGCTACCAGATGATCCAGTGTGTCCTGCATCGCACCGGGTTCGGGATGCCTGGCATCAAAAAATACCAGCACCAGGTCTGATAGATCAACGATATGATCTGTCAGACGTAAGATCGCATTACGTTGTTCATCTGCATCAAATCCGGGAGAATCAATAATGATCTTGCCGCTTAACTTATCTGAATGTGACGTCTTCATCTGCAGGTAAGCATCGATACGTCGCCCTTCGCCATTGGCCACTTTATCGATCTCATCACTCATCTGAAAAAACGGAAAGCGTGGATCCGAATTCAACGCGACGCCGGGTAATACCCGGTTCTCCTTACTGCTGCTATAGGTGACCACAGTAAATTTATCATCGACGGCCTGATTACCCGTACGCTGTAATTTATCACCGAGAAAATTATTGATAAAGGAAGATTTACCCGCAGAAAATGTGCCCAGAACCGAGACTAATGGCCACCACGGAATACTGGTGGCATAGGATTCCCTGGTATCCAGTAAACCCATCTTATAAGCAACCGTATCTAACTTTTTAAAACGCGAAACCACATCGAGGAGCAATGGATTCTCATTATTTAAATGAGCTTCCAGTTTCGATAGTCGTTCACGAATCGATTTATCAGGGCGGTTTAGCATCTCAGTCTAGGTCCTTACTGGTGAATTTATTGACTACTTTTTCAGCCACACAGGACTGGCACCCGGCATTGTCACTTCCGTTGTTACACTCTCTTTCGGTGCGGTCGTGGCAGCCGTCTTGTCTGGTACCTTTGCTGCAGGCCTGATCTTTGGAGTCGCATAAGACTGCCGTGGTACCGGATTGTATGAAGGCCAGGTTTGCACCGGTGCCATTTGCGGTGGAACATTTGTATTTGAGCTGAATGGCATGACGTCATTCATCATACCAAACGGACCACTTGATACCGTGCGATTCATCCCGTGCATATCACGCTGCATACCATAGACAGAACGATTCATATTACCGATATTGTGCGTCATACTCTGAATATTTTGACTCATCGGCGTCAAACTGTTCATCTGGCCCGACATAGAAGTTATCTCACCCGTCATGCCATCGATATTACCTGTCATATTATCGATACTACCCGTCATGGTATTTAGATCTTTGGTCATCCGTGGCATCGCATCAGAGACGATCACCGCCATGTGTGTCACTGACTGTGAAAGTATCGCGATATCATGCGTCAAACGATAAATCAGAAAGAAGCCATAACCAGCCAGTAAAACAAATGCAAATAGTGACGGGTAGACCACCATCTCCCAACGTCGGGCACTGCTATCAAAGGTATTAGCTAACCTTTCCAGTGGATCAGCTGGTTTATCACTAACATAGGACTTCTCCAGAATCTTCTGCTGGGCGCGCTGCTTGGCTTCGTGCGCACGCGCTTTTAATTCTTCCACGTCTTTTTTAGATTTAATTGCATCGTTGGCTAATTTTTTATCAGCTGCGGATATTTTTTTCGCTGCCGATTTCATGTCACTATCTTTCGAGGCGCCCGCTTTCTCAATTTTGGCGAGCGCATCCTTTGAATTCACCACCGCTGCAGATTTAGCTGCCGGCTTTTCTGTCACCTTAGCAGCAGGCTTTTCAGCAGAAGCTTTCTTTACGGTTGTTTTGTCAGCAGCCTTGTCACCAGTACTGCTGGCAGCAGAAGCTTTTGCTTCTGACTGACTATCAGTTGTTTTTTTATCGGCCATCTTAAAAGTCGCCTTTGGCGCCTCGATTCATGATATCTAAAATAATTTCCTTAACTCCTTCTGCTTCTTCTTTTAATGCCGGCGGCAACGGTTTACCGCCATAAATCATCGCATCCATATTTAATGAATATAACCAGAGCTTGCCTTCCTTATCTTCCACCATACTGATGCGGCAGGGTAAAAAAGCGGAGTAAGCATCACTGTATTCAAGCATCTGTGCAGCGGTAAGAGCATTACAGAACATGTATATTTTCAGGTAGCGTGAACTACCTCCTGACATTGCTTCTATCTGACTGGATAATGGAAGTTCACCAACATTTTTAATGTTATGTTCGTTAGCAACAAAACGCATGGTCTCTTCCACATCGTCGGCGGCCAAATCTTCACTGACAGGAACCTTCCATACCATTGCTTCAGCTGCATTTCCCGTCTCTAGCACCGAAGTCATCATTTCGCTATAAACATCGATGGCTTTATCATCAAAAGCATCGATTGTCTGCAGCATTGGTGCCATTTTGACCGCTACATATATAGCAATCAAAATCGCTACAAAGCCGACTAATGCAAATAAATTACGTAACGCATAAAACATACTAAAAAACCTATATATTTAAGACAAGGTTGAATCAATTAACTGCTTTAATTCATCCGCTTTAGATTCATCAAGATGCCGTAACAAAGCCATCAGGCTTCTTGCTCGATTTGCCTGTCCGTTACGAACAAGTATAGCTGCTGCTTCAAAGTACGCAGAAGCTGCCTCTTTATTCTTACCCTGGTTGAAGTAGACATTTCCGAGCTCACCGTAGGCGTCAACATTGTCTTTTGTTTTATCAATAACCTGCTTATAACTTTGCTCTGACAACTTGTAATTACGTTGATAGAACGACTTTCTTGCAGTAATCCAGAGCGACCTAACAGCATCGTATTGCTGAGTAGCATTGACCACCTTACCGTGTTCATCGACATTATCCAGCTGCGCTGCCGTCTCAGCCGAAATAAACTTTTCTGCTGGTGCACTTTTAGCGGATGTAGCCGGTGCATTATTTACTGCGGTTTCATTCGGCGGCGCTATTAACACTACAGACTCTTTTTGTTTAACCTCCGCAATGGCGGCAACGGGTATATTATTTTTCGCTTTTTCAGTGCCTGCTTCAGATTCTGCCGGTTCACTTTTAGCGGATGTAGCCGGTACATTATTTACTGCGGTTTCATTCGGCGGCGCTATTAACACTACAGACTCTTTTTGTTTAACCTCCGCAGTGGCGGCAACGGGTGTATTATTTTTCGCTTTTTCAGTGCCTGCTTCAGATGCAGCCACAGTGTTCTCTGTCACTGCGGGTGGTCGTTGATAGTCATAGTGAGGATTTACTGGCAAGCGCTCAACATTACTGTCACCTGGTTCTGTAACCGGTTCCGATTTGGCCACAGAGACAGACTGTTTTTCCTCAGTTAACAGTGCCTGTTTCGCTTTAACCGCTGCAATAAATTCTTCTACTTCAACAAACTCATTCGACAGATAGGCAAGTGCTTTTCCGGCTGGCGTATTTTCACCAGCAAGATTACCCCAGAACATATAACCATAGATCACAGCCACGATTAACAGGATAAGAAAGGTGTGGCTTAATAACCAGCGAATAATTTTCATATATACCCCTAAACCCGCAATTTATTCATTTACATTATTTATTTCTGATTACCAGCAAAAAATTAATCAAGCATGGCAGCCAGTTTTTTCATCTCTTTTGAAGCTTTACCCATAGGGTCGAGCTCAAACACGCCAAGGCCCTCACTGAACGAACGCCGATATGCTGTACGTTGATAGAGGCGGATATCCATGGCTTTTATACCCTGCAACATCTGCAAGGCCTGCTCTGCCTCACCTGTCTCACGTACACCTATGTGGGTATCGGCTCGATTAATAAAACCTAATACTTCAGGTTTTTTAGTCTTATTAATATTGTTATGTACTATTTTCAAAAAACGCTGCGTCGACCATATATCGGCCTGACTGGGCTGAACCGGGATAAGTACTCGATCTGCCAGCGAGAGTGCTCGTTCCATCGCAGGCATATTGCTGGCACTTATATCAACGATTATAGGCTGCTTGTTTTTCTTATCTTCGGCCATTTTTTCAAGCACTGCCAGATCAGTCGAGACCTGGAAATTCGGTTCATAACCATCCTCTTCACGAACCTCACAAACATCCACCAATGTACATTGCGGATCAAGATCGAAGGTCATCACTCCGGTTTTATCATGTGCCAACCAGACCGCCAAATTGAACGCTACGGTACTTTTACCTGTACCACCTTTTAGATTTCCAACGACTGTTAACATAAACGATTACCCGATGCCTCAATGTAAGATTGTAAATCTTTTTATAAACAAATTCTTATGACTTATATCAAACAATTATTCAGATTAATTTTTATCTATTTTCTCATCTAGCAGTTTAACTGGTTCAGCCTGTTGCGCCGTCTTTATTGAATCATCAAATAAAGCATAATCTTTTGGCACAATAAACTTCTGCTTGCTGACTTCACCCACATCAATATTTTGCAGCTCATCAACAACATCATTTTGATATTCTTGTTTAACAACAATATCCAGCTCACTGTCATACCATTGCGTACCCTGCTTTTGTTCTCCTGATGCACTAAATGCGATCATCGTCAGCTTCCTGACCTTGCGGCCATTTATCTCATGGTCTTCTTCTATATCTACACTTAATCCTGTGCCATCAGAATTTACCTGTCTCAGGATATTGTTATATTTGATATCAATCCACTGAAAAATATGAAAGTCATTGCCATTATCGTTTAGCGTGATCAACCACTTCTCAGTTTCTCTTCCCTTTATTTTTGCTTTCTTGAGGAAGACGCATTCAGCGTCAACAAACTGTTTACAGGGATCATTCGTTTTCTTATTTTTATTGCCGGTAATAACTTTTTCACTCTCTGGCATTTCCTTTACCAGATAATATTTATTCTCATTATCTAACCAGATAATTTTATTATTTTTATTATCGAAGATCTGAGCCATCGGCACACCATCTTCGGTATATTCAAATCTTACATTACCATCTAACCAGTACATCCTGGCGTGACTCACACTATCACCACGAATTTGAACAGCATCTGCTGTAAATGACGCTGCATGTAACAATGCTGCGTATGCTGAAACAAGTAGTAGAAATAAAGTCAGTAGGGTTTTCATGTCAATACGATAGATAAAGCGGTGCCAAGCTGGCACCGCTTTATGGTTAAACGATTACTGTGCTGGCGCTTGAGGTGCAGCTGGTGGCTGACCGTATGGGCCTGGAGCGTAACCTTGTGGAGGCTGCTGATAGTATGGACCTTGACCGTAATAAGGGCGACCATATGAGCGATTATTGTAGCCATTGGAGTAACCGCTATTATTATCCCAGTTATTATTGCCATTGCCATAGTATGAGTTAGAGCCATTACCACGACCACGACCACTTCCTTTACCGCTCATACCGAAGTTAAAGCTACCATCCATATCGCCAGAACCGTCGCCAGAACCGTCGCCATAGCCAGAACCAGAACCATCATTGTTCCAGCGATTATCATTGTTCCAGTTACTATTGTTGTTACTGTTGTTATCCCATGGGCCGCCCCATCCAGCAATGGCGGACACACTGAAGCCAAGCGCAGATGTTAAAACAGCAATTTTGATTATTGATTTCATATAATGCCTCTCTTACTCCCCTCATTAATTGACAGTATTGTATTGAATCGAGGGAGTAATCCAACACCTGATTATTGTTACTTTATCAACCTGACGGTGATTAACTACACACTATACGCCTGTTAATAAACTGAAGCCATACATTGACACAATGACGACTAAAAGTTTTCATCCCGTATAAATGTATACGGATTGAATACATTATTCTGTTTTTTCTTTTCAGTATCTGAATCAACTAAAGAACTGCTCTCACCATAGTGATACATCGGTGTTATAGGTGAAATACCGCCTATGGCTTCACTGGGGACCCACGGTAATGAGCCACCCTGATATAGGGAATCCGAACCGCTGCCCCAGGGCGCTATGGCGGGAGTATCATAGAGTGGATTCGGATATGGCGGGTAACCATAATGCCCTGGTCCAGGCTGACGCGGTCTATATTGCGGTTTTTGTGAATCATCCTGCAGCAACTGGTTTTGTTTTTGCTGCTGATGAAGCGATTCAAGAATTTCTGGTGTTACAAAGCGATAACCCTGAATCTGCCGGTCAGTTTTGTTAGTATAATTTTGTTGACCTTGATACTCAGGGAATTTTTTAAAATCCCGCTTGTCTTCTCGCTGCTCTGGTAACAGCCATGGATTTACCGCTTCAGCAACATATTGCATTGAATAATCTGCACGAGGCTGCATAACTTTATTGTCTGCTACCACTGTTGAAGCCATTACCATAAGCGAAACAAGCACCCAGCTCCCAGAAAACTTTTTGTAGATTATGCGATACTGCATTAGAAACATCCCAAATAAACCAATCACATTCTCGAACAACTTTTATTAGCAAAGCGTGCATTACACAGGGCTATATAAGCAATGATTAACGAGCATTATATAGGGTATCACGGTTGACCCACTGAAGGGTATGGCGCTGTATTCGGCGTTTTACCGTAACCCGGTCTGATGGCCGGAGTATAACTATAAGGCCCTCTTGATTCTGCCCCCATTGATGGCATCGAGCGCGAATCTTGCCAGTTCATATTAGTACTTCTTCTATACCCCTGCCTGTAATTTGATGGTGAATTCTGTGTTCCCGAATACGGCTTATTTATAACTGGTGGTGGCGCATAACGATATCCATTCTCAGGCATCCTGTGATTCACCGGTCTGAGATTTTCCGGCCAGGGAACATCTGGGCTAAACATCTCCATCGACACATCAGCCGGAGCTGATTTACTTACAGCTTGCATCGAATCGATCGAAAAAGAAGGTTGATTAACTGAGAAATCATTTAATGCTAATGACTTATAAGGCCCCGGCGGCGGTGGCGGAACCATCACCGTATTTATCTGCCTGCCTGCAGGCCAATGCGGGTACCGGGAATTCCTCTGCTGTTTTTTAATATCAGGACCGGTCGAATCATCGAGTTTGGCATTAGAAACATCCGCCGGCTGGGCCTGCAACAGCATTGGCTGCATGAACATAGCAATCAGTAAACTTAGTTTTTTGACGTTATCAATACAAGGACAAAACAACATCGTAGCCTCTTAAGTACCACTATCATCTTTTAACCGAATACCGCGTCGCCCGGCTGGTGTAGATTTCTTCGAAGGCGCCTTTTTAATGACGCCTTTTTTAACTGCCAGTTTTTTTTCTGAAGCCGCAGGAGCAACAGCTTTACTTGCGGCTTTTTTCTTTGCTGCCACTTTCTTTTTAGGTGCGATTTTTTTAGTAACCGGCGATTTTTTAACAATCGGCAGTTTAGTCTTAAGCTCTACTTCAGGCTTCGCTTCTGCTTTGGGCTTCGCTTCTGCTTTGGGCTTCGCTTCTGCTTTGGGCTTCGCTTCTGCTTTGGGCTTCGCTTCTGCTTTGGGCTTCGCTTCTGCTTTGGGCTTCGCTTCTGCTTTGGGCTTCGCTTCTGCTTTGGGCTTCGCTTCTGCTTTGGGCTTCGCTTCTGCTTTGGGCTTCGCTTCTGCTTTGGGCTTCGCTTCTGCTTTGGGCTTTACTTCTGCTTTGGGCTTTACTTCTGCTTCAGGCTTTACTTCTGCTTTGGGCTTCGCTTCTGCTTTGGGCTTAACTTCTGCTTTGGGCTTCGCTGCTTTTTTCACATTCGATTGATCATCGCCCCCGGGTACAGTTGAGGCAGCCGTTGACGGTGGTGTAGTCGGCGCCGCTGGCGATGCAGGTGGCGTTGATGGCGCAGCGGGAGGTGGTGGCGGTGGTGTTGAGTCATCTGAACCAAACATACCTCTTACCATGCCAAATAGCATACGCGTGATGTTAAATAGCATTTGCCCGATAACAAAAATCCAGCTAACGATAGCGACGACTACGCTGTAAATACGCATCCACATGGGTGTTTTATACTCTGAGACCGCCGGTTCCACTTGCGCGGCATCCTCACCCTCAATTTCAGCATACTTGGAACTGACCACCATCTGACATGAATCAGTGGTTTCGTAATAAAAACGTTCACGAGCGCTAACACAGCCCAACGGAATGATCAGTACAGCCATGATGGTGGCCACACCAGCGCCCCACAAAAGACTGATAGCCATGCCATTGAAAATTGGATCATCAAGAATCGCAAATGCGCCTGCCATCAGTGTCAATGAGGTAATAAAGATGGGACGCATGCGAATCTCAGCGCCATTGACGGCCGCTTCTCTGACAGGAATGCCTTTGGCGACTTCAATTTTCACGAACTCAACGATCAGGATCGATTGCCGTACGATAATACCGCCCAGTGCAATCATGCCGATCATCGATGTCGCGGTAAATTCGGCGCCATGAAACCAGTGTCCGGGCACGATACCTATCATGGTGACCGGGATCGGTGACATGATCAAACCTGCCAGCGCAAAATCCCGGAATTCCCAAACGATCAGGGCATATATCAGCACCAGTGCTGCCATGAAGGCGAGGCCCATGTCGCGGAAGGTTTCGAAGGTCACCGTCCATTCACCGGTCCACTCAAAACCTGAAGTCAGGTCACTGTCGGGCGGTCCAATTAAATTCATTGGCATGCCTTCCATGATGACACCATCGGGGGTAGTGTATTGATCAGTGAACGCCTCAACATTGAACATGCCGTAAATTGGCGCACCCAATCGACCTTCCATCTCACCAACCACAAACTCAACATGGCGCAGATCTTTATGCCAGATGACAGGCTGATTATCTTCAAGCACAAACTGACCAAGTTCGCCTAGAGGAATCGTCGAGCCATCCGATGTTACCATCGGTAGATTACTTAACTGATGAACCTGGGAACGTATGGCCATAGGCACCTGAATAACGATGTACGTTGGTTCGATAACCGAAGCAAGTTTCACATCACCCAGCTTATATCCGCCCATAGCCATAGCCAGTGTGCCGTTAATGCTATCAACAGTAACACCCCGGCGAATGGCTTTTTCCCGATTGACTTCGAAACGCCAGTGCTGAGAACGCTCAGCCATGTAGTTATCAACATCCACTACACCACCCGCTTTTTCAAAAAACTCTGTCATTTTCCTCGCGACTTCACGACGTGTCTCAGGATCAGGGCCATGTATTTCAGCAACCACCGTCTGCAGCACCGGCGGACCTGGTGGCATTTCTACGATTGCGATACGCGCCCCTGCTCGTTCTGCGATAGGCGTCAGGATAGCGCGTGCTTCTTCAGCCAGCTGATGACTGCTCTTTTCGCGTTCATTCTTATCCTTCAACATAACCAGCAGGTCACCTGCCCATGGCTGCTGTCTCAGGTAATAATGCCTGACCATACCGTTGAAATTGAATGGCTGTGCAGTGCCGGCGTAGGTTTGCACTGCCACGACTTCTGGCATATGCTCGAGTTCATGCGCCAGCTCATGCGCCACATTGGCCGTAACCGGCATAGCCGTGCCTTCTGGCATATTAATAATGACGCTGAATTCAGGTTTATTGTCAAAAGGCAGCATCTTCACAGCAACCCATTGCGTCGGATAAAACAGCAATACAGTCATCGCGGTGACACCGATAGTACAGAACAGAAAGATGAGGCCAAGCTTGCGGTTATTGATCAGCGGACAGATAATCGGGCGATAAAGTTTAGCGATGAGCTCGCGAGTTTTCTGTTCTCTTCTTTCGGCTTTTTTCAATGCTTCCAGCTGCGGACGCATGCGCACGGCAAACCATGGCGTGAAAATAAAGGCTGCGATCAAGGAGAAAAACATGGCTGAGGCACCCATCACCGGGATAGGCCGCATATAAGGCCCCATCATGCCGCTGACCCAGCCCATAGGAAGCAGTGCGGCAATAATTGTGAAGGTAGCCAAAATGGTCGGGTTACCCACTTCACGGACAGCATCAACCGCATCGGCAAGCGTGGTTCGCCCCTTGATCAACCAGTGGCGAAATATGTTTTCCACCACCACGGTGGCATCATCAACCAGGATACCGATGGAGAAAATCAAAGCGAACATGCTGACTCGGTCGATGGTGTAATCGACCATCCATGCCCACCATATGGTGATCAAAATAACCACCGGAATCACTGTCACCACCACAAAAGCAGCACGAAACCCCAGGCCGATCAAACACAAAATAGCCACAGCCGCGGTTGCCTCGAACATGGCGCCGAGCAACTCGTTCACCTTGTCATTCGCCGATTTTCCGTAATCACGAGTAATTTCTACGTGAACATTATCTGGAATCATCGTACCTTTTAGTTCTTCCAGTTTTTTCAAGATCGCCCTGGATACGTCAACACCGTTACTGCCTTCTTTCTTGGCAATCGCTATGGTGATAGCAGGGTCGCCATTGGGGCGTTCGATACCTTCATATGCTGGACCGGCATAATAGGAAGAAATATTCATAGCTTCCTGCGAGCCGTGAAATACTTTGGCCACGTCTCGCATAAAAACGGGCGAACCATCAGTCATACCCACTACCAGGCGTTCGATATCCGATGCTGAGCGCAAAAATGAACCTGAATAAACGGTGAAAGAGGTGTTACCGGCTTCAACAGCACCGACATCTATCTGTGAATTCGCCGCCATGACGGCACCGGCCACCTGCTCCAGGCTCAGTTTGTAACCCGCCAGTCGCTCTGGAAAAACCTCGATACGAATCTGATCCGCACGCCCGGCGACGACAAATCCTTTACCTGTATTTTTGACCTGGCCCATCTCCTGCAACACATCGTTGCCAAGAATACGCAAGGTACTGTCGTCGACCTCTTTCGACCAGAGTGTCACTGCTAAGGTCGGTACATCATCAATCGCAACCGGTTTAACCAGAGGCATCATCACATCTGGCGGTATAAGGTCCATATTCGAAGCAAGTTTGTCGGTGACCTTGACGATGGATTCACCCAGGTCTTCGCCTACATAGAACTGGACAGTAACTATAGCGTTACCGCGCTGGGTGGCGGAATAGACATGGCGGACACCGGGAATCTCGTCCATCAGTCTTTCCAGCGGGTCGGTCACCAGACTTTCCACCTGCTCAGCTGAAGTCCCCGGATAAGAGACAAAGATATCGATCATCGGCACGGAAATCTGTGGATCTTCCTGCCGCGGGGTGAATATCAAACCCATGATACCGATAAGCAATGTTGCCACCAGCAACATCGGCGTAACGGGCGAATTAATAAAGGCTTTTGCTATACTGCCGGCGAAACCAAGCTCATGCTCACCAATCATCGCAGTGGGCGCATCATCACCGCTCAGGTCTTCACTTTTATTTTGATTTTTATCCAATTCGTCAGTCATTTTCTAGCAATCACTCTATTGTCTGGTCTTTATCAATCACTCATCAAACGGCATAAGTGACAACACACCAGGTAGCCTATTAGCAACTGGCCACCGCTTAATTATTACTCCAGGATCTCACCCGATGACACCACCTTGTGATCAATTCTTCCACGACATCGGCGGTTTTGCATCATTGGTCGTTATCAGAATTCGTTCGCCCGGTTTGAGACCGGAAAGAACGATGACCGTATCATCATCAATTTCGATACCGGTACGAATCAAACGCATCTTGGGCACATTATTTTCGTCCAATACCCTGATCGAGGGCAGACTACCGCGTTTACTAATGGCAGATTTTGGAATGACCGGTAATGCGAGAGCGGGTGAATTGACATCAGGAATCATCACCTCTGCGTACATACCTGCGCCACCGGGCACACCTTCAGGCAGATCAAACTCAACCGTTACCGTGTGTTGCTGCTTATCTGCTACAGGTGAGATTAGAGCTACTCGTGCGCTAACCTGGGTATTACCGACATCCAGTCTTGCCGGAACAACCATGCCTTTTTTCAGACCCGGCATCAGGCGCGCCGGCACTTCTGCCTGTATACGCAAAAATTTAGAATAGGCAAAGACGATCAATGGCTGACCAGGTTGAACGGTATCACCTATTTCAACCATTTTAGTCATAATCACACCATCGAAGGGTGCGATTGCTACAGTATCACGCAATTTCGCATTGATCGTGCGCAGACCTGACTCTGCTTCAGTGATATGAGAACGTGCTGACGCAACCTGGGTACCTTGCGTCACCAGATCGGCATGTCGCTCGATGCTTTTATTACCGTTATTGCCAGGCATCCAGTCGTTGTCGTCAAAGAAACCATCAAACATGGAAGGCATCCCCATGCCTGCCATTGGTCGCGGATTATAAACCCGTGGATTCCACAGTTCGCGGTTGTATTGAACCTGTGCATTCTGCATGGCATTTTGTGAGGATGCCAGTTGTGCTTCAGCCGCTGCTTTTTTCGCCAGCAGATCATCGTCGTTGATTTTTACCAGCTTAGTGCCAGCAGCAAATTCTTCACCTTCCTCGCCAGCGATATCCACGATACGCCCGGGTATCTGAGCTGCAAGGGTAACTTCTTTAAGCGGAATAACACTGCCGCCCAGTATGATATAACCACCATGCGGTGCCACACCAACTGTTAAGACATTGTCCGCCGCGTGTGCAGGCCATCCTGTCAGCAGTGTTAGCGAGAGGTATAAGGGGAATTTTATTCGACTAATTATTGACATGCCAAGAGTTACCTTCATGTTCATTTACACAAATTACAAGTAACACGCACCTACGTGGGGTGCGATGCGTATTTGTCATGAGAATGCCTTGTGACAACATAAATTGCAAGGTTTTTCGCTAACTTATCGTCTGATGTAAACATTCAGAGAGAGAAATAACTGAGCAATTTAGTCTGGTTAATATCAAACCTGACAAATATTCAGGTTAATAAATAACTTTTTTTAAAACGCAGGTAAAATTAAGCCTTGTTCCAGGGAAACGATAATACTCTATCGATACAGGTATTAGCCGTCAGCACCATCAACAAACGATCAAGACCAACGGCCACGCCAGAACAATCAGGTAAACCGGAATTTAATGCAGCAATCAAATGTTCATCGATAGCACTGTTTTTTTTGCCGGCCTGTTTTCGCATTGTGTTTTCGAGTTGAAACCTTTGTAACTGCTCATCAGCATCGGTTAACTCATGAAAGCCATTAGCTAATTCTATCTCACCAAAGAACAGTTCGAAACGCTTGGCCACTAACACCTGCTGCTTATTTTCAGATACTTTCGCCAAGGCACACTGGGATGCCGGGTAATCATACATAAAAGTGAATCTGTCTTTTTCAAAAGACGGCAAAACTAACTGCGTGAGCAGCCAGTCCAGCCAGTCATCAAGCACATCATCAACAGATAATCCCTGTGGGATCTCAACGTTTTTTGCGATGGCGATCTGATGACACTGAGCAGAACTTGCCTGATGAGGATTAAATCCTGCAAACTTCTCGAAAGCCTGCTGATAACTCAGACGTTCGAACCCCGTTTTTTTACTGGCAGAAAACTTTAACAACGCGAATTTCGAACCCTGGCATATCGCTTCCACCAGCTCAGCCAGTTCCACCATCAATTGTTCCATGCTGTAACCCGGCCGATACCATTCCAGCATACTGAATTCGGGATTATGATTGGGCCCGAGCTCATCATCTCTAAACGCCTTACAGATCTGATAAATGGCTTGCTGCCAACCCGCAAGCAGTCGTTTCATGGCATATTCGGGAGAGGTGTTTAAATAACAGGTTTCATCACGAAAACGTGATGACAGACTATCGAGGTGTGGATCTGTCGTTGCGTGATGCGATAAAACCGGTGTTTCGACTTCGATGACCCCTCTGGCATCAAAAAAAGCCCTGATGTTTTTCAACAACAGAGCTCTTTCCAGAAGCATTTCATTACTGGCGCTCGAACGCCAACGGATGTCATTCATCAGGCGCGCGAGACATACTCTCCAGTACGGGTATCAATTTTTAAGATATCACCCTCATCGACAAACAGCGGGACTTTAACTTCACTGCCGGTCTCCAGGGTAGCTGGTTTGGTCGCGCCCTGCGCGGTATCACCTTTTAACCCCGGGTCCGTCTGTGCCACTGCCAGCTCAACAAAATTAGGCGGCGTAATGGATATTGGTGCGCCGTTCCATAAAACCATGACACATACTTCCTGACCTTTAATCCATTTTGCAGTATCACCAACAGCGATCTCATCAGCCGCGTACTGCTCAAAACTTGTTGGATCCATAAAATGCCAGTACTCACCGTCATTGTAGAGATATTCCACATTCATCTCATCGACATCTGCCGCTTCAACAGATTCTGTGGATTTAAAAGTCCGCTCCAATACACGTCCGGTTTTCAGATTTTTCATCTTCACGCGATTGAATGCCTGCCCTTTACCCGGCTTCACCACGATATTCTCTGTAATAGAGCACGGGTCGTTATCCAAAATAATCTTCAAGCCATTTTTAAACTGATTTGTACTGTAAGTTGCCATGTTAAACTTTCGCCTTTCTACGCTAAATGAAATTTGACGCAATATTAACCTGAATTGCCCGTAAACTTAAAATATAACATCCTTAAATGTCACAGCCAGTAGAATTATTTCTAAAACCTGCCATATCTGCTCAGCCACAAGCCGATGATTCAGACTCCATATGGAAAAAGGAACTGGCGAATGCAACCAGATCGGTTACCAGCCTGCTCGAACAACTCGAGCTTGGCAGCCACATTGCATTAACTGATATCCAGCCTGATTTTAAATGTCTGGTCACTGATAGTTATATCAACAAGATCCGATCCGGTAATATCAACGATCCCTTGTTGCTCCAGGTTTTACCTTTACACCGGGAGAATCATCCAGAGACGCAGTTTGCCGGTGTAACCGATCCTGTGGGAGACATCGACGCACTCGCATCACCGGGCCTGCTACATAAATATCACGGACGCGCTTTACTTATCAGTACCGGCGCATGCGCCATCCATTGTCGTTATTGTTTTCGCCGTGCATTCCCCTATCAACAATCCTCATGCAGCAACAATGCTGTAGACGGCGTTCTGAATTATTTAAACAAACACGGCGAAATCGAGGAGATAATCCTCAGTGGCGGCGATCCGCTGGTCCTCGATAATGAAAAACTGAGCAGCCTGATCGCTAAACTGGAGACCATCGGTCATATTCAAACACTTCGTATCCACACTCGCCTGCCCGTGGTTTTACCCAGCCGCATCAATAAAGGCCTGCTGGACCTGTTACAGTCTTCAAGATTTCAGGTGGTGATGGTGATCCATGCCAACCATGCCAATGAACTACAAAAAGATGAATGTACAAAACTCCAGCGATTACATCAGGCAGGCGTCACCCTGTTGAATCAGAGCGTTTTACTCAAGGGAGTAAACGATAACACGGCGACATTACTCGCTCTAAGTAAGCGATTATTTCAATGCAACACCTTGCCCTATTATCTGCATTTGCTCGACCCAGTTAAAGGCGCGATGCATTTTGATGTAGATAAAACAGAGGCACTGCAAATAAAGACCGAGATGGAAACACATCTGCCCGGCTACCTGGTCCCCAGACTGGTACAGGAAATTGCTGGAAATAAAGCAAAAACTGCAATTTTTCGTATCTAAGCTACAATTAAGAACATTGATAGAATAATTACAAACAAAACGCCAAGTTGTTGTTTTCTATAGACAGACGAGCATCTTAGGCAGCAGCAGATAATAACAAACGACAATGAAATTAAATATACCAGAACAAATCGCGCCCACCGCTGATGCCACTCCCAGTCATCCTCGAAAATTAAAGAAGGTAATATCTGCCTTGCCCAATTCAAATATGGGCGAATTAACCAAGCAGACATTTCTCATATTGCGTGATCTAAACCGACAGACAATGCCAAATAAACATCGTCTTGAAGATCTGGAGATGCTGCGAGTTCTGGCGCGCAATATTTTTAACAACCTTAAAAAATATTTTATTAATCGCACCCTGCCGCTACCAGAGAAAAGCCAAAAAATTGTTAACCTGAACCAGTCACTATTACAGGAATTAATATACGGCTACGAAATTATTGCTTATGAAGCCGCCAATGGCGTCGATTCTAAAATCGATGATAAATCACTCAGTATTGCCATCTGCCGAGCGATTAACTATCTGTCAGAGATGTTATTACGATCTAGCGAGGTGTATGAGCCCTGCCCCGAGAAACTATGGCATGATACTCACCAGCTCTATATCTATGCAGAGAGCAAAAACCTTACCGATAAGGTTGTCATCGACGACGAAAAGGAACAGGGTAAGACCACTGTCGAAAACAGCTACAAACAGATTTTACTGTTCACCCTGTCTCGCCCGATTGCTTTAAGACAACGTGACAGTGAGCGTGTCTTTAAAGAACTTTATAGCTGGGCAGACTATGCAAGCATCGGTCGTGACGCATCAGAGAGCATGGTCGATCGTCTCTTCCGCATGAGGATACGTGAAGATTCAGCGCCCAACTATCTCCGTAAAGAAGATCTGGCTGACGACGTCATCATCAGAACCCTGGATGCTGAAAAATTAGTTGCACATGTAAAGGATTTGATAGACGTACAAAAAAAACAGAAACAGAAACTGGCTATCGGTGATGCGATACCGCTTGAAACACTCAATGCCCTGGTCAGCTCCTGGGGAGAAAGCGCAAAACGTCGATTCTCAAGAGCCGATAGACAGGGTCACATCAATGTTGCTATCGGCCTGGTCAAAGTCGCCAAAGCTATCCGTGATTCGAATAAAAGAGAAGGCTCATTTGATGCCAGATCCGGCATCATTCGCACAGCGACTTCCGCCCGGCAGGATCCTGATTTCACTCTGGAGACGATCACCTCAGATGATGAGAGGCGTTCACAGGGATTTATGACTCATACCGAGATTATTGACGAAGAAAGCAATAGCTGGGATGCGATAGCAAAAGGACGCGCACTGACCGATACCTATGCAAACCGACGTCAGATGGAAAGTGAGCAACTACTCAAAGAACGCCAGGCGAACGCTGACGCTCACTGGGGTGTAGTCAATATCAGCGCCGGCGGTTATTGTTTACGCTGGAATTCTGACGACACTTCAAAAGCACAGATAGGTGAATTGATAGCACTTCAGGAATTTGACGCAAACAATAATTTTGAATGGCGCGTCGGCGTTATACGCTGGATGCAATTCACTCATAAAAAAGGACTCGAAATCGGCGTGCAGGTGATTTCACCAAAAGTGGTTAATGCAACTGCACAGCGAGTTAATCGTCCAAATGAAGTCCCGTTCGAATGTTTGATGCTGCCTGGAATAAAAGCATTGAAACAACCGTCAAGCACAATTTTACCTTCACACGCATTTAAAACAAATGATAAACTCGTGGTTCAGGTATTAGACCATAAAATAAATATAACTTTAGGTGAAACTAAAGAACATACAGGATCTTTCACCCAGTTCAGTTATAAAAACACGGTAGAAGATCAGCGCATAAGAAAACAGGTTAAAAAAGAAGAAGCAACAAAAAATAAAGATGACTTCGACGAACTCTGGTCATCGTTATAATACACTCCTCTGGGACACCCCTGAGTTTTTCAAGATCAGATTTTTTGGATACCTTTAGTGGACGATAAAATAATTAACTTAATTGTTATTGATGATTCTTTCGATAGTGAAGAAAAAATCGTCAGCCAGTTAAGGACAACAGGGTATACCGCCAGATCAACACGCGTTGAAGATGACGAAGACTTACTCGAAGCTGTAGCTGCACAGGTACCCGATATAGTCATTTATTTTGAAGGTATGGAACTGATATCACTCAAAGAAACCGTCGACTGCCTGAAAAAAGATAAAAAGACTGAAACCTGCCGCGTCATTGCTGTTAATAAAAATGAACAGCCTGATGTCACCAGTGCGATGCGTGCGGGGGCCGTAGATGCCACCAGCTTTGCTGATATCAACCACCTGTTATTGATCATTGTCCGAGAACACCAGTCTTTTATCAGCGCAAGACAGTTACATACACTGTCAAAATCACTTAAAGAATCTGAACGACGCTGCACCTCATTACTAGACAGTTCACGCGATGCCATCGCCTACATACATGAAGGCATGCACGTGTATTCAAACAGATCCTACCTGGAAATGTTTGGCATCGAAGAGTCCGATGATCTCGAAGGCATGCCTATTCTTGATATGGTCGCCGCTGAAGGACGAGATGAATTCAAAGCGTTTCTGCGTAACTATACTAAAAATGACGCTGCCGTTGAGCATCTCGACACCCAGTTACATAAACCAGATGGCGAAGAATTCAGTGGCGAGATGGAATTTTCAGTAGCACAGATCGATGGTGAACCCTGCGTACAGATCATCATTCGAAAAGAAGACGTCAACTCAGAAGAGCTGGAAAAACAGTTAAAACTACTCAGCCAAAAAGATCAGTTAACCAGTTTGTTCAACCGTCAGTACAGTATCGAAAAACTTGAAGATACCATCGAAGACTGTGAAAAAGGCAAATACACTGCCGCACTACTGGAAATTCATATCGATAATTTTGATAACATCAAAAACACTGTCGGCGTCATAGAATCAGATAAATATATCGTTGAAGCTGCCAGGGTGTTGAGCAGCTGTGTGCGTGATGATGACGTACTGTCACGTTATACACATGACAGCTTTACTGTAATAGCTGTTGATTACAATAAAGACACTATCGAAACTTATGCGGCCGAACTTCAAAAAGTCATCTCACAGCTTGAGACCGAAATAAACGATACCAACATCAACACGACTTGCTGCATAGGTATCGCGCTGATCGATAACGAATCACCTGAATATACTGACGTACTTGCACGTACTGAAAAAGCACTCGCATCTGCAACAAAGAAAGGTGCGAACCAGATTTACACTTATATTCCTGAGAAAGGCGAATTAACAAAACATGAGGTCGATACCAAGTTTAAAGAACAGCTTACCGACGCACTTAAAAATGATAAATTTTTATTACATTATCAGCCCATCGTTAGTTTGCATGGCGATACCGATGAGCGTTATGAAGTATTCGTAAGACTGGAGACTGAAGATAACGAACGGCTTATTATGCCACAGGATTTTCTGCCTGCTGCTGAACGTATCGGCATGGCCATAGCCATCGACCGCTGGGTATTGTATAAAACCATTCAGGAATTCGGTGGCAGACTAAAAGCTGGCAAAAAGACACGATTCTTTATCAAACTATCAGCTTCATCGCTGAAAGACGCCACCCTCATCGAATGGTTAAGTTATCAGATAAAAGAGAAAAAGATACCGGACCATACTTTAAACTTTGAAGTTAAAGAGACAGTCGCCGTTACCAACTTAAAAAATGCAAAATCTTTGTCGCACAAACTTAAGGCCCTGAAATGCGGTTTTGTTCTTGACGACTTCGGTACCGGCACCAATCCATTTCAGCTACTTGATCATATTCATGCTGATTACCTCAGGATGGGAAGCAGTTTTATGGAAGATCTGGCAGAAAACCCGCAGAATCAGGAAACCATTAAAAATATAGCAGAACAGGCAGCAGAACTAGGCAAGTTTACTATCGCACAGCATGTGCCCGATGCCGGCAGCTTGTCCCTGCTATGGGGCATGGGTGTTAATTTCATTCAGGGTTACTTCCTGCAGGAACCGCTGCCGACCATGGAATACGATTTTACCGAGATGTCCGGTTGATATAATTCGTTCTTGTGCAATCTGCGGATAGTTATCTATCAGTGGTTTGTTCTCTTAACATTATCGGTTTACTTTTTGTTGGGCATTGCGGGTTTCGCCCCGCTGGCGAGTCACTCTTTGTCAACAGCCACAAAGAGTAACCAGAAAAGGCCGCCACGTCAGCTGCGCCCTGTAAAAGACACAGGGTTCCCATTTAATCGAGATGGTTATCATGCTGCACCAGAACTCGCAAACAGACGCTCAGACATGCTGGCGCAGAGAACCCATGATAATCACCCCGCTTAAATGGCTTGCTAAGGTGGACGAAGGTCAACGGCAAAGTCAAAAACAGTATAATGAAACGTTTGATTTTCTTTCTTATAGCTCTTGATCTACCTTCCACCTTTAGACGAGCCGTTGGGGTGGTGTAGTTTTCATGAGCTTTCTGTGAAAACTGTCTGAGCGTTGTTTGCGAGTTTTTTCACAGCATGATCACTACACTGCCTCAATGGGTACCCCCTGTCTTTTAGGGGGCGAAGTCGTAGTGGCGGCCTTTTTTGGGTACTTTTTTGGGCTGTAGCAAAAAAGTACCTCGCCAGCGGGGCGAGACCCGCAAAACCTAACTAAAAGCACCCAGTAAATACCAGCCACCAGTAGTCAGACCACTGCAAAAATACTAATTAGCCCGAAGGGCGGCAATACGTTCTTCCAACGGTGGATGACTTAAAAACAACTTTTTAAAACCATCTGCAAATCCACCATTGATACCAAACGCTGCCATCTGCTCAGGCAAACGTGACGGCTGATGTATCGACTGCAATCGCTGTAATGCTGCAACCATTTTTTCACTGCCCGCAAGTTCCGCCGCACCGGCATCAGCTTTAAACTCTCTCACCCGTGAAAAATACATCACGATGGTACTGGCCAATATGCCGAACACGACCTGCGCGATCATCGACGAGATGAAAAAACCGATGCCGTGGCCACGATCATTCTTAAGGATCACCCGATCAACAATATGACCGACAACACGTGAGGCAAAGATCACGAAAGTATTTACTACACCCTGGATCAGGGCCAGTGTAACCATATCACCATTGGCAACATGACTGACTTCATGCGCTAGCACAGCTTCTGTCTCATCCATCTTCATGCTCTCGATCAAACCGGAGCTGACTGCGACCAAAGCGTTGTTTCTACTCATGCCGGTGGCAAATGCATTGACATCAGGCGAGTTATATATCGCTACTTCTGGCATCTTGATACCAGCCTGTGAAGCCTGTCTCGCAACCGTGTCCAGTAACCATTGCTGGGTTTTATTTTTTGGCTGGCTAATAACTTCGGCGCCGGTCATACGTTTAGCAGACCACTTGGACATTGCCAGTGAAATAAATGAACCTGTCATGCCGATGACTGCAGAAAATACCAGCAGCGCCTGCAGATCCAGGTCGACGCCATTATCAGCCAATAGGGAATCGATACCTAACAGACTGAGCACGATGCTTAAGACAACGAGGATAGCCAGATTGGTTAAAAGAAATAATGCGATACGTTTCATACGACCCTCAATAACAGACACTAAAATATCTTAATCACAGATCAATTGTTCTGATCTGTGATTAAGATGGTGTCACTATTCCTGTTTTCAAGGAATACGGGAAGCTTATTCGACGGCGAGTTTATCGACTACCCGGTAACCCTGTGATAGTTTTAATCCACGTCGCCCTCTTTCACCGACATAGGTCTCGAGCTCGGAAGGTTTCATGGTTTTGTATTTTTTACCTGAATGCACCACCAGCTTAGCTTTTTCAGGCACGACGGTAATAGCAGCAACAACCTCATCACCCGAGTTCAAAAGTTTTGATGGTATATTGATGATCTTATTGCCCTTACCTTTGGCCATCTGTGGCAACTGCTCAACAGGGGTAAGTAACATATGACCAGCAGAACTCACTGCCGCGATATGATCTGTGGCTGCACTGCTGACTTTCACCGGCGGTAAGGCCAGTGCCTGCTTGCCGACGTTCAGTACAGCTTTGCCCTTTTTAGCATTCGCCTGCATGTCGCCCAGACGCACAACAAAACCGTAACCAAAATTACTCGCTAACAGATAAAGATCATCAGGATTACCGATCACCACGCCGACAAAATGTGAACCCGGAGTCGGTGTGAAATAACTGCTTAGTGGATCACCCTGCCCCCTGGCCGAAGGCAATTTATGCGCTGGCAGCGTATACGCTCGACCACTGGAATCTAAAAATATCGCCAGCTGATTCGATTTACCCTGCGCAGACGCCTGATAACCGTCACCGGCCTTATAATTTAATTTTTCCGAATCAACTTCATGACCTTTGGCAGAACGCACCCAGCCCTTACTGGACAACACCACGGTAATGGCTTCACTGGAGATCAGCGCGGTTTCATCTAACGCCTGCGCAGCACTTCGCTCGACGATGGGCGAACGCCTGTGATCACCATACTTTTCAGCATCTGCGATGATCTCTTTTCGGATCAGGGTTTTTAAGCGGGTGGCTGAGCCCAGTATTTTTTCCAGGTAATCACGTTCTTCTTCCAGCTCTTTCTGCTCACCTCGAATTTTCATCTCTTCGAGTTTCGCTAAATTACGTAATTTCAGATCGAGGATAGCTTCTGCCTGAATATCCGTAATCTTAAAGCGTGTCATCAACACCGGTTTAGGTTTATCGTTTTCACGGATGATAGCGATCACTTCATCGATATTTAAAAACGCGATAAGCAAAGCGTCGAGGATATGCAGTCGACTGTTTACTTTATCCAGGCGCCATTGCAAACGACGGCGTACGGTCACTGTTCTAAATTTCAACCACTCTTCTAACAGCGAACGCAGATCTTTAACCTGTGGTCGGCCATCGATGCCGATCATATTCATATTGACGCGGTAACTGCGCTCCAGGTCTGTAGTGGCAAACAGATGCGCCATCAGCTCTTCGATATTGACCCGGTTCGAACGTGGCATGATGACCAGGCGTGTTGGGTTCTCGTGATCAGACTCATCACGCAGATCTTCCACCATGGGCAATTTCTTGGCGATCATCTGCGCTGCTATCTGTTCTAAAATCTTGTTACCGGACACCTGATAAGGCAATGCCGTAATGATTACTGCACCGTCTTCGATTTCATATACGGCACGTTGCCTGATACCACCACGGCCGGTCTGGTAGATTTCTAAAATATCTTTTTGTGGCGTAATGATTTCAGCTTCGGTAGGAAAATCCGGCCCCTTGATATGCTCACAAAGGTCTTCGAGTGAGGATTTAGGGCTTTCCAGCAAACGCACACAGGCGCTGGCCACTTCCTTCAGGTTGTGCGGCGGAATATCGGTGGCCATACCTACCGCAATACCGGTACCACCATTCAATAGGATATTCGGCAGTCTGGCAGGCAACGATTCAGGCTCTTCCATGGTGCCGTCAAAGTTCGGTTTCCAGTCGACCGTGCCCTGCCCCAGTTCCGTCAGTAGAACTTCTGAATAGGCTGCCAGACGTGATTCGGTATAACGCATAGCAGCGAAGGACTTAGGATCATCCGGTGCTCCCCAGTTACCCTGACCATCAACCAGTGGATAACGATAAGAAAATGGCTGCGCCATCAGCACCATGGCTTCATAACAGGCACTGTCACCATGCGGATGATATTTACCTAAAACGTCACCCACGGTACGTGCCGATTTTTTATGCTTGGAAGTAGCGCTTAAACCCAGTTCAGACATGGCATAAACGATGCGACGCTGTACAGGTTTTAAACCATCACCGATATACGGTAAGGCACGATCCATGATGACGTACATGGAATAATCCAGATACGCTCTCTCAGTGAATTCGGAGAGGGGAAGTTTTTCTATACCTTCAAACTCTAATTCAGATTGTGACGTCATATTGTGTTTTAATGAATAATGAATAGTTGAATAAACAGAATAGTGCTTTTACTATTCACTGCTATTTTTCATACTTCGCCGCCAGAGCACCCTTCTTCTCTAACCAGGCCTTGCGGTCGCCGGCACGTTTTTTAGCCAGTAACATGTCTAGCATACTGTGGCTGGCATTACCTTCGCCCAGGGTCAATTGCACCAGGCGTCTGGTATCCGGGGCCAGGGTGGTAACGCGTAACTGCATGGGATTCATTTCACCCAGACCTTTGAAACGTGTCACGGTGACTTTGCCGCGTTTTTTTTCAGCTTCTATGCGATCCAGTACACCCTGTTTTTCTGCTTCATCGAGGGCGTAAAAGACGTCTTTAGCGACATCGATACGAAACAACGGCGGCATCGCCACGAAGATGTGTCCGGCTTCAACCAGTGGTCGAAAATGACGCAGGAACAGGGCGCATAATAACGTGGCGATATGATAGCCATCAGAATCCGCATCCGCCAGGATACAGACTTTACCGTAACGCAGATCTTTTAGATCGGATGACCCGGGTTCGACACCGACAGCGATAGAAATATCATGTACTTCCTGCGAAGCTAATACCTGGTCGGGTTCGACTTCCCAGGTATTCAGGATTTTTCCACGTAATGGCATGATCGCCTGAAACTGTCTGTCACGTGCCTGTTTGGCGCTGCCGCCAGCAGAGTCACCTTCCACCAGAAACAGTTCTGATCGGGTTATGTCCTGCGAAGAGCAGTCAGATAACTTGCCAGGCAGAGCCGGTCCGCTGGTGACTTTTTTACGAATAACTTTTTTACCGGCACGTAAGCGTTTCTGGGCATTTTCGATCGCCAGCATCGCGATGGATTCGCCGGCATCGGTATGCTGATTGAGCCATAAACTAAACGCATCTTTTACTACCCCGGAAACAAACGCCGCACATTCACGTGATGACAGGCGTTCTTTGGTCTGACCGGAAAACTGTGGATCGGCCAGTTTAACCGAGAGCACGTAACAGACTTTATCCCAGACATCTTCAGGGCTAAGTTTGACGCCGCGTGGCAGCAGACTGCGAAGCTCGCAAAACTCGCGCAAGGCTTCCGTTAATCCGGTACGCAGACCATTAACATGGGTTCCGCCCTGCGCGGTTGGGATCAGATTGACATAGGATTCAGTCATTAACTCACCAGCATCAATCTGCCAGGTCAACGCCCAGTCAACTGCTTCTGTTGAACCTGCCATGCTGCCTAAAAAAGGCTCTGCTGGCAGACAGTCTTTATCGAATAAATTTTCGCCTAAATAATCAGCGAGACCGCCTTCATAGCACCAGCTTTGCGTTTCGCCCGACTTTTCTTCAGTAAAACTGACATCCAGACTTGAACACAGTACTGCTTTGGCACGTAAGACATGTTTTAATTTAGAAACAGAGAATACCGCAGAATCAAAGTATTTCTTTTCCGGCCAGAAATGAATCTTAGTACCGGTATTACGTTTACCCACGGTACCGGTTTTTTTCAGTTTGCTGGTTTTTGCGCCATGTTTGAATGCCATCTCATACACGTTGCCATCGCGACGCACCTCGACGGTGACTTTTGATGACAATGCATTGACCACCGACACACCGACGCCATGCAGGCCGCCAGAGAACTCATAATTTTTGTTGGAGAACTTACCCCCAGCATGCAGCCGTGTCAGGATGACCTCGACACCAGGAATGCCTTCTTCTGGATGGATATCGACCGGCATGCCGCGACCATCATCGGTGACACTGATGGAACCATCTTTGAACAAGACGACATCGATCTTACTGGCATGTCCGGCAATAGCCTCATCCACGCTGTTATCGATAACTTCCTGTGCCAGGTGATTAGGGCGGGTGGTATCAGTGTACATGCCCGGTCTTTTCTGCACCGGTTCAAGACCTGTTAATACCTCGATGGACGAGGCATCATATTTACTCATCTGTGTTCTACCCTGTTATTAGAGTTATATGGGTTGGCTTAATCGTCGTTACTTTACCATCTGATTATTTTAGCAGCAATGTTAGTGGGAGCTTGTATCTATATCGCATTTACTGGGTGCTTTTAGTTAAGTATTGCGGGTCTCGCCCCGCTGGCGAGTCACTCTTTGTCAACAGCCACAAAGAGTAACCAAAAAAGGCCGCCACGTCAGCTTCGCCCTGTAAAAGACACAGGGTTCCCATTTAAGCGGTGCTGTTGTCATGCTGCACCAGAACTCGCCTGCGTTAAAAACACGCACGCTCAGACAGCTTGTACAGAAAGCCCATGACAATCACCCCGCCTAAATGGCTTGTCTAAAGTGGACGGTAAGATCAACGAGCTAAAGCCAGAAAACCAAGCATTTCATTACGTTGGTTTTCTTTCTTTGCTCTTGATCTTACCTTCCACCTTTAGACGAGCCAGTGAGGAGTGGTGTAGTCATGGGCTTTCTGTGACAACTGTCTGAGCCTGCGTGTTCTTAAACGCTGGCGAGTTCTGGTCGCAGCATGATAACCACCTCGGTTAAACGGGAATCCTGTGCCTTTTACAGGGCGCAGCTGACGTGGCGGCCTTTTTTGGGTACTTTTTTGGGCTGTAGCAAAAAAGTACCTCGCCAGCGGGGCGAGACCCGCAATTCCTAACATAAAAGTCACCCGGTAAATGTCAGTCAAAAGAAAAGCACATCAAACCTCTATAGCCACCTCCAACAAGTCACTATAAACTGCCCGCATGCCTGACCCGAGTAAACAAGCAAACAGCCTTGATGCATGTAAACCCGAACTGAATGCAACCGTATCGGCCTCGGCAGGCAGTGGCAAAACCTGGTTATTGATCACCCGTATCGTGCGCCTGCTCATCGATGGCGCAGAGCCGGGTAACATCATCGCACTCACCTTTACCCGAAAAGCGGCTGGTGAGATGCAGATCCGGCTAAATCAACGATTATTTGAGATGGCGACAGCCAGTGATGACGAGCTGGAGAAACTATTACGGTTAATCGATTGCGATATAGATAAAAATATTAAAAACATCGCAGCCGGCCTTTATGAGAAGCTGATGCACAGCCTGCACCCTATTCGCATTCAAACTTTCCACTCCTTCTGTCAGGATATCTTGTCACGTTTTCCATTAGAAGCCGATATCCCACCCGGCTTTGACCTGCTCGAAGACACCAGCCTGCTGGAAAGACAGGCACTGCAAATGTTATTTGACAGCGCAGGCACACAGGCAAATCACCATGATAGTAAACGGCTGGCAGAAGAACTCGACACCATCATGCAGGCTTGCAACGGGCCCGATAATACACAAACAGCTCTGCATAGTTTTCTATCACACCGAAGTGACTGGTGGGCATATACCTCTCATACCCGGAAAGCCGTTGATTTTGCCTGTGACGCGTTAACTCGATCACTACAGATTGATAACGCTGTCGCCGATGAGAAGCACGGGCCGGTGTCACAATTTCTAGATGACACCACTACACAACAACTAAAGGTCTTCGCCAGCCTGCTTCGTGAGATCAACAACAAGACCAGTGATAAACACGCAGACAGCATTGAGCTGGCTCTGAAAGATGAGGCTGAGCATAATGCAGCTGAGCAGCAGGCAAGATTCAGCTTAATAAAGTCAGCGTTTATTAAACAGGATGGAGAAATTTTAGCTCAGGGCCGTAAACTTAGTGCTGTGTTAGAAAAGAAACTAGGCAGTGAAAATGCCAATCGTTTCATCGAACTGCATCTCGAGATCGCAGAAAAAATACAGAATGTCAGCGAACAGTTAAAACGAATACTTACCCTGAAAATAAATAAAGCCTGGTTTTTTGCCGGCAATAAGTATGTCGAAATTTTTCAGCAGCTGAAAAGGGAAACACGTCAGCTGGATTTCACTGATCTGGAATGGAAGTGTTATGAGTTGTTACAACACGCCGATAACGCTCACTGGGTGCAGTATAAAATTGATCAACGCATCGATCATCTGCTGATCGATGAGTTTCAGGACACCAATCCGACACAGTGGCACCTGCTCTCACCGATACTGGAAGAAATTGCAGCCAATCCCGAACAACGACCGCGCAGTGTTTTTCTGGTGGGCGATGAAAAACAGTCTATATACAGCTTCAGACGCGCCAACCCAGCACTGCAGGCACAGGCAAGTTCGTGGTTAGCCGATAACCTCAGCGCCAGGGCAACGCCGCTAGACTTTTCCAGGCGCTCTTCAGCCGCCATCATCGATTGTGTTAACCAGATTTTTGAACAACAAGAAGTCAAATCCATCATGACTGGTTACACCACTCATGGCACCCACTTAAATGAGCTGCCCGGCCAGGTCATGCTGTGCGATCTATTCGAAGAAGACGATGACGAAACCAGCGACATCGAACCGGTTTATTTCCGTAATCCACTGCAGCAGCCTCGTGAGATTTCGCTTAAGACGGTCAGGCACAAGGAAGCCGATTATATTGCCAGACAGATCCTGCGGCTTACTAACACACCTGAACTGATCACTGATGATGGCACAGTTCGCCCGGTCGAGTTTGGCGACATCATTATATTGATGCGTAACCGTACCCATGTCGACATCTATGAACAGGCATTAAAACAACACGGCATCGCTTTTATAGGCAATAAAAAAGGCGGCCTGCTGGACAATCTGGAAATTCAGGACCTGAGCTGTTTACTCAATACACTGATCACACCATACAACAATCTTGCCTTTGCCCAGGTTTTAAAATCTCCTGTTTTCAATGCCAGCGATGAAGACTTGATACAGCTGGCTCGTTACCAGGCAACACCAAATAAAAACGTAACACACTGGTACGACCGTCTGTTACTGCTGGCTGCCGAGCCCGATAATACAGCCGATAGACCAGCTCTCAGCAAAGCATTACAGCGGGCAGCCGCCTTGTTACCACGCTGGCAGAAGATGGCTGAACAATTGCCCGTACATGACTGCCTGGATACAATTTATTCGCAAGGTAATATCATCAAGCGATATATTGCCGCCAACAGAGAAGAGAACCAGCAAAAGGTTGCCGCCAACTGCCAACGCTTTTTAGAACTTTCACTTGAAACCGATAGTGGCCGTTATCCGAGCATCACGCGATTTTTACAAAACCTGAATCACTTAAAAAATTACTCTTCAAATCCACCTGAAGAACCATTATCACAAAGCAACGAATCCCGCGTCAGGTTAATGACCATACACGGCAGCAAAGGACTGGAGGCGCCCGTGGTATTCCTCGCTGACTGCAACAGCACACCAGGCAATAAGAATGCTTATGCCAGCTTGATTCGCTGGCCGGCAAATAAACCGCAACCAGCAAACTTCCAGCTTCAACTGAGTAAAGACAACACCGATCAGATCACCGCAAAGCTGCAGCAGGAAAAACTAAATGAACAGTCAAGAGAAGAGCTGAATTTACTCTATGTCGCTCTCACCCGAGCCCGTGAGCGACTTTATATCAGTGGCATTGCCAGCAGCAGAAGACAGCAGAATAGCTGGTATCAGATCATCGCTAACGGCCTGAAAGACATAGCCGAATCTGAAACCGGTATCGATGAAATAAACGGAAAGTTATACTTACACCTGTCATATGATCGCGCCAAGGTGACACCAGCAGAGTACGCTGAAACCGCCGAAAACACCCCTATGGAGATTGATCAGCACCTGTTAAAACCGGTTGAGCTGGCCTCAATACCCGGTATAACCACACCCAGTCTGAACACGGAAGAAAACATCGCAGCGGCTGACGATGAGGCTAAAACAATAACGGTAGCTAAGGATGTAAACCGGGATCTGGCCATATGGCGGGGCATTATCATTCACCGCATGATAGAACTGCTTTGCAATGCAGAAAACCAGCCTGCATCAGAACAGGTCATTAATAACATCCGTCAGCGGATTAAAACCGAAGTAACATTACAGAAGCCTGCATATCTTGAACACCTTGACGGTTGTTTAGAGGAAGCCATTGCGACAGTCAATCATCCAGATTGTGAGAGCATCTTTAAACCGGCAACCACAGCGCAGACATACAATGAGATGCCGCTAATGTACATGGCAGGACAACAGGCTATTTACGGCGTTATTGACCGGCTGATCAAAACAGAAGACAGCATATCGATCATCGATTACAAATCGCACCAGTTAGCTGAAGGTGAAACGCTACAAGAAGCGGCACAACAGTTTTCAGTACAATTAACGTACTACCGTAATGGTGTTGAAAAACTGTGGCCTGGACATGCAATAAAAACCGGTGTTTTATTCACCTACCACAAAAAAGTCATCTGGCTGAACTAACTTCTACTAATAAAAATAGAACCTTTACACTGCAGTTATTTCTTTTATCTACTTGCGGATCTGCGCGATCAATTTATCTGCCTGCACATAACCTGGCAATAACTGGCCATCTTCTAAAATAATAGCCGGTGTGCCACGGACACCCAGTTCACGCGCCAGTGCAGAATGCAGGCGGATCGGATTATCACAGGTCTTGTCTTCGACTTTACCGCCAGATTTTGCGATATCCAATGCCAGTTGCTGATCATCAGAACACCAGACACTGATCGTCTTCTTCATGCCGTCACCACTACCTCTCTCGGACATGAAGACATACCTGACTTCCACATCGTTTTTAAGATAGACAGGAATCTCACTGTGCAGGCGTCGACAATAAGTACAATTAATATCAGTGATGACCGTTATGGTATCTTTGACTTCTTTTGGTTTATAAACCAGCATATTGTCAGCGCCCAGTTGGTCGATCGCTGCCAGACGGATAGCGGACTTGGCGTTCTCACTGACATTCGTTTTTGTTATCAGATCGATCAGATCACCTTCGATCATATAACGGGCATCGACGCTCATATACACGACCTGAGAACCGACGATTACCTCATATAGACCGGTAACAGGGGTAACAGAGATCTTGCTGGGTTCGACATTAGGCAGACTTTTCGCCAGCGCCTGTTTTAACCTGGAGATATCATCATTGCTTTCCACCGTATCGGCCGAAACTGTAAAACTTGTTAATAAAGAGGTAATTAATATAAATAAAGAGAAATATTTCATAGCATCCACAAAAGAATAATTAAGCGACGGGTATCAAGACAGCGTGAATTATAGTTAATTCCACAAAAAGTTTATACAACTAAAATAATTATCTACGATGTATACCGGCAAACATCGAGTCATTCAATATTAGCTACTGATTCAATTACTTATAAATAAACGTTTTAGCTAGGCGCGTGGGTGATGGTTTTTATACATGTCGCGCAAACGCTGATCTGCGACATGAGTATATATCTGCGTTGTAGAAATATCACTATGGCCTAATAACATCTGAACCACACGCAGATCTGCACCATGGTTCAACAGATGGGTAGCAAAAGCATGCCTTAGAGTGTGTGGTGACAAGCGATCGACTGCTATGCCAGCAACCAGAGCATAACGTTTCACCATATACCAGAATGCCTGTCGCGTCATAGACCGTCCCCGTTTGGTGACAAAAACATCACTGCTTTGGCTCAGCTGCTTTTTCTCCGACTGCAATCTTGATAACAGGCAGGGTCGTGACAACTGGTAATATTGCATTAACCAGTCAAGCGCGATTTCACCCACCGGTACTAATCGTTCCTTATTGCCTTTACCAACCACACGGATAACTCCCTGCTGCAATGAAATCTGCGAAGTTTGCAGATTGATTAATTCACTGACGCGCAATCCTGTCGCATACAGAACTTCCAGCATCGCTCTGTCCCTCAAGCCTAATACATCTGATGTATCGGGCGCAGCTAACAAATCATCGATCTGCTGCTCATTTAAAGACAGAGGTAGAGAACGCTCACCTTTGGGCGATTCAAGTAAACGCGTAGGATCTTCACTGATTTTGTTTTCACGTAACAGGTATAGATAAAAACGACGCAGCGTTGATAACAGACGTGCAACCGACCGGCGTTTTTGCTTGATGGTGTAATTAAAAGCCAGAAAAGCCTGAATAACCCCTGTATCAACACTAGCCAGACTCTGCTGTTTTTCAGCTAACCAGAGTGAAAAACCGGCAAGATCATTTCGATATGCCGATAAGGTATTTTCACTTAAACCGTTTTCCATCCATAGATGATCGATAAAATTTTCGATCATCTGTTGTTCCGCCAGTGCTATTTGATCAAATTTAGACATATTGAAAATTATAGGCGAAAAAAAAGCCACTCACGCAAATGAGTGACTTTTTAACATCAATAGTAGAAAACTATTTACGACGTTTACGGCTTTTTGGTTTAAGGGCTTTATCAATCTTAGCCATTTCTTTCTTAGACCAGCTTTCCACAAACTTAGCAACAGCAGCTTCTTTCTTCTCAGCCATTTTTATCAGGAGATCCTGACGTTTTCTGGTTGATGCAACTTCCGCTTTAGCTGCGGCTAGTGCCGATGCAGCAGATGTGACGCGTTCTTGCAGTTTCTGTTTGGCGGCCATCGCATTCTCTTTAGCTTTCTTTCTACGTTCTGCAGCAGCTATTTTTCTAGCCGCTTCAGCTTTACGCTTAGCGGCTACGGCTTTTTTTTTTACAGCAGCCGCCCTTTTCTTAGCAGCAGCGGCTTTTTTCCTGACAGCTGCAGAAGGTGCTTTCTTAGCTACTTTCTTCTTAGCAACCTTTTTCTTAGCCACTTTCTTCTTAGCCGGTGCTTTTTTCTTGACTACTTTTTTCTTAGCAACCTTCTTCTTAGCCGGCGCTTTTTTCTTGACTACTTTCTTCTTAGCAACCTTCTTCTTAGCAACCTTCCTCTTAGCCGGCGCTTTTTTCTTAACTATTTTTTTCTTAGCTACTTTCTTCTTAGCGGCTACTTTTTTCTTAGCTACTACTTTTTTCTTTACAGCGCGTTTTGCTGTTGTTTTTTTCTTGGCTGCTGTTTTTTTCTTAGCAGTTTTTTTTGTTGTACGAGCCATCTTGAAATCCCCTTTTGTGAGTTACGTTCAGAAGTATAAAACGAAATTCTAATTTAGCAAACTTTTTTTACATTTTACAATCTTTTTTTATCAGTTAAATAAATTACTTAACGATGAATTTATTTAAATTCGATTAACAATTTTAAAGTTTAAACATAATAATGTTTAAACTTTAGATTAAAACCTGAAACCCGTTTGCACAAAGCCGCCAACAGAATTGTCTGTAAAGGTTGCCGCAACATCCAGGTTGAAGCCTAACCAGAAACCGACACCTGCTGTTAATGCAGTCTCTTTTGCGCTATCAGATATACCGCTCGCCAAATTTTTTCTTGCACCGACACGTAACTGTGCAAAATCAAAAGCATTAAACTCTGCACCTACAGCCAGATACTGTGTTTTTAGATCGCCATAGAGGGTGTCAGCCAATAGTGGTTTATTCTCTGTCAGGTCATAATCAACAGCCACGGTAAGAAATCTATTGTGATATGCGGCACCGATACGTGAAGTGGTATCAAAATTTAACGTTTGACCACCCAGTTTAAACTCATCAGTGATTATGTTATTAATATTCAGAGCCAGACGAAAAGAATTAGACAGATCAATCGCTGCACCCAGATCAAATGAGGCAAATGTACCCAGATCAGATTTTTTACCGTTATCGAAGACATCATTTATATCATCGATGGTGCGTATTGACTCCTGGTAGACAAAAGCTTGCAGGTCGACAATTTTTGGCTTTATACCTATCGAGGTTCTTCTATTATAGAAGCCAAATTCCTTGGCTAATGACAGGCCGAATTCGGTTGCCATCACGCCTTCCAGATTAACGATGTTCTTAGTAGGATCTAACACCTCTGCAGGCGTTTGCGAGAGGTTAGTTACCGTACTACCGCCAATCGCATCTGCACGGATACTGAGCGCCATAGCAAACGAATCAAAGGCCATACCCATCGCTGCGACACCGGTCACGTCAGCCGCAGCAACTTTACCGTCGATACCAGTGATAATGTCTGCCATGTCCTGTAGTGCCTGTATTGCATCAGGGTCTGTTGGAGCTGCAGCAGCCTGAAAACGCGCATCTGCAGCCTGAAAATTATCGATATCCGTTTTCAGGTCATCATCATCTCTCACGAAGGCACCGACACCGATCAATAATGAGAAATCATCGTCAGGTCTCTGGTTGGTCAGCATCGCAGGGTTCGCCCATGCCGCCGTTGCCAGATCAGCCGTCGCCACAGAAACACCACCCATTCCCAGTGAGCGGCCTTCAAAGGCAAATGGGATTGCATGTGCTGATTGTGAGAGCGAGGTAAGCGCTATTATGGAAAGAATCTTGCCGTTGATACTATTAGTCAATTTCATAATCTTCTCGCTAAATCTTCTGTGCTATAAAATCAGAACACACAGATCTATTTATAAATGTATTTATCCTCTTACGAGAATACAACATAGTTAACCAAATACAAGCAATCCTGTTAATATCAACCACGGTTATACTTCCTGATTGTGAGCTTTTTAAGCAATAAAAGCTATTGTTGATCAACGGCCTGAAGCAAAAAATATTTTATGACTGACTCAATGACAGAATCTCAATCAGCGATAACTTACGTTGGATTATTTCGACGTTTATTTGCCATTTTTTATGATTGCTTCCTGCTGATCGCTATTCTGTTTATCGTTACGGCAATAGCAAACGCCCTGAATCATGGCGAAGCTATCGAACCCGGCGATACCTTGTATCCACTCTATGTTCTAACTATATTTATATTGAGTTACCTGTACTTTGCATGGTTCTGGATACACGGCGGTCAGACACTGGGGATGAAAACCTGGCGTATTCAGTTACACAGCAGTGATAACAACAGGATCAGCTGGAAAACGGCGGCGATACGATTTATTAGCGCACTGTTTTCCTGGGGGCTTTTTGGCGCAGGTTTTTTATTAGCCCTGTTTGATAAGAACAGTCGCTGCTGGCATGATCTGGCTAGCAAGACAGTGCTAATCGATCTACGATGAAGATAGCGGTTAGTTAACCCGTTTTAAGAAATAGGTACTCACGATCACCACCAGGATCAATGGTAATGATGCACTCATCAGCGGTGAGGCATCCAGTGCCAGCCCCAGGTGATTAACCGATCGATTGACGACAAAGTAGACGATGCCGATAATTATTGCCAGCATGACGCGCTGACCGGCACCACCGCTGCGTGGCGTGGTAGAAAAAACGATAGGCATCGCTATCATCAACATGGCTAAACAGGTCAGTGGGGTGAAAATTTTTATCCAGAATTCCAGAAAATACTCATCACTATCAAGTTTATTGGCCTCTAAATATTGACCGTAGGTGAATAACTCGCGGGCAGACATATCTTTTGACTCAAGTTCGAGGACAGAGAACAGTTCTAGTAATATAAGCCGCTTTAATCTCAACTGTTTTTCAAACGAAGTCTTTACACCATCCAGGCTAATATCCGAACGTTTTATATTTTCCAGTAACCATTCATCGTTTTTAAAGGCGGCTTTTTCTGCATAAAGCATCGTCTTTAACTGGTGATTTTCATCAAGTTCGTAAACTCGGATCTGTCGCAGCTCATGATCAGGCAATATCTGTTTTACATTAACGTATCGATTACCATCGCGTGCCCAGATATCATCGGTGCCGCCAACGATCAATTTTTTCTCCATGGCTTCGGCGCGATAGGTCTTTGCGGTTTTGGTTGCAGTAGGCACCACATACTCACCGAGTAGTGCAACCAGGATGGCTATAAATAATCCGGTCTGTAACACGGAACGGGTGATACGTAAGGTCGTAATCCCCGATGCACGCATCACGACTAATTCAGAATTAGCTGCTAGTGCACCTAAGGATAATATGCCACCGAGTAATAAAATCGATGGTGAGAGCTCGTATAAACGCTGTGGCAGACGAAGTAAAACAAAAACCACAGCCTGTAAGGCACCATAGTCACCAGTACCCACCGTATTTAACTGTGAGACAAAATCGACAAATGCAAATATTGATAACATCACAAAGCAGGCAAGCAGACAACCCGTGACCACCGTTTTTGCTATATATCGATCAACAATCACCTCGATCTCCTTTTCTGAAGTTCAGGCCGGTCAGATAACCGCTACGTTTCAACAGGTAGAAGGTAATGATGATGGCGATGATATGCACCCACCAGGTGCCAACCCAGAGCGGAACTATTTCCTGCACGATCCAGGTTTTACCGATACCGAGTAGATTTGAATACACCAGATACAAGATCAATGCCACAGCGAGTTTAGCGTAGCGACCACTACGCGGGTCAGTGTGGCTTAGCGGTAATGCCATAAAGGCGACAATAATGGTGGCCAGCGGCAGGGTGAGCCGCCACTGTAATTCAGCCTGATCGACCAGGCTGGTTGAAGACCAGAGCTCAGATATACTTTTAGATTTCTCTGAAAGTTTTGCTGCCACCCGCTTTTTATCGATATGGATGCCATAGTCTTTATAACTGATGATCTTGAAACCGGCCTCACCTGCATTACCGACATAATGCGTACCGCCATGCATCATCATATAACGCCGGCCTTCATCATTATAATAACTGCTGGTGCTCGAGGCCAAATCGACATGACTGGTTTCGTCACGGTGTTGCTGAAAAAATACATTTTTTATCTGCTTGCTGCCCTCACTTTCCGACTCCAGAAACAGTACGCCGCCACCCTTACCGGCGCGGTTAAATTGTCCGATGAGTAAAGTATCGATGGCGGCCTGACTCTGTATCTCAGCAGCAAGCAGTGCACGTTGCTGCGTTATCAAGGGTTTAACATACAGCAGCAATATCAGTAATATCAATGTTGTCGGTATAGCGATCAACATCAGAGGCCGATACCACTGCAGAGGACCGATACCCGCTGACATGATGGCAGCCATCTCGCTATCACGATAGAGCCGGCCAAAAGCAAGCAGGATACCCATTAACAAACTCAGCGGTATCAACACCACGCTGAATTCAAAGAGACTATTGAGCAGATAGGAAACAAAAGCACTGATCGGAATCACACCCTGTGACACCCATTTTAATAGATGCACGATCTCGGTACTCAGCACGATGATCAACAAAACAAAGATAACTGACAAAAATGCCATCAGTAACTCTTTTGCTATATATTTATCAATTATTGTCAGCTTCATTAGTATGCTGTTAGCCAGATTCCACTGATACACGAGCCTCGTAATAGGTGAAGTTTAACCTGAAAAGTTCTGTAAACGGCAATATTTAGAGCTATAACTCGAAACCGGCCTAAAAAGCGAACAATTCGACTACCCAGCCTGGGATAAATTGCATACAATTCCACCTTATCTACATGCTGTAGACATTAATGCAGCAAGCCAGTTTCTATTACGGAGAACTCATGGAATACACAGTCAAAAGTGGCAACCCCGAAAAACAACGTATCGGTTGTGTTGTCATCCCCATGTACGCATCTAGAAAACTTTCCTCTTCCGCAAAAATTATCGATAAAGCCAGCAATGGTTTTATCTCTAACCTGGTGCGTCGTGGTGAAATCGAGGGTGACCTGGGCAATACACTGTTATTGCATAATGTTGAGAATACCTTATGTGACCGAGTATTACTTATTGGCTGTGGCAAAGAAAAAGACATCAACGTCAAAACTTTCTACAAGATAAACCACACCATGGTGAAGACACTGCAATCTAGCGGCGCAACGGAAATCGCTTCCTACCTGACCGAGATACCGGTAAAACGTAAAGATATCAACTGGAAAATCCAGCATTCTATCGAAGCGATCGATGAAGCTCTGTACCAGTTTGATCAGCTCAAAACCGAGAAAAAAGAAACCCGCCGGCCGTTAAGAAAATTTATCTTCAGTGTTAATGGCCGCGGTCAACTGATGCAGGGCGAACAGGCGGTTCGTCAGGGCATGGCCATCTCTGCCGGCATACATCTGGCTAAAGATCTCGGCAACATGCCCGGCAATATATGCACACCGACTTACCTGGCAAAACAGGCCGTCAAACTATCCAAACAGCACAGCAAGATAAAAACCTCCATATTAGAAGAAAAGGACATGGAAAAACTTGGCATGGGATCACTACTTTCCGTGTCTAGAGGCAGCCGTGAACCGGCTAAATTAATCACCATGGAATATATGGCGGGAGACAAACAGCAGGCACCGATCATTTTTGTCGGTAAAGGCGTCACCTTCGATTCCGGTGGCGTCAGTCTTAAGCCTGGCGCTCAGATGGATGAGATGAAATATGACATGTGTGGTGCAGCCAGCGTTATCGGTGTGATGAACGCTGTCGCAGAGTTACAGTTACCCATCAATGTCATCGGCATCGTGCCAACGGTCGAAAACATGCCCGATGGTCTAGCCACCAGGCCCGGTGATATTGTTACCAGCATGTCAGGGCAGACTATCGAAGTACTTAATACCGATGCCGAAGGCCGCCTCATCTTATGTGACGCACTGACCTATGCTGAAAAATTCAACCCGGATGTGGTAATCGATATCGCCACATTAACCGGCGCCTGCATCGTCGCTTTAGGCGCCCACCCTGCCGGCTTACTCAGTAACCATAACCCGCTAGCAAACGATTTATTATCTGCCGGCCAGACCAGTGGTGATCGTTGCTGGCAACTGCCCCTGTGGGATGACTACCAGGAACAGCTGGACAGTAATTTTGCTGATATCGCCAACATCGGCGGTAAAGGTGCTGGCACCATCACTGCGGCATGTTTCCTCTCGCGCTTCAGCAAAAAATATCATTGGGCACACCTTGATATCGCCGGTGTTGCATGGAAAAGCGGTAAAGAAAAAGGTGCAACCGGGCGACCTGTAGGTTTACTCGCTCAATATGTGCTAGATCGACTGGAAACAGGTAAATAACTGCAAGATTCTATATTTATGCCTGATTACGACCCTAAAAGTATCCCGATCCTTGATGATGTTATCAAGGTCGAGGAAGCTGACAACACGGATATTGATGATCAAGAGGGAGAACCTGCCCTGTTTGAAACAACGCCGGTCGAAGCGGAGAACAATCTTGACCTGTTCGTGGCAGAGTCAATTAAGGCTTCTGCCAGCACCGTGGTTACAGAAGATGTCCCTGGCGAAGGCTCGTTAAGCGAAGACACTGAACCTCAGATAGGGATCATCGACGAGTTCATCGCTGAAGATAGCAGCCACACTCTCGATATTACTGCTGCGGAAGATGCCATCATCGAAAACAGCATACCCGTGACGGCTAATGATGCTGCAGCAGAAACCGATGAGCCTGAGTCCGCACTGATAAGCTACAATACCGGTACAGAAGAAACCGAAACTGTCTCTGATACCACCTCTGATATTGAAGCTATCAATATTGCTGCCGTCGATGTTGAACCGCAACCAGTAGAACAGCCAGAACCGCCTGCCTCACTGCAATCGATGGTCGACGATATTACCAAAGAGCTGATGCCAGATCTGGAACAGCAGTTACGTTACCTTATCCAGCAGGCACTGGAAGACCGCTTGCCTGACGAAGTGATAAAACAGTTGATCGAGAACAAAGAAAAACTCTATTGAAGTCACGCTTCTGGTGATGCGCATATCGATTTTCAAGCGATAATAAATTGGACCTGTCACCCCCGAACTCAAATTCGGCTTTTTTTAATTTCAGCCTGATAGCGGCATGTTGTATAATTCTGCGCTTTAAATCTGTTCACTGAGCCCCTAATGGAAAAAACCTACAACCCGCAGGCCATCGAAAGCAAATGGTACAAGACCTGGGAAGACAACGGTTATTTTAACGCCGAACAAACCATAGAAGGTCAGGCCGCTGACGCCGAACGTGAAAAGTTCTGCATCATGATACCGCCGCCTAATGTCACCGGCCGTCTGCATATGGGCCATGCCTTTCAAGACACCATCATGGACTCGATGATCCGTTACCACCGCATGAAAGGTGACGATACCTTATGGCAGGTTGGTACCGACCATGCCGGTATCGCTACGCAGATGGTGGTCGAACGCCTGATCAATGCCGAAGGTAAAACCCGGCACGATTACGGCCGTGAAAAATTTACTGAAAAGATCTGGGAATGGAAAGAACATTCCGGCAATACCATTACCAAACAGTTACGCCGTATGGGCGCTTCGCTCGACTGGTCACGTGAACGTTTCACCATGGATGAAGGTTTATCCACTGCGGTGACAGAAGTTTTTGTACGCCTGTATGAAGAAGGTTTGATCTACCGTGGCAAACGCCTGGTGAACTGGGATCCTGTATTGCACACAGCGGTATCTGATTTAGAAGTGCTCTCCAAAGAAGAATCCGGCCACATGTGGCACATTCGCTACCCGCGCAGTAATGGTGCCGGTCATGTCGTGGTCGCAACTACTCGACCAGAAACCCTGTTAGGTGACTTTGCTGTCGCCGTTAACCCCAGCGATGAACGATACTCCTATCTACTGGGTGAATTTCTTGAATTACCGCTCACCGGACGAAAAATTCCGGTGTTAGCCGATGAACATGTCGATGCAGAGTTCGGTACCGGCTGCGTAAAAATTACCCCGGCACACGACTTCAATGACTATGAAGTCTGGACACGTCATAAAAACAAGACTGAAGTGCGCAACCTGCCTAACGGTGGCTTGATCAACATCTTCACTAACGATGCCGCCATCCGTGACAATGAAGATGACGTCAACAATGTTATCCCTGAAGCATACATCGGTATGGACCGTTATGAAGCACGCAAACAGATCGTTGCCGATCTCGATGCCGCCGGATTCCTGGAAAAAGTGGATGACCACAAATTAATGGTACCGCGTGGTGACCGCTCCAATGCCGTCATCGAACCATTCCTCACCGACCAGTGGTATGTCAAAGTCGAACCGCTGGCAAAACCTGCCATCGAAGCGGTAGAAAATGGCGAGTATCAAGTTCGTTCCTGATAACTGGAAGAACACCTATTTCGAATGGATGAACAATATCGAAGACTGGTGTATCTCACGCCAGATCTGGTGGGGCCATCGTATCCCTGCCTGGTATGACGATCATGGCAACGTTTATGTCGGTTATGACATCGATGACATCCGCCGTAAAAATAAACTGTCCGATGATTTCAAGCTGACCCAGGATGAAGATGTACTGGATACCTGGTTCTCCTCTGCTCTGTGGCCATTTTCGACCCTGGGCTGGCCGGAAAAAACTATCGAGCTGGAAAAATATTATCCGACCAACGTACTGGTTACCGGTTTCGATATCATCTTTTTCTGGGTCGCACGTATGATCATGATGGGGCTGAAATTCATGGATGACGTCCCCTTCCGTGAAGTTTATGTGCACGGCCTGGTGCGTGATGGCGAAGGCCAGAAGATGTCGAAATCCAAAGGTAACGTACTTGACCCGATCGATGTCATCGACGGTATCGACCTGGAAACCCTGGTAGAAAAACGCACCACTGCGGTGATGCAAACTCACCAGATCGAGCGTATCGAAAAACTTACTCGCAAGAATTTTCCTGACGGTATTCCAGCCTTTGGTACTGACGCCTTACGTTTCACTTTTGCCTCACTGGCCACCACCGGCCGTGATGTCGTGTTTGCACCCGGACGTATCGAAGGTTACCGTAATTTCTGTAACAAGTTATGGAACGCCACGCGTTATGTATTGATGCAAGCAGAAGACAAAGACACCGGCCTGTTAGCAGATGGCTCTGACAACCCCGATGTTGTTCTATCTCTGGCTGACAAATGGATCATCTCACGCTTACAGCATGTCGAAGCACGCATCGAACAGCACAGTGTTAACTCTCGTCTTGACCTTATCGCCCATGATCTATACACCTTCGTCTGGGAAGATTACTGTGACTGGTACCTGGAGTTATCAAAACCCGTTTTATTCAATGAACAAACACCAGAAAATGAACAACGCGCTACCCGCCGTACATTGGTGCGTGTATTAGAAACGATATTACGTTTGAACCACCCTGTTATTCCGTTCATCACTGAAGAGTGCTGGCAGCATGTTGCCCCACTGGCAGGTAAATCCGGTGACAGCATCATGATTCAGCCTTACCCTGAATCGGATAGCAGCAAGATCGATGATCAGGCTGAAATGGATCTGGAGTGGGTTAAAACCTTCATCAGCGGCGTACGCCGTATCCGCTCAGAGATGGACATACCGCCCGGCAAACCTTTATCACTGCTGTTACAGAACGCTTCTGATAATGACAAAACGCTTTATACAGACAACCAGTCCTTCATCGAAACGCTGGCCAAAGTAGAACAGAGCAACTGGATATCTGACGACGACGAAGCACCAGAATCAGCGACCGCCCTGGTTGGCGAGATGAAGATCCTGATTCCTCTGGCCGGACTTATCGATAAAGATGCGGAACTTGCCAGGCTGGAAAAAGAGATCGGAAAATTGCAGCTTAACGTTGATAAGATCACCGCAAAACTGGTCAATAAAAACTTTGTCGATAAAGCCCCCGCGGCAGTGGTCGAAAAAGAACGTGAGCGTTTAGCAGAGATGACTAAAGCGATAGAACAGTTCAAAGAACAAGCAGTAAAAATTCAGGCACTTTAAAATCATTATTAAAAGCGGCGGAAAAAATACTATGGTCAATCCAGAAAAAACTGAACAGATTCTCCAGACCCATGCCAGTCTGGTACTCGCTGTGGTACAGACTATTCATAATCCAGAGCTGAAACCACAGTTAGACATGGTGTTGCAACAGTCGGCGCAAAATGGCTGGCAAGATCTGGTAAATGTCATCAATAAGATCCTTGCCGGCAATCGTGATCAGGCGTTGCTCAATGGCCTCGATGAAGAAGACGCGGTTATCGCTGACAGCATATTACGCGGCCTGCAGGATCCGGCAACGCTGCCTAAGTCAGAACAGGCTGGTGACGCTTCAAAAGCTGCACCGATGTTTGCACAGCTCATCAATGAAGCCCGTCGTGGTGATCATAACGCACTGTCGATGTTAGGTAACATGGCAGAACAGATGTCCAGAGCCGGTGGTGACATGGCCAGCTTCAGCGCCATCATCAAAGACATGATCGACGGCGAACGTGATGTCGACAAACTCTGTACACGCATGGGCGCACAGGGTGAATCCCTGATCACACAGATATTAAGTGAACTGGCCAAACTGGATACTCACTAGATGCACACTAAATAATCTACTCTGCTGTGAGTACCTCATCAGAAGACGTCATTCGACAAACAAAAAACTGGGTTAACGATATCGTCATCGGTTTAAACCTCTGTCCTTTTGCCGCTAGACCGTTCAACGATAATAGCATCGACTATATCGTTGCCAGCGTACAGGGAGAAGAGCCACCGATCCAGCAGCACCTGCATCAACTGGCCAACTGCTTCAGCAAACTTGATGACACCGCAGACATCGAAACCAGCCTGCTGATCTTTCCCGATGGCCACGAGCAGTTCGATGATTATCTCGAACTTTTACACCTCTCAAACCTGTTGTTGGAAGATTTGAATTACTCCGGCATCTATCAACTTGCCAGCTTCCATCCGCAATACCTGTTTGAAGATACGGCAGAGGATGATGTCAGTAACTTCACCAATCGTTCACCGTATCCGATGCTGCACATCATCAGAGAACACAGCCTGGAAAAAGCCATCGCCAGCTATCCAGATATCGAAAAGGTGCCAGAGAATAATATAAAAAAACTGCAGGAAATCGGTTTAAAAGAAATGCAGGAAAAAATAAAAAAGTTAAGCATGTAAGTAACTACCGTCATTGCGAGCGAAGACGGTACACTATTAAGGAGAAAGCATGAGTATTTTATCGACAATCGCTGTCAGCCTCGTCATCGTCTTACATATCCTGTTCATGGTGCTCGAGATGTTTTTTTGGAACACCCCTTTCGGCCGGAAAACTTTTGGCCTGAAAGAAGACTACGCTAAACAGTCAGCAACGCTAGCAGCCAATCAGGGCCTGTATAACGGTTTTCTTGCCGCCGGCCTGTTATGGGGACTTGACCAGTACAGGCGGTTTTGACGCACTCATATTTTTTCTTAACTGTATTATAATTGCAGGCATATATGGCGCATTGACTGCAAAACGCTCTATCTTGTTTTTACAGGCTTTACCTGCCGCCATAGCAATGGCACTACTTATTCTAAACAACTAACACTTACAGGCATAAACTATGAAGCATCAAATCAGACCCACTATCAAACCTGTAACCTCGCTCCTTATCCTTTTGTTTCTGGCGGCCTGTTCACCATCAGCTGATAACTCGGCAGATAAAATAGCGTCACAAGCCGCGACACAAACAAACATTCAAACAACCGCTACCACAACAAGCAGCGAGTTCCCCTACGCGTTTGAAAAAGTAGCGAATAATACCTGGGTAATACATGGTCCACGTGAACTGCCCAACCCGGAAAACAAAGGTTTCATGAACAACCCTGGCATCGTACTAACCTCAGCGGGTTTAGTCATGATCGATCCTGGCTCGACCGTACAGACTGGTGAATACGTACTTGCCGAAGTTAAAGAGATTAGCGACCTACCTATCGTTGCAGTATTCAATACCCACATCCACGGTGATCACTGGTTAGCTAACCAGGCGATCAAAGCGGCTTATCCTGATGTGAAAATTTATGGCCATCCAGAAATGCTTCTCGCAATAGAAAATGGCGAAGGTGAAACCTGGGTTAATACCATGAACACACTCACCGAAGGCGCCAGCCTGGGAACAGAAGTGGTAGCACCTGAGCTTACTGCTGATAATGCTGATGTCATTGAAGTCGGCGACACCACATTCAAAATACACCACTACGGCATATCCCATACCACAGGCGATATCATGATCGAAGTGGTCGAAAGCTCAGTGATATTTCTAGGTGACAATGTTTTATCACTACGCATACCAAGAACAGCAGACGGTCAATTTCAGGGCAACATCTCGACCATAAACACGGTGCTTGAAAGCGATATAAAAAACTACATACCCGGACATGGACCAAGCGGTGATAAAACCATGGTAGAGAACATATCTTAACTACCTGGTGCTGGTATATGAGGCTGCACAGAAAGCCTTTGAAGACGATCTTGATAGCAGTGATGTACTTGGTATCACAAAAGAAACAACTGCCGCATACAAAGACTGGCACGGTTACAGTGATTTGCTTGGGCCGCAAGGTGCACAGGCATATGGGGAAGTTGAGGCTGCTGAGTTTTAAGTTATACAATATAAATCTTCAACCACAGAGGCACAGAGAACGCAGAGAAGAATATCTTGTTGAAATCTTTTTGTACAAAGTACAAATAACAGAAAATCTCTGTGTACTCTGTGCCTCTGTGGTTCATATCTTTTCTTTTAACAACAAAAGGGGACAGATCTATTTAGCTTTCTAAATAGATCTGTCCCCTTTAACATTATTGATTTCTTAAAGCCACGCCTTACGTATCCGATCACGATTCAAACGAAACCATTGTAGCGCGATGATGGGAGCGGCTGAATCGATGCGACCACTGTCTAACCAGACAAAGGCCTGTTCACTGCTGATGACATGGACTTTAATATCCTCACCCTCTTCATCGAGGCCATGTATTCCTTTTATATGAGCACTATCTGTGCGGCCAAGAAAAATCTGTACCTGTTCATCTGAACCACCCGGGCTGGAATAGTATCGATACATCGCTAACAGGTCAGTGACTTCGCAGCCGGCTTCTTCATAGGCTTCTCTGTGCACCACATCTTCGGCTGATTCACCCGCTTCCTGATAACCGGCAATGATCTCGATCAGCCACGGTCCGCTTGTATCTTTACCGGCACCGATCCTGAACTGCTCAACCAGTACGACTTCATCTCGCACCGGGTCGTAGGGAAGTACAGCGACTGCCTGCCCTCTGTCCAGCAGTTCACGACGAAGGACCGGGCTCTGGCCACCGGCAAACAGGTCGTGCTGCAGCTTGATTTCGCTTAGTTTAAAGAAACCCTGATAGATTATTTTTTTCTTGATGACTGACCATTTCATAGTGCTGATCATCTTGCACAATATTTATACAATTCTCAAACATTAACTTTTCAAGAGCTAGCATAAATAAAAGAAGACAGATCTTTTTAGCTTTTAAATAGATCTGTCCCTCTTTAACTCGGTTTACCTTAACTGCTAAATCCAGTACGCTTAACTCAAACTGCTTAAAGCTTGTCAGCGCAAGCGTTTACCGGTTTTAATGACTAGTTATTAATGCGAGGCAAGTCACCATGTTTGTGGAATCCTGCTTGTGAGATCATTGCCGTATTACCTCACTGCCCCGCTACGCAGAGTAGATGATTATCAGCTCACCAGCGCCCTGTTTATAAAACTGCTGGCACTTATCTATTTCGCAGCATTTTCTTCACTTGCGGTACAGATTACCGGCCTGGTCGGTGTTAATGGCATCTTGCCTTTTAGCGAGTTGCTGGACTATCTTTACCAGGATCATGGCAGCCTGGCCTGGTTATATAAACCCACCCTGTTCTGGTTTGGCAGCACTGATTTCGCCCTGAAGAGTGTCACTTTACTGGGCTGTGTTGTCTCGCTGTTATTGTTTGTCGGTTTTAAGCCGATGTGGTCACTCATCGTTTTATTCGTCCTGTATCTGTCGTTGCTTCATGCCGGCCAGACTTTTCTCATGTTTCAATGGGACACCCTGTTGCTGGAAGCCGGTTTTCTGGCGATCTTTTTGAACGCTGGGCCCAGCCACCTGTTACTGTTTTTATTTCACTGGTTGCTGTTTCGTCTGCGCTTCATGTCGGGTATTTCAAAACTTGCCAGTGGTGACCCCAGCTGGGCAAACCTGACAACACTTAATTATTATTTTGAAACCCAGCCACTGCCACATGCCGGCGCCTGGTATTTTCACCAGTTGCCTGAATGGTTACTACAGGCAGGTGTGCTGCTGGTATTTTTCACTGAGCTGATCGTGCCTTTCTTTATTTTTCTGCCACGTAAGTTTCGTCTGTTTGCCGCTGCCACAACCATCATCATGCAATTGATCATTATTGCCACCAGTAACCATAACTGGATAAACCTGCTAACCATCGTACTGTGTCTGTTTTTGCTGGATGATAATATTTTACGTAAAATACTGCCGCGCCAGCTACGTGCGTTAATTACATCTGATAACTGTATCGAAGCCAGTCCGCTAATAAATAAACGCAGTTATCCATTACCTGGTTTTGCCTTCCTCATCCTGCTCAGCAGCATCACAGCATTTACCGCGATGGTTTCGAACGTAAGCTTTCCTGCAGCATTGGAAAGATCGACTTTTCTGGTTCGTTCATGGGGCATAGGACATATATTCCACGTATTTCCTAATATGCAAACAGAACGTCATGAGCTGCAGATAGAAGGTTCGTACGATGGTAAAGAATGGAAAAGTTATATATTTAAATATAAGCCGCAACAGCTCGATAAAAAGCCGGCGTTTATCGTGCCGCATCAACCCAGGCTGGACTGGATGATCTGGTTCGTGCCACCCAGAAATAACAACATGCTGTACTGGTTTGATCGTTTTCTAACTCGCCTGCATCAGGGCTCTGCTGAAGTGATCGATTTACTCGAATATAATCCGTTTATCGACAAACCGCCCACCTATCTCAGGGTGCAGGTTTTTCAGTACCGGTTTACAACCATGGAGGAACGTAATCTTACCGGACACTGGTGGAAGCGCGAGTATCTGGGTCAGTTTCCTTATGTCAGGCCAAGGCTGCCATAAAGCAGCGATGACTATTTACCCTTCGACTCTTTGTTTGATCTTTGAGTTGAACTTTATTTTTCTGTTGATTTTAATAACAGGTCAATTTTCTCTTCTAACCGTAGATTAGCTGCGCCAACAAAAAACCACATACAGAATATATTGACGACGGGAATAAATCCTAAGATTGTCCATAACAGTACATTTCTGCCTTTTTCTTTCGCTAACATGTGAGCCACAAGACTGAAGATGAACATTATGATGATAGGCAGAAAGATGCTGACTATTGGATCATTTTGAGTTACGGAATTTTCCATTAATTTATCCTCTTTCGATGTTTAATATTATGACTCTAACATTTAATCTCAGCTGAGCTGCAATACAGAATTAATCTGTTTTGTCACATATCGGTTGAGTGTTTATCAGGTGATTTTAACCAGAGCATCAGTAAAAACAGGCGATGAAACAGATAACAAATAAGCTGAAACCAGCCAGATAACATACGTGTCCAAACATCCGACTAGTGCTGGAGTAGTGCATCAACGCCTCGATCTTTCCAACCTCCTGTCCTTCGCTGGCCAATTGATCCTGGAAAGCTGCTAGTTGTTGCGTACAAGGTATAAATGCCACTGATGACAGTAGATACGATTATTGCTTTTATAAAATTAAATAGATTGATCATTTTCCGCACCTAAATTCAAAGTGTTCAGACGCCACTGTTTTACTTGATCACACGAGATGTATTAATTCTTCAGTATTAATACAATGCTTAGGCATTACTTTGAAAATAATCGCAGCATTTCATCATCACCGGTAAATAGTCTCAGGTATTTGCCGGAAACTATCCAGGCGATACCAAAAGCGACCAATGCTATTGCTTCAGTAAATAATGTGCCGGTAAATAATTCTTGTGCTTCAGTGTGGTAGGAGGCGCTAATTGAAGTAAGCGTTACACTTGAAAGCAGGTTAACCGAAAATGGGATAGATAAAGCAATGACCCCCATTAGTAACCTCAAAGCTCTGTAGTCAAATACCACATTTATATTTTGCTCTTCCATAACCTACATAGCCTACGATTTTTTAGCTGCCAGATAGATCTACCCCTTTTAAACCGCCCTTGACTCGGTTTATTATTTATCTAGCGTTTTTCCAGTTCACAATGAAAATAATAGCTGCACTGTTTGGATAGACAGTCTATTAGCTTATCAACCTCTGCCTTATTCATGTTATCGAAGCAGACGCCGATTTTGTGGTAATCGTCGGAATAATCGTAATCCACCCATACGATATTAGCATCGATGCTGATACCATCTTTAAGTATGTCCGGGTGAAAAACGGTCAGGTGAACATCGCCAGTAATAATAGGACGGCCATCGGCTTCAAAATCCTTGAAAAGTGACTGATCCTTCAGCAACAGCAGTCCAGCACCATCTTTGTTGACATCGACCACCAGGCTGTGTTCGATCTCGTTATTAAGAATGCTTCTGTTGTAACAATCGATGCGTTTGGTGCTTCGACGCTCTTGTTTGTTAGGCATGTTCGCTCCTGGCTGTGTTGCAATGTATAACGATAAATTAAACCATCTGAAACTAATGTCAATAGCCCTGATTTTACTCAGGTTTCGATTAGAATCATAGTTTCTTCAAACAGCCAGCCGTGGTTGATGTTTCAGGCTGAAACCGTGTTTAAAGGATTCTACCTCTTTACTCCCCTTTTATTTTAAACGTCCAAAAGCGTCGGGGGGGCTTCGATGTTTTGTCGCCTGCTCATAGACAAAAGCATACTGGAACAGCTTATCTTCGTCGAAAGGCCGAGCCAGGATCTGTAGGCCAACGGGGAGACCCTCTGTGGTAAATCCCATTGGAACCGTTATCGCTGGCTGCCCTGTGTGCGGCACAATAGTAGGACTATTATTGCCGTGGGGGCTATCGTTATCTGCCAGTTTACGCGCTGGGTTGCTCCACGAAGGATAAATAATCGCATCGACTTTTGCGTCATTCATCGATGTAACGACAGCATCGAGAAATTCTTTCCTGCGTGGATCGCCCGCGACGTCGACGCAGGGTGGATTCTGTAGCCCCGGATCACCCTTCTCAGCCAATGCCCACTGCATAGCATCGTTGTTTTGTTCGCGGAATAATTTTTTTTCGAAAACCTCATCCAACGATTGGACCGGTGCGTCCGGGCCCAGTGTTTTTAAATAATTATTCAGATCATAATAAAAACGACTACAAAAACCGGTGGCGTCCTTAAGACGATCAAAGTCTTTAACCTCGAATGGATCGATGATCGTCACGCCAGTTTTGCGTAGATCATCAATGGCCTGATCCATGATATCAAGCACTTCAGGATCAGCGGTATCAGTGTCAAACATCTGCCGGATAACACCAAGCCGTACGCCGTTCAGGTCGTCTTTTTTCAAATTAAATGTGTAATCGCTTTTTACACGTTCCTTACCCGCCCTGGTGCTGGCGTCAGCAGGATCAAAACCTGCAATCACCGAATAAACAATCGCGGTATCTTTAACCGTTCGCATCAACGGTCCACCAATGTCCCTGTTTAATACCAGCGGTACGATGCCGTCACGACTTGTTGCTCCGATGGTAGAACGTATACCGACCAATGACAGGTGCGAGGCCGGCCCCCTGATCGAGTTACCGGTGTCAGAACCCATACCGATGATACCAAAGTTTGCCGCTATTGCTGATGCAGTACCGCCACTTGAACCTGCTGGCACCCTGGATAAATCATACGCGTTTCGTGTCTCGCCATGGGTGGAGCTGATGGTATTGTAAGGACTGAAAGCCCATTCACCCATATTGGATTTCGCGATGATGATAGCGTCCTGCTGACGTAGTTTTTTAACCATAAAACCGTCATCCGGCGGATGATGAACCTTTTAATGCTATTGCACCTGCCTCGGTAGGCATATCTGCCGTATCAAAATTATCTTTTAGAATGACAGGTATGCAATGAAGTGTGTTCATCGCGCCTGATTCAGTAAATTTTTTATCTAACAACCTGGCTTTCTCGATAGCCTTTGGATTGATATAAATAATAGAATTTAATTTTGTCGCCTGGTCATAGGCTTCGATGCGATTCAGATACCTGCGAGTCAGGGTCTCGCAGCTAATCCGGTTTGAACGTAATGCTTCATGGGTCTGCTCAATGGTTAATTCGATAACATTAAAATCGTCACCTGCCGACAATAACGTAGATGATGGGGTACAACTGATACATCCAAGGATTGAAAATCCAAACGCTAATATTTTAAGCATTAAAACCCCATCAAGATTTTTATTTACTTGTCAGTTTTTTCAGGAAATTGAGGTAGGCAGGTTCATGCCATGCACGTCCGCCAAGAGCGAGGTATTGCAGTTTTCCGTCTGGATCAACAAAAAAGGTGGCTGGAAGCCCGCGTGGTTGCCATAATTCCGTTGCCTGGCCGTCGGCATCTACCAGTGGGTTTAATTCAGGTGCAACGACACCGATAAATTCAAACACGGTATCTTCCGTTTCGGCAGTATTTACCAGCACAATTTCCAGGCTGGAATCTTCAAATGCTGGCACGATCGCCTGAATCGTTGGCATTTCTTCACGACAGGGTCCGCACCAGCTGGCCCAGAAATGAAGAAATACCCAATGGCCACGTGCTTGATCGATATTCCATTCTTCGCCGTCCAGGTTATTTAAACGTAACTGAGGTGCATCCTGTCCTTTTAATTTCATGATTCCTTTCGGCAGCTGATCATCAGCAATCGCGGTAGTCACTGAAAAGATCATCAGACTCATACATAGGAGTATTTTTAAATCAGCTGTTAATTTGCGCATGTGATGCCCTTGAATTCGATGATCTTTGGTTTGCCTTCCTTGTTTAGTCCAGTATTGAAACGTGCTTTTAGGGTAAAGGATTTTTCCTGCATCGGGATGGCGACGGTTCCGCCGACGCCTTCATCGATACGAAGATCACGGGTTTCTGGCATCAGTGTCCAGCCAAAAGTGGATTGATGCGCCAGTGACAGACCAGTATCTTTCCAGGGTTTGTCCCAGTAATCACGCTTAATACGCGATATCGGCTGGTTATCTCCTATGAAGCTCCAGCTATCCGGTTCTACCCATAAGGCATCAAGAGTTTTGTTTCGCACCAGAGGTGTAATGAAACATGTTTTTAATATTTCGTCGATTGCCTTTTGCGGAAACCCGCGGCCTACATAAAACGCAGAAAGCTGATCTTTGCTGCGTATGACAAGACGCATATAAACTTCATTATCTTCGTATTCGACAGGTCCTTCTTCTGCCGCATAAGCGGTTATTGCTGATACAGACAAGATAAGCCATAAGCCGTAGCGGCTCATTGTTAGCCTTAGTTTATTCATCTTCGTTTTGCATATTATGTAAACACCATAAAAAAGTAACTGAGGATTTTTTTAAGCACATTTGATAGTTGATCAATATTGCATACCGCCATCTCCCTAAATACTTCAAGCCACTCTGATATTTCATAGCGGCGGAAATAGCAGGAAAATCCAGACAATAAACTATACTCCCTGAATCGTAAACATACATTTTATCCCGCTATCTTATATGACTCACTTAAAAAAGATAAACACAACTTTAGCTGTTGCAGCAACCGTGCTGCTAGAAGCCTGCGGCAGTGCGGGTTCAGACTCAGCCTCAGGGCCCGCAGCGGTTGTTAATGTTAAAGCACCAGAGCTTGTTGGCACCTGGGAAACAGGCTGTGTTGCCACTTCACTCTCAGGCACATCAACCGTTACCCAGGCATCAGGCGGCGGCGGTACCGGCAGTATATCAGGCGGAGAAGCGTATCAGATAACAGCTGTTTTCAATCAGGACGGGCGTGTCGATTTCACTTCTGAAAGTTATGCAACATCAAACTGTAATGCAAATACCTTGTCCAGTTCTGGCCTTTATCGTGCTGTCTATTTTGTCGGTGAAGCAGGTGTCGCTAATGACGGCAGTCCGGTGACCGAGTATCGTTACAGTGATTCCAGATCTACCACTTATTCTATATTTCAGGTTGTTAACGGTATCCGTTTATATCTGGGTGATGAGACCGTTAGCTCAACAGGTAATAACGGTGACAGTCCGACCACCCGTATTGATGGCCTTGGGGTAGAGATGCTGAAGAAGTAAAGGGCCATTAAAATGACCGTAATGAAAGAATCGATCATAAATTGTAATTTTTATGGTTTTTTTTAATATCCGTTTCTGTTGCTGCTGACAGAAAAGTAACTCGCCAGCGGGGCGAGACCCGCAATCTATTAGATATAAGGGACGGATCTATTTTAAAAAACAAAAAAGATCAGTCCCTCGTTATGCATTCCCACTCGAAACGAAAACTTATAAGCATTAGATCCTCACGCTTGACTCAGGATGACAGGGATTTGTTAGTTATAAATCCCATGTTCCCGCGTAGAGAGGAAGTTAATCTTCGGCCATTTCTCAATGGTCATATCAAGATTAACTCGTGTCGGTGCGATGTAGGCCAGGTCACCCGCATGATCTAACGCCAGGTTGGTTGTCTGACGATTCTTGAACCTGGTCAGTTCTTTTTCATCATCACATTCGACCCAGCGCGCAGTGGTCACGTTGACGGCTTCAAAGTTACAGTCAACGTTATACTCATCCATCAGACGGTGTTTGACCACTTCAAACTGCAAGACACCGACCGCACCCAGGATCAGATCGTTATTGTGTGCTGGACGATACAGCTGGGTCGCGCCCTCTTCACATAATTGCATGAGACCTTTTTGCAGCGCTTTCATCTTTAACGGGTCTTTTAACTGGGCACGGCGAAACAGTTCCGGCGCAAAATTAGGTATGCCGGTAAACGCCAGATCTTCGCCCATGGTGAAGGTGTCGCCGATACGCATGGTGCCGTGGTTATGCAGACCGATGATATCGCCGGTATAGGCTTCTTCGACCTGTTCACGGTCTGACGCCATAAAGGTAACCGCATCGGCCAGTTTTATATCCTTGCCCAAACGCACGTGTTTTACTTTCATGCCTTTTTTATACATGCCCGAACAGATACGTACGAAGGCGATACGGTCACGATGCCCGGGGTCCATGTTCGCCTGGATCTTGAACACGAAACCGGTGAATTTTTCTTCTTCCGGTTCGACTGTTCGGCTCTGTGTGTCACGCGCTTTGGGTGACGGTGCGAAATCATTGAGTGCATCGAGCAACTCGCCGACACCAAAGTTGTTGATACCCGAACCGAAAAATACCGGTGTCAGCTCACCTTTCTGATAAGCCTCTAGTTCGAACTCGTGACTGGCACCTTTCACCAGTTCGATCTCGTCACGCATCTCAGCCGCCATGTGGCCCAGTACTTCATCCAGCTGAGGGTTATCCAGACCTTCGATGATATCGCCCTGCTGTATCTTGCCACCGTGGGTGGCGCTAAAAAACTGCACGGTATCACTGGCCAGATTAAACACACCTTTAAAGTTTTTTCCCATGCCGATCGGCCAGGTGATCGGTGCACATTTGATGTTCAGGATATCTTCGATCTCGTCGAGGATATCGATCGGCTCACGCGCTTCGCGATCCATCTTGTTGACGAAGGTGATGATGGGTGTGGTACGCAGACGACAGACATCCATCAACTTGATGGTGCGTTCCTCGACGCCCTTGGCGGCATCGATCACCATCAGGGCAGAATCCACTGCGGTTAATGTACGGTAGGTATCCTCGGAGAAATCGGCATGTCCCGGGGTATCGAGCAGGTTGATGACGCAGTCTTTATGCGGGAACTGCATGACCGATGAGGTTACCGAGATACCGCGCTGTTTTTCCAGCTCCATCCAGTCTGAAGTGGCATGGCGCGCCGCTTTTCTGCCTTTGACGGTACCCGCCATCTGAATCGCGCCGCCGAACAACAGCAGTTTTTCTGTCAGCGTGGTTTTACCCGCATCCGGATGGGAGATGATGGCGAAGGTACGCCGACGTTTTACTTCTTCTAGATATGCCATAGCGGCGCAATTATACAGACTTCGCTATAGCATCACTACTGTTTCACACCATCGGTTGACAGGCGTTGTTATGCAAGATTTGATCGATGTACTGAGCTTACCAGCGTCGGTTATAGTCGATTTTTGCCGCCCCGGGGGTCATCGCAGGACTGCTGCCGATAGCACATAAACCGGCATCCAGATGACTGTACCAGTCACGATAATTCAGCATGGTTGTCGGCGACATGATGCAGTGTTTATTACCGAAAGGATGCCCCAGGTGCAGTAATAGATGGCCAAGCTCATGCGTTAGCAGGGCAGCGGAATAGTTGATGATCTGTTCATCGTTATAGTTTTCATCCTGGCGCAGCATGGTCATCATCTCGCTGTTATTTAGCATGGGATACAACATGATATAAACAAACGCGGAGAACGGTGTATTTTTATTGTAACTCGTGGTACCTGCGGTCAGGCCACCGCGGATCGACGAGTGCACATCCATGCCATAATATTCTGCACTGGCAACCAGTTGATTGGTGATCAGCACATCATACGACAGGTTGCTGTAACCCAGGCTGTCCCACCACACCCATTGATGAAAAACATTTGAATCTAACACTGGTTTCCCATCGGCCGCTTTTTGTATTTTCCAGTAACTCAAACGCGAGATCAGGGTATCGACCAGCGCATAAGATAAACCGATAAAATCGTTTTGTTTTATCTCGGGGTGCAGCAGATACGGTTGCGCAAAATCGATGACGTTTTGTTTATTGCCTGAATAATTCGATAACGTAGCGAACACCGCCTGTTGCATAGCTTCTCGTGCGTTGTCATCGATAAGATCCAGGCTGACAATTTCAGCACTGCGTTGTGTGATCACCTGTGGATTGATCGTAGCAAAAACATCTTCGGCAGGCAAAGTCGTTATCTGCGAAAATTCGACATCGATATCGAAATGTTGTTTTACCAGCTGCTGCGTACGCTGTAACAACTGCCTGATGTTATCGTCTGATAACTGCACAAAGCGCGGATTGAGCACATGGGCAACACGTAACTTGATGGGCTGATGCGAGATATCAGGTAAACTGACTGTTTGCCAGTCCTGGTTATTTCCCTGCGCACTACTCTGCCCTGCTTCGTGGTCGTTACTACAGGCACAGAGGTCAAATAATAAGATAAAGCAGAACAGGACCCTGTATTTATATCTCGCCACAGCTTGATGTATTGCATCAGTCATTTCAGATATAAAATCCCGCTCACAATGATTGCGTGTGGGCTTACTGCCAGGATTCTGGCGCCAGGTATTTTGCCAGGATGAGCGCATCTTCACGCCCTTTATCCGAAGGATAATAGGCTTTGCGTACCCCCAGTTCATGAAAACCTTCAGAGAGATACAGTTGCTGCGCCGACGTGTTTGAACGCCGCACTTCAAGCAGCACCATATCGATATCGGTCTGATGTGACATTTTCACCAGGTGGCGCAACAGGTGGCGGCCCAGTGACTTACCCTGATAATCTGGATCGACACAGATATTGAGGATATGCGCTTCACCGGGTGACAGCATGACGATGCCGTAACCGATAACGTTATTATCCAGCGTCATCACCCAGGCGTTATAACCCACACGCAGACAGTCACGGAAAATGCCCAGGGTCCATGGAAGCGGATAAGCTCTTTTCTCTACCGCAATAACCTGTTTCAAATCTGAAGATTTCATCGTGCGCAACTCGACAAGCGCAGTCAATTCATCATTCATATTTTCAAAATTTACTGCCATACTGTTTTTGTTTTTCTGGTCAAGTCTCGATTATTGTTTGCAGCTGCTGCAGATCCAGCCAGGCTTTGCGTTTATTTTCCGGCTGCAACAGGAGTTCATCGGGTGAATAACTCACGAACAGCGGTACCGACTCAAAATTATTGACCGACAGTGCACCCGCTGCAGGCTCGACGTTGATCAACTCACGAAATTCATCTAGCGCTGCATCCTTCTGCAACAGGCAACGGATGGCGGTGTCGCCTAATACAATGATTAGTTTAGGCCGAATTAATTGAATTTGCTGTTTCAGGTAGGTATTACATTGCTGGATTTCATGCGGTGATACGGTGTGCTGAGCGGGCACGGTACATTTCAATAAGGAGGTAATATAGACATCCTCTATTGCTACATTGATCGCCGACAACATCTTTGCAAACAGGTCATTAGCTGCAGCACTTAACACCCTGCCAGATGCGGCATCATTTAACTCTGGCGCCAGCACGACAAACATCAGTTCGGCTGAAGGATTACCCTTTCCTGTTAATACCTGTTTACGCGTTTTATGCAGCGGACATTGTTCACATTGCTGAATAGCTGTATCAAGCTGCGGCCAGTTTACGCCACCACCGACTGCCGGGTGAACAACATCCATGTCGTTATCAGGATTATCAGTTACCGCTTCAGCCGCCCGATCAAGCTGCTGAGCAAGCGTCTGTTGACTGCCACTATCAAGCAGTTGCCAGCACTGCACACCCATGACGTCGAGATAATAACGACGCGTATTTTCATCGAGATACAGTCGCCGGCATTTTAGTGTCTTTGGTCATCAGTCACTTGATTCCAGGCAAGCGACGACTACACATCACCGAGCTGCGGATGTTCTCGATCATTCGCTTTATCCAGTTTATTCAGCGCATTGATATAGGCATTAGCAGAAGCGATGACGATATCGGTATCCGCGCCCTGTCCACTGACGATACGCCCGGCTTTTTCCAGTCGTACGGTCACTTCACCCTGAGCATCCGTACCGCTGGTAATATTATTCACCGAATAAAGTTGCAGCTGGGTATCGCTGTTGACCACACTTTCGATGGCTCGGAACGAGGCATCGACCGGGCCACCACCACTGGCACTGGCGGTGACTTCATTGCCACCAATCTCCAGCACCATCGACGCAGTTGGGATTTCACCTGTTTCTGAACAGACACGTAAACTGATCAGTTTGTAACGCTCATTCTGTATCGCCCAGTTGGTATCAGCGACCAGGGCAAGCAAGTCTTCGTCAAAGATCTCGTGTTTTTTATCGGCCAGATCTTTAAACCGTGAGAACGCCTCGTTTAATTCCTGCTCGGAAGAAAACTCGATATTCAATTCATTCAAACGGCTCTTAAAGGCATTACGGCCGGAATGTTTACCCAGTACCATACGATTATCAGACCAGCCGACATCCTGCGCACGCATGATCTCGTAGGTCTCACGGCTCTTCAAGATGCCATCCTGATGAATACCTGATTCGTGTGCAAACGCATTGGCACCGACGATGGCTTTATTCGGTTGCACCGGGAAACCGGTAATACCGGAGACCAGTTTTGAACACGGTACGATCTGCGTGGTATCGAGAGTCGTATCACAGCCAAAAACATCCTGGCGGGTACGTACGGCCATGACGATTTCTTCTAGCGAGGCGTTTCCTGCGCGTTCACCTAAACCATTGATGGTGCATTCGACCTGACGTGCACCGTTTAAAACAGCAGCAAGTGAATTACCTACGGCAAGACCCAGATCATTATGACAATGCACTGAAAATACGGCTTTATCAGAGTTTGGAATACGCTCTATCAAAGAACCGATCAACTCACCGAATTGATGCGGGATATTGTAACCCACCGTATCAGGGATGTTGATGGTGGTAGCACCGGCATCGATCACCGCTTCGATGATGCGACATAAATAATCGATTTCAGAACGGCCGGCATCTTCCGGAGAGAATTCGACATTATCGGTAAATTGTCTCGCCATTTTTACCGAACTAACTGCCTGTGCCAGCACATCGTCCGGCTGCATACGCAACTTCATCTTCATATGAATTGGCGAGGTTGCGATAAAGGTATGGATGCGTGATGAGACCGCAGGTTTCAGGGCTTCACCCGCACGCTGGATGTCTTTTTCCAGGGCACGCGCCAGACCACACACGGTGCTGTCTTTGATCACCGATGCCACCGCTTTTACCGACTCGAAGTCTCCGGGACTGGCGATAGGAAAACCCGCTTCGATGATATCAACGCGCATCTTTTCCAGCGCTTTGGCGATACGCACTTTTTCATCCCTGGTCATGGAAGCACCGGGACTTTGCTCTCCATCACGCAAGGTGGTATCAAAAATAATCAGTTTATCGTTTACTGTAGATTCATTACTCATGACTTGACCTTCAAATCAAAAATTTCAATGGGTATAACTATTTTGAGCGCGTATTCTCCTCGCCAGGAATCATATATTCGCCCTAAGGCAGGAGGAGCAGAGAGTCTAACAGGAATGGTAAGACCACAGCCAGAGCTGACACATTAGAAGTGTGCTCATTGGTAACGCTCTGTGGTAATAAATATTTCATGGTTGCGTTTACTATAGCGATAAGTCAGAAAATATACAAGCGCCTAAACCCACGAAAAATCATAACGCCGTTCTGCGCTAAAAAGTTATTGGTTTATCTCCACGCTGCCGCGCTTTTTAAAACGTCGAAAGAGACTGATTAACGGTCCAGACAAGGCATACAGCATAAAGCAGCCAAATAGAGTAATCGGCGGATCAACTGCGGTAAAGACAAAGATCAACACCACGGCCAACATCGCTATAAATGGCACTTTATTATGAAAGTCGATATCTTTAAAACTGTAATAGGAAACGTTGCTCACCATCATCACACCGGCAAATACGATGATGGGCAAAGCAATCAACGCGACTGCCTCACCCTCGATGCCATTATCAAAACAGGCCCAGACAAAACCGACAACCACGGCTGCGGCTGCAGGGCTAGGCAATCCCTGAAAATAACGTTTATCCGTATTGCTGGCTTTGGTATTAAAACGCGCCAGTCGCAGGGCTCCCGAGGCCACATATAAAAATGCCGCCAGCCAGCCGAGTTTGCCAAAAGTAAAACTTACGTTAACCAGTGAAGACAAGGACCACTCATACATCACCAACGCCGGCGCCAGGCCAAAGGAACTCATATCGGCCAGACTATCGTATTCTGCACCAAACGCGGTTTGCGTGTTTGTCATGCGGGCGACACGGCCATCGAGCCCATCCAGCAGCATAGCGATAAAAACGGCCACGGCGGCCTGTTCAAACTTGCCTTGTGTTGCCGCCACGATGCCATAGAAGCCGGCAAATAATGCCGCTGTAGTAATCAGGTTAGGCAGCAGATAGATGCCACGGCTACGTTTTTTAACGGATTGTTCTTCTGGTGTTTCCATAATGCTAAGAATAGCCTAGTCTTGCTGTATCGTCTAACTTTAAAAGACAAATTTACCACAGAGGCGCAGAGACACAGAGAAAAAGTATTAGAATGATGTTCGCTGTAGGCGTAACAATAATAAAACTCTGCGTCTCTGCGCCTCTGCGCCTCTGCGGTAAAATAATGTTTTTCAGTTACACAAAAAAAGGGCCATACAGCCCTTTTTTTGTGTAACAGATATGTCGATATTAGTTTTTGCTCTTATCGACAATCTTGTTGGCTTTGATCCATGGCATCATAGAACGTAAGCTCGCGCCCACTTCTTCGATCTGATGCTCACGACCTTTTTTACGTAAGGCTTCAAGATTTTTTGCACCGGAATGCATCTCATCAATAAACTCTTTTGCAAACTGACCGCTCTGGATCTCTTCAAGGATCTTCTTCATCTCAGCTTTGGTGTTTTCATTAACGATGCGTGGACCACGTGTCACGTCACCGTACTCAGCCGTATTTGAAATCGAGTAACGCATATCAGCGATACCACCCTGGTACATTAGATCAACGATCAGTTTCAGCTCATGCAGACATTCGAAGTAAGCCATCTCTGGTGCATAACCCGCTTCTACCAATGTTTCGAAGCCTGCTTGAACCAGTGCAGTGGCGCCACCACACAGTACCGCTTGCTCACCGAACAGGTCAGTTTCTGTTTCTTCACGGAAGCTTGTTTCGATGATCGCTGTACGGCCACCACCGATAGCTGAAGCATAAGACAAGGCAATATCTTTTGCTTTGCCGGATGCGTCCTGTGCGATAGCGATCAGATCAGGAATACCACCACCGTTAACGAACTCACTACGAACGGTATGGCCTGGTGCTTTTGGTGCGATCATGATGACGTCCAGGTCAGCACGCGGGGTAATGGCACCAAAGTGGATGTTAAAACCATGGGCAAATGCCATCGCTGCGCCCTGTTTAATATTCGGTTCGATCTGTTCTTTATAGATCGCAGCCTGATGCTCATCCGGTGCTAACACCATAACAACATCGGCCCAGGCAACGCCGTCTTCAATGGTTTTTACTGCGATACCGGCAGCTTCTGCTTTTGTCGCAGAAGAAGAACCCGCACGAAGCCCAACACAGACTTCGGCACCTGAATCCTGTAAGTTATTTGCATGTGCATGACCCTGTGAGCCATAACCGATAATGCATACTTTTTTGCTTTGGATGATAGAAAGATCGCAATCTTTATCGTAATAAATATTCATTGTTACTAGTCCGTAAACGTTTTAAATTTAAAAATTATTTTTTTGTATTATGAAGAGAGTTGATAGATTGGTATGCTCAGACGATACCTTTATCTCCACGTGCCATGCCGAGCTGACCAGAGCGAACGACTTCCAGCATGGTAATGTCCTCCAGCGCTTTTAGTACCGCGTCGATTTTTTCACTGTCGCCGGTGACTTCCACGATATAACTGCTATCGGTCATGTCGATCACATGGCCGTGAAAAATATCCATGATACGTTTCACTTCATCACGCTGTTCGTTTTCTGCTTCTACCTTGATAAGAATCAGTTCGCGTTCGACATGCTCATCTTTAGTCAGATTAACCAGTTTTACCACATCGATGAGCTTATTCAGCTGCTTACAGACCTGCTCAACAATATCATCGGTACCCGTGGTAACCACCGTCATGCGTGACAATGTTGGATCGTCGGTTGGCGCTACCGTTAACGACTCGATATTATAAGCCCGCGCGGAAAATAATCCGGCAACACGTGACAACGCGCCTGATTCATTTTCCAGCAATATCGAGATGATATGTCTCATTTCGGTTGCTTCTTTATTATCTACTTCATACACCATGACTACTACACCAGTATCATTTCATTCAAACCAGCACCGGCTGGAATCATTGGATAGACGTTCTCTTCCCTGTCTGTAATAAAATCAAGGAACACCAGTCGATCTTTTTGTTTGAACGCTTCTTCCAGTGCCGGGCGTACATCTTCTGGTTTTTCAACTTTGATACCGACATGACCATAACCTTCGGCAAGCGCAACAAAGTCGGGTAACGAATCAAAGTATGACATGGCGTAACGTTTTTCATAAAAAAACTCCTGCCACTGCCTTACCATGCCCATGTAACCATTATTCAGATTAATGATTTTTAATGGCAAGCCATACTGCTTACAGGTTGAAAGCTCCTGCAAACACATCTGGATACTGGATTCGCCGGTAATACAGGCAACCGTTTCATCAGGAAACGCTAATTGTACGCCCATCGCTGCAGGCAGGCCAAAACCCATGGTGCCAAGACCGCCAGAGTTTATCCAGCGGCGTGGTTTATCAAAACCGTAATATTGCGCAGCAAACATCTGATGCTGACCGACATCCGAGGTTATAAAAGCATCGCCATGGGTGACTTTGAATAATTCTTCAACAACAAACTGAGGTTTTATGGTGCCGCTGTCCTTGTCATACTTGAGGCAGTCCTGTGCACGCCATTCATTGATCTGCGCCCACCATTTTTCGATCGCCGCTTTCTTTGTCTGATGAGCCGCTTTTTCCAGCATGTTATTAAGCTCGTCAAGAACCGGTACAACCTGGCCGACAAGAGCTACGTCTACTTTGACGTTTTTTGAAATAGAAGCCGGATCAACATCCATGTGAATAATTTTTGCGTCTGGACAGAATTTATCCAGATTACCGGTAACACGGTCATCAAAACGAGCACCGATCGCGATCAATACATCACAATGATGCATACCCATGTTTGCTTCATAGGTTCCGTGCATGCCCAACATGCCAAGTGACAACGGATCGCTGGCAGGAAACGCACCTAAGCCCATCAAAGTCTGGGTTATAGGATAACCAAGGCCACGAGTAAAGGTTCGCAACTGTTCAGAACCATTACCCAGGATTACGCCACCACCGGTGTAGATCATCGGACGCTCTGCTGACAGGATCATATCAACTGCACGTTTGATCTGCTCATCACCATAACCATGGCCTTTGGATATCGGCTGATATGAGCGCATGTCAATTTTTTCAGGATACTCAAAGGCAATTTTTTCTGCAGTAATATCTTTTGGAATATCAATAACCACAGGACCCGGACGACCCGTCGTGGCAACATAAAACGCCTTCTTAAACGTCGCCGCAATATCATTGACATCATTGATTAAAAAGTTGTGTTTAACGATAGGTCGCGTGATACCGACAGAATCAACTTCCTGAAAGGCGTCATTTCCGATCAGATGTTTAGGCACCTGCCCGGTGATAACGATCATCGGTATGGAATCCATGTAGGCGGTGGCAATACCCGTCACCGCATTGGTCGCACCGGGACCTGAGGTTACCAGTACGACGCCGGCTTTACCGGTTGACCTGGCGTAACCGTCAGCTGCATGCGTCGCACCCTGTTCATGACGAACAAGGATATGCTGCACATCGTCCTGCTTATAAAAAGCATCATAAATATGCAATACGGCACCGCCTGGGTAACCAAATACATAATCAACACCTTCGGCTTTCAGGCATTCAATAATAATTTCTGCACCACTTAATTCCACTGTATTATCAATCTCTCTTTAATTTACAAAAAGCCTTATAAATCATAGGCTTTTAGTTCTAAAATTGTCTACCTGCTAAGCGAACCGTGCATTCTAAACGGTTATCCGAAAAATTTCACGAACAATTTATTGATATTGGCTGTATCTAACAATATCTACAATGCCATTTTTCGCATGCACAATTGTATTTCGCCGTACCCAGATAAAATTAACAGCACAAAAAAAACCCCGGTAAACCGGGGTTTTTCAAAAGTTTTCTAATATTTAATTAGAATTCATCTTCTTGCTCACCACCTGCAGCTTTTGTTAATGACGCTTTGATTGCATCAGGTGAAGGCATGATATTCATAAAGCTGTTATCACCCATCATACTTAGATCAGGGAAATTCACCGCGATACGGAAACGGGCATGTAAAGCTTCAACTTCTGTACCAGTTACCAGAATATCGTATGGAAGATGCGCTGTAGAACGAGTTTCTTTGAAATCGATCTCATTCATGATGAATGAATCATCCATATATTTGTTACCTGTGGTTTCAGATGACAAAGCAACGCCAAACAAAGTCTGTTTTTTACCAGGGATATCGATACGGTAAACCTTTGTTGTGCCACCGGCTTTAGCAGCCAGACCTTTTTCAACAGCAGCAACAGCTTGCTCATAACTGTCATAATCAGCAAGACTATAGGGCTCGTCAAAATACTCCATACCGAAGGTATAATGGTAACTCTCAAGGTCATCCGCATCCAGACCTTCTTCTGGGCCGTATTCTTTAATTGAACCTAAAGCCGTTTTCAATGAATTGCTTACTGAAGTAATGTCACCTTTCACGTGATAAGCCGCTGCCATGTACGCAGGGTTAGTGTAAGAGATCTGTAGCTGATCACCAACTTTGGTGATAGAGACACGCTGACCAGCTGCGTAACCGCCACGCTCATGAGAAGCAGCCGCTTTTTTCAATGTGTCATTGGTAACAATGATGATGTGTGCAGTTTCATAAGGTGAATATTCACCTACCACTTCAAAACCATTACCTGTCAAAGATTTTTTAACGTCAGCAACTTTATCGGTAACAGCACCGGTGCCAGTTGAACCTAAAATAAAGGGCTTCATTTCACCGGCAGCATTCACCACCGTCGATGCCATGCTCATAACAGCTACTGCTGTAACGGCAAGTATTTTTGTACTAACTTTTATCATGTTATTTTCACTCCAAAATTTTCCTGAATTATATTCATTTAGCCTCACGTGCCCCACGTAAAATTAATTCGACGGTAGAATTAATCCACTCCATTGTGAGATACAGGGGTCGTCAATGTAAATAAAAGCAGCCGCTTATGCAAGCGTTTTCGAAAAAATAATTATACTATTCAGCAATTTACGATATACTTATATAGATTCATTCAAAAACAATCTCCGATAATATGCCCGCTATTCGAGTTATTACAGAAATATTTAACAAATCAAACAGAAAGTTGAGTATAAGTTAACCAAAAAAAAGACCCCATCCGGGGTCTTTTTTTATCATGCTTGAAAAGACTAACTCAGTATTTCCAGGCCCATCCTGCCTGAACGTCCCACTGAGACATCTCGATTTCTATCTGCGTTGCACCACCATCGAATGGATTAGCGCCCTTCACAGTATTATTCGGCGCATACATCGCTGCCAGATTAAGCTCCTGGTTAGCACCCATCTTCATTGTCCAACCGGCAGTGAAGTGGTCTTCAATAACAGCTGGAGCCAGTATGTTAAACATTGTTTCAGAATCTGGAATAGGTTGATCAGCATGGCTATAACCAACACGGAAGGTGTTTTTATCACCGACATCAAATTGATAACCTATTTTGATGATCGTCATATCTTCCCAGCCAAAACCAGCACCTGCCGCACCGCCTAAACAACCGGCACCTGATGCTGGTGTTGGTGTTAAATCCTGCCTGAATCGTTGCATTTAGCGCATTAAGACACGAGCCATCAAGCAATGGTGATATCGGTATTGGATATGGCAGCAACTTCGCTGTAATTGATCTGTTGCACATCAGCGACAATCACACCGGATGAACCGACATCGAAGGAAACACCGATGTTATAGGTTGATGGAATATCGAAATCACCGTTCTCAGCAAATAAACCTTTATATTCATCAAATGCGGTCATAGTGATCTTCGACTGGTATGCTGCACCGAGACGAATACCTTTGGCAACCTCACCCTGGTAACCGAACTTGAAGCCGGCACCGTAAGAATTTGATTTTCTATTGCCTGACAAATTGTTGGAATCAAGCGAAAACTGTCCGAAAGTTCTCTAATCCCTGCGCATGAAAACGCTGACCAGCCACGATCAAACTACCACCAAGAGCATGTTTATCATTCAGTTTCTTGGCAAAATTGATATTGATGAACAACTGCGCCAGGTTGACACCAGCGGTACCTGCACCATAGGTACCAGGCAGCTCTTCTATAGGCAGCAGAGGATTAGTACGACATTACCATTAGGCAATATTGCACTTCCTGATTTATATTCTGTGTTCATACCGCCATTACCATAGATCGCAACACCTGCGGTGGTATCATCAGCAAGCTGCCAGTTATAGGCAAAATGCGGGATCAAAAAGAAATCATTTTCACTTTCAACGCTGCCAGTGTTCACGCTGAATGGTGGTGCACAAGCACCACTGCCGCCAGGGTCAGGAAAATTACACGTTGGCGGAGCAGCCGGAGCAAACACTGTAAATGACCCGTCACCAGGTACAGGCGGCGTGCCGGTAACTGTATAACCACGAGGTGATGGACTAAATAACTGTAGACCAAGATCCATACGCTCACCAATAAAGGCCATACCTGCCGGATTCGTTGCCGCTGCCATCGCATCCTGTGACAATGCGGTACCTGCACCTGCCAGACCTTTTTCTTTTGTACTGTAGCCATGACTAAAGTAACCATTAGTCGCATTTACTGCCGGTGATGCAATGATGCCAGAAACGGCAATTGCTAAGAGTGATTTTTTCACCATTGTTTTCATTATTTTCTACCTCCAACGGCAGGTGTGTGTAGTCAAAAGACTTAATATTTATTCTTATAGGATGAAGTATTTATAATCAATTACAAATTAAATAGTTGAGAAATAACCCAGTGTCAATCAGATAACAAAATAAACATTCAAATTATATGGTTTCTAAAAAATCGTTGTTCTATCAAAAAACCTGAATTAGATTTATAAATATGATTAATGTGTAAATCCTTTGTTGAGATTCAGATATCAAACCAATAAAAATATCTCACAGGCAACTTTATGCTGCCAGAACTCTCTAATAAACTGCTTACTAAAATATTGCAATTTGCCTAACAGACATCATATAGAGTTAAACTGCAGAACTTGAAGCACTATTGAAACGCCAATACCATATTCAGCATTACCAACAAGATACGCTATAAACTATAACCTTAAATAATGACCAAGCCACTGATTTCAAAAACTTTATCAACATTGTCATGGCTCATTTTAGGGTTCGTCCTGTTTTTAACCAGTACCACGCTTACACACGCAAGTCTGCCAACCCTGGGTGATCCGACTTTAGATAGTTTTAGCAGCAAAGAAGAGCGGCAACTTGGCCTGGGCTTTTACCGTTCATTACGGGCAAACCTGCCCTTTGTTGATGACCTGCAGATAAACTATTACCTCAACAGTATCGGCAAACGTTTAGCCTCTCACTCTGACGCAGCAGGTGATAACTTTCATTTTTTTATCATTAAAGCACCAACGATCAACGCTTTTGCCGGACCCGCCGCATATATAGGTATTCACACCCAGTTAATTCTTGAAGCAAAAAATGAGAGCCAGCTTGCCAGCGTACTGGCACACGAGATCGCTCATGTCTCACAGCGTCATCTAGCACGGGCATTCGATAATTCTGGCAATTCAACAGCACTCACCATCGCTACCTTACTGGCTGCTATTTTAGTTGGCACACAGGATTCACAGGCCGGACAGGCCGTCTTTATGTCAGGGATTGCCGGCAGCCAGCAATCGTCTATCAATTTCACCCGCAGTAACGAGTACGAGGCTGACCGTGTAGGCATCGGTATATTAGCGGATACCGGCATTAACCCGCAGGGCATGGTAGAGTTTTTTGAAATCCTGTTAAATAAAAGCCCTGATGGCGGCATGGAGTATCTACGCACTCACCCGCTGAGCAGCAACCGTGTTTCCGAAGCGAAAGACAGGGTAGCCAAAAAAGATGAGTCTTTACCAGTCGACACTCTCGATTTTCAATTCACCAAAGCCCGTTTAGCTGTATTGCTCAGTAAACAACCTGAGTATTATCTCGATGATGAAGTGGTTGGTAACGGACTCATCGGCCAGTACCAGAAAGCACTGGCCGCCATTCGCACACAAAACAGCAATCTCGCGATTCAGATCTTAGAAAAAAACCAGGAAAAACATCAACATCCCTGGCTTCGACTCGCCCTGGCAGAAGCCTACAGCAGTAAACAGGACGACAAAAAAGCCTTAGAAGTGCTGAGCTCACTGGCAAAATTATATCCAGGCTATCTGCCCGTCACCATGGCCTATGTCGAGGCATTAAATAACAACAAAATGCCTGATAAAAGTATCGCTTTATTAAAAAAACAGCTGCAATTGGATGACTACGCCACAATCTATAAAGCTCTGGCCAATGCCTATTATTCTAATGGCCAGATCAGTGCCGCCCTGGAAGCCACCGGAAATCAGTATGTACGCGAGGGCTATATCGAACTTGCCATACAACAATATGACAATGCGCTTAGTCAGGAAAATATTAGCCCATCGACAAAACAGAGACTTGAAGCAGCAAAACTCGAACTAAAGAAAGCGATAAAGAAGTATAAAGACCAGCTCTAACGATCAACCCCACCTGACAAACTGACCTATATAAAGCGATTGTTTTTTACATAAACCCCTTGCCTTATCGCTTGTAGGGAGTATGCTATATTGACTATTCATTTATGAGTATATAAATGAATATATCCTACGATTACGAATTGCACATGACTAAATATTTCAATTAATTATTCAGTTTATTGTGAATAATTACTTCAGTATGACGTCTAGTAACGTACTACTTAAATTTAGGAGGAGATAAGAATGCGGATAACCGCACATATAACCACAACCACGTCAATCGTTGCCTTATTAGGCTGCCTTGGATTTGCACCAAGCATTGCTAGTGCGGATGCAGCAGCTGACCTTACAAAAGGTAAAGAGATAGCATTTGACAGAAAAAAAGGTAATTGCCTGGCTTGCCATCAGATCGAAGGTGGATCTTTAGCCGGTAATATTGGGCCACCACTTGTTGCGATGAAAGCGCGTTTCCCTGACTACGATAAACTTCGTGCTCAAATTAACGATGCTCGCAAAAACAACCCCAATACCATCATGATTCCTTTTGGCCCTCACGCAGTGATGTCCTCTAAAGAGATCGATTTGGTAACCACTTTTATCCATACATTATAAAGTCAGAAGGTAAGACTAGATGAATCAGAATCGAAGAGTATTACTCAAAGGTACTTTTGCCGCAGGAGCTACTGGCATTGCGATCAGTGCAGGCTTATTGACACCTAAAGCTGTTTTAGCCGCATGGCCTAAAGCTGCTTTTGAAGCAAAAGATACTAATGCAGCGTTAGAAGCTTCTCTTGGAAGCTCCAGCACTACAGAAAGCAGTGACATTAAACTGAAAGCTCCAGATATTGCAGAAAACGGCGCGGTTGTCCCGATTACCGTTACCAGCGATATTGCTAACACCGAAGCTATCAGCATAATTGTTGCAAAAAATGCCACACCTTTAAGTGCAACATTTAACCTTGGTGCAACCACAAACGGCTTTGTTTCTACCCGTATAAAAATGGGTAAAACGTCCGACGTTACCGCTGTAGTAAAAGCCGGTGGCAAACTGTATAGCACTTCCAAAAACGTCAAAGTCACCATCGGTGGTTGCGGCGGTTAAGCATAGATAACGAGGTTAAATAAGATGGCTAAATCATCAATAAAAATACGCGCTAAGGTCAAAAAAGGCGAAGCAAAAGTAAAATGCTTAATCAGCCACCCAATGGAAACAGGCCTACGTAAAGACAAAAAATCAGGTAAGTTAATTCCTGCCCACTTCATTCAGGAAGTCGTTTGTGAACATGACGGCAAAACTGTAATTAATGCTCAGTGGAGCGGTACGATATCTAAAAACCCATTCCTGTCTTTTGCATTCACTGGCGCAAAAGCCGGCGACATGATTAAAGTTAGCTGGGTAGATAATACCGGCAAGAGTGATACAACCGAAGCCAAAATGAAATAATTGAGAGATTTAGTTAAATTTTCTCATTACCAAATTTGGAATAACAAAAAAAGGTGAACCATGATAAAAATTGCTACTGCATTATCTGTTATGCTGATTGCTGCGACACCGTTTGCAGCACAGGCAACACCAGATGATGACTTAAAAGCATTCCGCTCGTACTTCACGAAAAAATTTCCTGAAGTGCCGATGAATGACTTTGTAAATGGCGTTTATTCCGTAGACGCTGCTTCTCGTGAACAATGGGAAGCATTTGAAGAATTTCCTTCATACGAGATCGCTATCGATAACGGTGAAAGTAAATTCAACAAAAAATTTGCTAACGGTAAAAGTTATGCAAGTTGCTTTCCAAACTACAAAAAAGGCATAAAACAAAATTATCCTTATTTTGACACTGACAGCGGCAAAGTTGTGACTCTGGAAGGAGCCATCAACAAATGCCGTACTGACAACGGTGAAAAAGCACTGAAGTGGTCTAAAGGTGAAATCACTGAAATCGGCGCTTATTTAGCATCGCTGTCACGTGGCCAGAAAACCAACGTAAAAGTGCCTAACGATGCTAAAGCAGTCGCTGCTTACAATCGTGGTAAAAAACACTTTTACGCTAAACGTGGCCAGTTAAATATGTCATGTGCCGATTGTCATTATTACTACTCTGGTAGCAAGATCCGTGCTGACATCCTGAGCCCTGCTCTAGGTCACACCACAGGCTTCCCGGTTTACCGTAATAAGTGGGCAGGCATGGGTACCTTACACCGTCGTTATGGCGGCTGTAACAAACAGGTACGTGCAAAACCATTTAAATCTCAAAGTGATGAATATAAAGCACTTGAGTACTTCCACACCTACATGAGTAATGGTCTGAAAATTAATGGTCCTAGCCAAAGGAAGTAATCTTAGAAAGCAAAGCTATACCAAGCTTTAATTTTTAAAACAAAAAGGCCCTGAACAATGTTCAGGGCCTTTTTATTGAATCAGCAACAATCGCTATGCCAGTAACCGGATATCTATGTAAGACGGCCTGCTATGTAACGGCAAAGATAACTGCAATATAATAATTTCCTTACCCCTGTACTATCAATTTAGACATTTCTTCGCGCATTTTGAATTTTTGCAGTTTGCCTGTTACCGTCATGGGAAATTCTTTTACGAAACGTATATATTTAGGAATTTTAAAGTGCGCCATATTTTCTTTACAGAACTCACGAATCTCTTCTTCGCTCACTGATTCACCACTGTGCGGTTCGATCCAGGCCGCTACCTGTTCACCATAAAAGTCATCAGGCACACCGAATACCGCCACTTCTGCAACCTTGGGATGAGTAAAGATAAAGTCTTCTATCTCTCGCGGATAAATATTTTCACCGCCGCGAATGATCATTTCCTTGCGTCGACCGGTAATCTGCAGGTAACCGTTTTCATCCATACTGCCAAGGTCCCCGGAAAACAGCCAGCCGGCTTCATTAACTGCTTCTGCAGTTTTTTCTGCATCACCGTAATAACCGCGCATGACGTGATGACCACGAAAACAGATCTCACCGATCTCACCCAGCGCTACCGTAACACCGGTTTCAGTATTAACAATTTTTACTTCCTGATGCGGCAGGTTGTGTCCCACGGTATTGATGCGGCGTTCAAAACTGTCATCACGCGAGGTCAGATGTGTCAGCGGCGAAGCTTCAGTTTCACCATAACCGATCAGGATTTCTTCACAGTGCATCTGCTTCATCACGCGTTTCATCAGTTCAGCCGGGCACGGTGCACCGGCCATGATGCCGGTACGTAAACTGGAAAGATCATAGTCTGCAAAATTTTCATGCTCCAGCTCTGCGATGAACATCGTCGGCACACCATGGATCGCTGTGCATTTTTCTTCTGCCACCGCCTGTAAAACTTTTTCAGCATCGAAATGTTCACTGCTGATGACGACACAGGCGCCTACAGAAAAACATAACAGGTTGGCCAGCACCATGCCAAAACAGTGATAAAAAGGTACCGGCACGACCAGTCGATCCTGTTCACTAAAATGCAGCGCCTGTGCAGAGAACCACGCATTGTTCAAAATATTATGATGTGTCAGCATCACCGCCTTGGGAAAACCGGTGGTACCTGAGGTGTACTGGATATTGATGACATCATCACGATCCAGTTTCAGGGTGTCTTCGTCCAGCTCCTGCTGACTGATAGTTTCTGCGGCATGGATGACTTCCTGCCAGCTGGTGAAACCCGGTGTCGGCACTTCCGTATGCAAGGCATCATCCGGCTGATAAAGCACCACGCGATGCAGATTCGGCAACGCTTTTGAGTCTATCTCGGTATTGTTTTTTTGCAGCTCTGGAATCAGCTGCCGCAGCATGGCGACATAATCACTGCTGCGAAAACCGGGAATAACGAACAGTCCCTGTACTTCTGAGCGCTCCAGTGCGTAAGCCAGCTCCCGCGGACGATACGCCGGGTTGATGTTGACCAGTATGGCGCCGATACGTGCAGTCGCCATCTGTATCAGCAGCCATTCGATATTATTGGTCGACCAGACACCGATGCGATCTCCCTTTTTAAATCCCAGCCCCAGTAAACCTCTGGCCAGTTCGTCGCTTGCCGAAGAAAACTCCCGGTAACTTAAGCGTCGTTGCTGCGGCAGTGAAACTACCGCCTCCCGATCCGGAAACTGCTTGACGATGGTGCGGAAAAATTCAGGGATGGTCTGACCGATCAGAGGCGCCTCGCCGCCACGATGAAAATAGCTGGCCAGATGAGTCGGCATCAGCTGCTGACCTTATCCCAGTATGCATCGATACGCGCCTGGATTTCGGCAATACCCTGTTCATCTCGTTGCGGCTGAAACAGGTGTTTGAAACGTCCCTGAAGTTTCAAATATTCTTCCACCGGGGTGCGCTTGCCGGTTTTGTCTTTTTTAGGCAACCTGGTGTGCACCACTTCACCATCGATATATTCCTTCAGTGGCCAGACGCCGGTCTGTACTGCAAGCCGGCCAATCTCCACACTCAATTGTGGATCATAGTCCCAACCGGTCGGACAGGGTGCCAGTGCAATCAGCATACGCGGGCCTTTCATGGTCTGCAGTTTTTCTATCTTCTTAGCCAGGTCGAGCGGTTCCGCGCCGATGATGGTTGCTACGTAAGCCGGACGATGTGCCGCCCAGATGGAGAACAGGTCTTTTTTGAAACCGGGGTATCCGTGTGAACCTTTACTGGTTGAGGTCAGCGCGGCATGTGGCGTCGCCGCCGAATATTGCTGGCCGGTATTTCCGTAACCTTCATTGTCGTAACACAGGTAAATAAAATCAAGGTTGCGGTCCATCGCCCCTGAAGTCGCTGACAATCCCATGCCATAGGCGGAACCGTCACCGGTTACCACGACCACTTCCATGTCGTCCTCTGCCGTCATTTTTTTCTTCTGTAGCCGAATGTCCAGGGCATCACGTATCCCCTGTGCGCCAGCAGGTGCCGACGCCATGGCGGTATACAGCCAGCCACCGCGAAACGGGGTGAACGGATAAACCGATAACAGCGTCATACAGCCGGCGGCATTGACGAACACGGTTTTCTCGCCGAGGATATCGTACATGTTGTGCAGCGCTTCCAGGCCGCCACAGCCGGCACACATCGGCGTACCGGTACCGAGCAGGTGAGAAGAAGGCATGTCTTTCATACGATGAAAATGGACCAGTGATTCCTTAATCATAATAGTGACCTCACTTCTTACTCTTCGTCTTATTTGTTTCAGCCTGCTTTATATCCGCGTGTTCTGCCTGTGCAATGGCCTGCAGATTGCGTATTTCGGTTAATTCATTCTGTGTGTACAGCAGACGTGGCGGCAGCGTTTCTCCCTTGTCACAGGCCTGTTTGAGCTCATCAATCATTTTAAAGAATTCCTGCTGACTGATATCACGACCGCCTAAGCCGCCGATATAACTGGCCAGTACTGCCGGAGCATCTCTTAAACCATACAAAGCCGTGGCAAGCTCACTGTGCAGCACGCCGCCCATACCCATAGAAATGTTTTGATCGATCACGGCTACCGCACGACGGCCGGTTAACAGCTGTCTGATTTTTTCCTGCGGGAATGGCCGGAAGACTCTGACCCGTGCGAGACCGACTTTCCAGCCTGCCTGTCGCAGACTATCAACCGCATCATGTGCCTTGGTGGCAAAAGAACCCATCATCACAAAAACATACTCGGCGTCATCCATCTGGTAGTTATCGATGATGTCGTAGCGGCGACCGAAAACATCAGCAAATTCATCGGCAATCTCATCGTAGACCGACAACACACGCTGTAGCGCCAGATGTACCTCATAACGGAAATAGGAATAAGGCCCGCCGCCAAGTACCGCCATGGCCTGGCTCAGTGGTGCGCCACTTTTGAACTGCAGGTTCTCAGGATCAAACTCACCGACGAATGCCGCCGCTTTCTCAGCGTCCGGCAGATCAACCGGTTCGCGGGTAAAGGAAAGATAAAAACCATCCAGATTAACGATCGCCGGCAGGCGAACATCTTTATGTTCCGCCAGCCGGTAAGCCAGCAACACGCTGTCGGTAATTTCCTGGCAGGTAGCGCAGTGAATCTGTAAAAAGCCGCTGTCACGTGCCGCCATGATATCGCTATGATCGGACTCCAGGGTGATGGGAGATGACAGGCCACGCGAGACGTTGACCATAACAAACGGCGCACGCCAGCCAGCAACGGTGTAGACCATCTCCATGCCATAGAGCAGGCCCTGACTGGAGGTTGCGGTAAACACTCGCACACCTGAAGATGCTGCAGCACCCGCCGCAGTAATCATGGAATGCTCTGACTCCAGCGTTACCATTCGGGCATCCATCTCACCGCGATCAATCCACAGCGACAGGTCTTCTATAATTTCCGTCTGCGGCGTGATCGGAAAGGCCGGTGTATATTCAACTCTGGCCAGGCGAGCGCCCCATGCCGCTGCACTATTACCGGTGAGCAACTTACGTGTCATGACTACCTCCCGAGGTGTCGACTGCAGAGCTTTCGCGCTGTTTAGCAACGTGTTCCGGTATCGACTCGATCGCCTGTGGCGGACACTGAGCAACACAGACCAGGCATCCCTTGCAGTGGTCATAATCAATCTCCGGCAAACCTTCAGCAGTCACATTGATCGCTCCATCCGGACAATAGGTACTGCATACCCACCAGCAACCACTGCATCTTTCATAATCGATGATGGGACGCATGGTTCGCCATAAACCGGTGCGCACTTTCACACTGGTGGCACCGGCATGGATCGCCGGCGCTGAAATAGCCGCTGCTTCAAACGGTAGTTCAACCCATTCAGGTTTTTGATAATCGACCGCTGATGGCAGGCCGGTTTCCTGCAGCATTCCCGCATATGGAAGCATGGCATCGAAGGCTGTTAAAGCTATCTCCAGATTTTGTCTGACGACATCATCGCCAAGGTGGCTCAGCTCTTCGCTCAAAGCCTCGGTAAACACCTGACGAGATATCACCCCGCTCAAAGCGGCGCTAGCGGCGGCGCAACTGCTGCCGATATAAGGCAACTCAGCCCGGTCTTCGACATCTTCCCTGGCGGGCAAGATGATGATCTTCGCCGCTGTATTGAGGCGTTCAGACCAGGTTTCTGCCTGTTCATGACTATTGATCAGCAACACAGTATGCTGGTCGATACCCTGCATCACCCCGGCAGCCGGCATACCCACCAGGGTGTCATCCGATACCACCACCAGGTCTGGGTGACTGATGATGCCGCGTTCATTGACCGGTGATCTATCGGCTCGGACATAAGCAAACAGAGGCGCACCGCGTCGCTCGGCACCATAACGCGGCGCATCCTGTACTTCGTAGCCTGCGATGAAAAAAGCGCTACCGAGTATCCGGCTCGCTGTTTTCATGCCCTGACCACCTCGCCCATGAAAGCGTATGCGAAACATAGCTTACCCCCACTGTTTCAAAACAGGCGCCGCTAGAATAAATTCCAGCGGCGAAAACTCATCGCCCTTTCAATACGTTTACGTGCCATCGCCAGTGATGCATCACGCGGCAATATTTGATCGCGTTCTGCTGTCTGTAACACTTCGATAGTATTTCGACGCAGTTTTTCTTCAATAGTTGCCATCGCCGCTGACTGGTTTGCGCCCTGGTATTCCATCGCCGCACAGATGACACCACCGGCATTGGCGATGAAGTCAGGAATACAGAGTACGCCTTTATCATGCAGTATTTTTTCTGCACCATGGGTGATGGGAATATTGGCCCCTTCCACCACCAGCCTGGCATTAAGCCGATGCACATTATCTTCGTGGATCACATCCGGGCGTGCCGCCGGAATCCAGATATCACAGTTGATATCGATGATGGCATCACCACTGCGCTTTTCACCGCCAGCATACTCAGTGACACTTTTCCCCTGTTGTTTAAGGGCGATCAATTGTTCGACATCGAGCCCATCTGGATTATAGATAGTGCCTTTCGAGTCAGCGACGGCAACTGCGATTGCGCCCTGCCGAGTTAAAAAACGGGTGACGTGTTTACCGACCGCACCGAATCCCTGCACTGCGATACGCGCATCGCGGATATTAAAATCACAAAACTTGAGCGCCTCATCAACCACATGACTGAGCCCCCAGCCAGTCGCTCCGATCTCATCAAGCGGAATGCCGCCGATTTCCCTGGGCAACGCAACCACACGATCAACTTCGTCCTTTATCCAGGCCATACATTCTTCATTGGTGCCCATGTCCGGGGCAAAGATATACTGCTCAACTTCTCTTAAGGCACAGGCAAAACCACGTATCAAGGTCTCTTTCTGCTGCCTGGGCATCTTGGGGTCACCGACCAGAACGGCTTTGCCACCGCCGTGAGGCAGACCTGCTGCTGCATTCTTAAAGGTCATGGCACGCGCCAGTCTGGCACATTCGTCAGTGGTTACATCCGGCGCCATGCGTACGCCGCCGATAGATGGTCCCTTCGCCACATTATCGACTACCAGCACGCCCTGCAATCCGATAGAAGGTTCATGCACATGAATGACCTTTAATGGTCCTAACTCATCAGCAAACGAAAATATATTATCCATACTGCCTACTTATGACATTTAACAGTTACACATCAACTGCCGTTTAAATTAGAGATAACTTATTCTTCTCCTAACGATGTTTACAATGTGTTGACCCTGGTCAATATTTCACAGAAAAAATATCTCCTTTATTGAGCGGACAACTCATTCTCCTCTCGTAGTATTTAATGAGCAATACTTTGATGCTGATCAAGAAAGAACAAGGTGGGTGCTGATGTAAACTTCAAAACCGTGTATTCTTTCTTTAGCTATTAATGTTTTATTTGCAAACAGAAATATTAAAGGGGACTATGTGATGACTGATTTAAAACATGCTACCGATGTCGGGGCACCGGATCCAGAGTTGAACACCTCACCTATCGCAGAAGAAAGCGGCGATGATACTGAAACCTTACGTCAGCAAGTACCCGGTGAACCTGTTTGTCATTTTAATGAAAAAAGTTTTTCAACTGGCGCTTACATCAAAAGCGGAACCTCTGTTTTAAGATGTGATTACGGCATCTGGATACCGATTGGTCCAGCTGACCCTGATAACCCTTGAAGCCAGAATAGATATCATGTTATGCATGCGGCTATAGTTAAGCTCAGCACCGCCATAATTAATTGATAACTTACCGGCGACCGAATACATGTTCAGGTCTGCACGATGAAAGGATAAGACCAGCATCCAGCTGGCAATGTGCAAAAAATTATACGATTTGGTATTTATTGTTCAAACGTTTCTCTTAATACATTACTGATCTCAGGAATTAATGTTTTGTGGTCGACATAGAGAAAGGCTTTTAAACCAACGTCTCTGGCACGTTTCACATTTTCTTCATTATCATCAATAAAAAGCACCTCGGCAGGTTGCAGCCCGAGGTCATTCACGACATCGCTGAACAATGTTGCATCACGTTTACTTTTACCAAGTTCGTAACTGTTGTAGATATAATCGAACTCTTTGAAGAAGTGATCGTAGCTATCCAGCTCATACAACCAGTGCGACTGGTCGCTCAGAATACCGGTGATATAACCTTTTGACCGCAAGCTTCGAACCAGCTCAATCACCCAGTGTCTTATCTGGAAGCCATCAATGATTCTGTCGCTGAGAAAATCATCTGCGCCTTCCAGGCCGGTCCGTTTACGCATCAACGCCCAGAAATCCGAGACGGTGCCCTGACCGAGTACAAAGCCGGAATCATAGGCTGCCTTCATACCCTCCTCTGGCATACTGCGCGCATCCAGCGCCTGCTTTTCTGCTAGATTGATCAGCCCATTGTAAAAACCTTCTTCGGCGATGACACCGCCAAAATCAAATAACACCGCACGTATTTTTAAATTACTCATGATTAACGTACCCCTTTAACGAATCAGCAAAATATCACTCTGCAGAAAATTGATCAGCTTGTTCAACATTGCCTCATCCTGAACCAGAGGACTATCATCAGGCAGAACGAGTAAAGCCGGTGTATGTTTATACATTAAGAGAACAACCTCATCCAGGCTAGAAAAATCGTTTACCTGACACACCGCATGTACCCCCTTCTGTCTCAGTATTTTCTCCACGTGTTGTTTTGACTGCTCATTATTAACGAAAATAATCAGTTGATAATTCTGCTTAACTGACTGTGACAATGCAATATTTAGAGATTTTTCGGATGCCGGACTGTTATCTTCATAGACAAGAATAATTTCATCTCTATGATAAGTTTGTTGCTTTCCAGAGCGGCTTGAACAGGCTGCCGGGATAAGCACCATATTCACTTCTTCCGTCCGGTTTTTGATGACCTGTACTTTCTGGCCACGCATCGAACTGAAACTCAACGATACACGATGAGTTAATGCCATCTCCTCGATCTGTTTTTTAATATTTTCTGCATCAGCGCGAAACTTTTGCATCATCGATGCCGAATCGATATGACTTTTTGCTGCAGTCTGCAATGATACTTCACGGGTAAACGGTAACTCGACAGCATTTAAAAGATTATTGTCTTCTACATATAATGCACGTATGCCCGTCTGCATCTTAACTGCGAGCTCAGTTGCTATGCGCATAGAGACAGCAGTGTGCCCGGAAGCATCAAATACGATTAAAATATTTTTATGGTTTGATTTCATTTTTCCTGGCGAAACTATGTTTTTTCACATCACCATCATGAAAAGACCTGCGTAACTTATTCAACTGATCGATCCGTTTCTGTACCCGGTAATTGATCGTAGCCCTGCGGATAATGTTTATCTTCATCCTTAATACCCGCTACTTTATCGGTCAGCAGCTCCATCATCTGATCGATCGTTTGTACTGAGTAGATAGCAAATCTATTTTTTTCTACCGCCGCTCGCACATCTTCACGCAACATCAGATGTTTTATGTTCGATTCCGGTATCACAACTGCCTGATCACCGGTTAACCCTCTGGTATTACATATATCAAAAAAGCCTTCTATCTTTTCATTCACTCCGCCGATAGTCTGTATCTCACCATATTGGTTAACCGAACCGGTCACTGAAAAGTTTTGTTTTATCGGAACCTCAGAAAGCGCTGAAAGCAACGCGCAGAGTTCAGCAGCAGAAGCACTATCACCTTCGACGAAACCGTAAGACTGCTCGAAAACCAGACTGGCTGACAATGATATCGGCTGGTCTTTTGCATAACGATTCGCCAGGTAAGAAGAAAGAATCATCACGCCCTTTGAATGTATTGCACCGCCGAGTTTTACTTCACGTTCGATATCGATCACCTTGCCCTGCCCCAGTCTTGCTGTGGCAGTGATCCTGGATGGCCGGCCAAAGGTATAATCGCCAAGCTGTATCACACTTAAGGCATTAATCTGCGCAACTTTTTCACCACTGGTATCAAGCAGGTAGTTGCCTCTGATCACCTGCTCATGCACACGTTCGCGTATCTGGTCCAGGCGGTATCGACGGGTATCGATTGCTTTCTGTATATCGTCTTCGGTAATCTCCTGTCGATCATCCTGTCGCGCCCAGTAATCACCTTCTCTTAACAGATCCAGCAGACTGCCCATGTGCAGAGACAGTTTCTCACTGTCTTCCAGCAGTCTGGAACAATGTTCGATGATGCGTTGCACGGCATTTTTAGTAAAGGGTATCAGTTCGTTTTCTTTCTGCAGGCCTGCGATCAGCTGTGCATACAGTTCGCTGTTCTCATCGTTACGTTCAATGTCTTCAGCAAAGTCAGCAGCCACTTTAAACAATAAGCCAAACTCAGGATCATACTGTTTGAGCAGGTAATAAAGTAAACGGCTTCCTGTGAGCACAACCTTGACATTGATAGGAACCGGTTCCGGTTGCAGTGATGTCGTACTGGCAAGACTGAGCATCTTCTCCAGTGATTCGATACGCACTTCATGGGCATGGATCGCACGTTTCAGTCCTTCCCATGAAAAGGGTGACATCAGCACCTTGCGCGCATCGAGCACCAGGTATCCACCATTAGCCCGATGCAGTGCGCCGGCTTTTATCAGGGTGAAATCCGTTAACAGTGTACCGTACTGGGCGATATGTTCTATTCGACCGATCAGATTGAGATAGGTCGGATTGTCTTCATAAATAACTGGCGCACCTTCGGTATCACTATTATCGACCAGCACGTTTACCTGGTATTTTGAAAACGCCGAAAGAATCATCTGGTGATTATTATTGCCTGCCTCGATCTCCGTACCGTATTTTCGAAATGCATTTACATTTTCGATAATGTCACGTTTTACAGTATCGATGAAATTTATAACTTCGGAAAGCTCTTTGTATTTTGCTGCTAATTCAGAAATAAACTGGTTGACGGCCAGCTCCGATATCTCCAGATTTAGCTGTTTAATTCTTTCCCTGTTCTCTTTGTACCATAATGGCAGCTTATGAATAGTCTCGATAAGTTCATCTTCGATTTCATCAACAACTTTTTTTATCTCTTCCTGTTCTTTCTCATCCAGCTTGTCAAATTCATTTGGCGACAGGACCTTGCCATCCTTTACCGGGCCCAGGGTATAACCACCCGGAGTACGTAACATCGTTATGTTTTTTTTCTCCGCTTTATCTGAGAGATCTTTGAATACAGAAATCTCTTTCTGTTTATACTCATCATCTATCGCCTGCGCCCGTGTTCTGTACTCCTCACTCTCAAAAGCAGCAGGTATCGCTACCAGCAGATCATCCAGCAGCTGCAGCATATCATGTTGCAATTTACTGCCATAAGCTGGAGGAAGCTTGAGTATCAACGGTTTGTGGTGCTGAGAAAAGTTATTGATATAACACCAGTCAGAGGGAGGTTCTGCAGTGACAGATTCTACCGCCAGTAATTTTTTTACCGTGGTATTTTTTCCTAGACCGGTTGAACCAAGCACAAAAAGGTTATAACCATCATGTTTCATGCCAATGCCGAACTTGAGCGCATCCATGGCGCGTTCCTGCCCCAGGTGCGGGTAATCCTTTCCCATGTCAGCCGTGGTATTAAATGACAGATGTGAGAGATCGCAATGCTGGTACAAATTTTCCACCGCAAGCTTAAGATTATTTTTATCGTTATTTTTCTTCATAGAAATCTAACCAGGTTAGTTACAGTATATTCAATAACCGTTCATTCATCTGTCTTCAGTATTTTAAAAAATCATAACCATCACTCTATCCTCAATGCCATATCCAGGGAAATCGTAGTCCCGGAGAATCATCGTGTGAGAGAAGCTGACCCCAGTTCTGTTTTTTATTGGAATCGAACGCATGACCTGATGAACGCTGTTGTGCTGCCAGATCCTTGAGTCGGTTTACTCGATCAATCATAAAAGGATGCGTACGCAACAGAGCTGGTTCGCGCATGCGACGAGAAGAGATAAATATTCTTTCAGCCCAGCTTCCCTGGTAGCGTTCTATTTTTTCAAGTGCCGAGGCCAGACCGAGGGGATCATTGGTGAGTCGTGCGGCTTCCAGATCAGCGCCAAATTCATGCACCCGGGATAAGGCCAGTTGCATTAAGAAACTAAGCGAGGGAGCCAGCGTCAGCACGATAAGTAAAACCCACGGCGCTTCTGCATCCGTAAATATGAATAGTGGGATATATATCCAGATAAGAATATACCCGGTAAATGCCATGATACTGGTCAGACGGCTCATGATGTCAGCCAGCAACATAACGAATAGATCATGCCTGCGGATGTGACTGATCTCATGTGCCAGCACACCAGTTAGTTCACGAGTATCAAGCTGCTGAAGCATGCCTTCACTGAGTGCAATGATGGCGCTATCATTTAACCCAGTAGTAAAGGCATTGATTATCTTGCCTGGGATATAACAAAGATCTGGCACCTTTTTCAAATTAGCCCGCTTTGCCAACCGGCTAATAATCTCATACAGTTGCGGTGCATCTCTGGGACATATCATCTGCGCCCGATACAGACGTAAAATAAAATGCGGTGTTAATCGAAGACCACTCATCAAAACAAGCACACCGACAATAAAAAACCAGATGATGCCTGCGGGTCCAGCCAATAACCAACCGATAAGGCTCAGTAAGGCCAACATTGCTACGAGCAAGGTAATAGAACGCAGATAATTATGGAATTTGTAATAGCTGGAGAATAGATTGTTCATAACTCAACGATCTCTCACTGAGAACTCTATAAATATACTTCTATGATTGACTAAATCTTATCGAAATACCCTGAGTCAGATCATGAAAAAGCACTATTTAATAGCATAAAATTTATAATATTAGTTTCACACGATTTGCTTGAGGCATATCAACCTAATCAACTATAGGCCTGTTCGAATCGTGATTAACAGCTCAGAAATAGTATATTTATAATTGATTAGTAGTGTTTTTTGATCTGTTTGTTTTTTATTATCTTTCATGTGATATGGAGCATCGTTATGGCAATTATTGGCATAGATCTTGGTACATCAAACTCTGCAGCTGCAGTTCTGCGAGGCGGACTTCCAAAACACAAACACAATAGCAATCTCTACTTACCAGCTCAGCACGACATAACGCTGTCCTTCCTCGGAACGGATCAGCAGCAATACTCGTCTGTCTTTACTGGCTTTGTTAATTGCACGTTTGAATTCATCAGCGGTTTTAACCGGCTTGCGATTGACCTGCAAAATGATCGTGCCCGCATCGATCCTGGCCAGAGCCGCGATGGAACCGTGTTTAACTTTTGTAACCACGACGCCTTCGTCGATCTCGACGTTAAATTGCCTGGCCAGGTCAGCGGTCAGTGTTTGTACTGTCAGGCCGAGCTGCTCAGTGCTCTGAGTCGGGCCTCTGTCGATGTCGCTGTCCTCGTCATGCTCACCAATGGTAACGACTAACGTTTTCCGCTTACCGTTCCGGATAATGGTGATATTTTCCTCTTCACCGGGCTGGATCAGCGAGATCTCATTACGAAAAACGCCCACATCTGAAACCGGCTTACCGCCAAAGGCAATAATAACATCGCCTTGTTGCAGACCGGCTTTAGCCGCGGGAGAATCCTCGCTAACACCGGCAACAAGAATACCCTGATCCTGTTTAATATCGAATGCTTGTGCCAGATCGGCTGTCAGAGGCTGGATATAGATACCCAGGTAACCACGGGTAACTTCACCTTTATCCATGAGTTGCTGGGCAATTTCTTTTGCCATATTGATCGGAATGGCGAACCCTATTCCCATGTAACCACCGTTACGGGAAAAAATGGCGGTGTTGATACCGACGACCTCACCATCCAGATTAACTAATGGCCCCCCTGAGTTGCCGGGATTAATCGCGGCATCGGTCTGGATAAAGTCTTCATAGTCATTAATCCCTACACTGGTACGACCTGTTGCACTGACGACACCGACGGTGAGGGTATGACTCAGGCCGAAGGGATTGCCAATAGCCACTACCCACTCACCGACTTCCAGTTTAGATGAATCCCCCAGCGGTAAGACAGGACGCTTGCCGTCCTTGATTTCGATCACGGCGACATCTGATTGCGGATCACGCCCGGTCACTTCAGCAGTAAATTCATCTCCGTCCATAAACTTGACCCGGATTTTATCTGCACCTTCGACGACATGGTTATTGGTTATCAGGTAGGTCTTATCAGTCAATACGCCATCTTCCGACTTGAAGACAAAAGCCGAACCCTGGCTTATGGTGCGATGCTGGTATTGTGGCAGGTTGTCTCTGTGCGGCATGTCATGGAAAGGACCACCAAAAAAACGCTCGCCAAAAAAGCGCTCAAAAAAGTCTTCATCGAATGAAAATGGAAAAGTTTCAGACTCCTCAACACTTGCCTGGCCTTCGACCTGGATAAATGCAACGGAGGGAGAAACAGATTTAGCCACCGATGAAAAGGCTTTACCGCTCTGCCGCAAGCTTTCGATGCCGCTATCGAGAGCATAAGCTGGAAAACAGATTACACTGGCAAGAGAAAACAATAAAAGTAATTTTTTTAACATTGATCGATGAGTGAACTGACATGATCTCACCTCACCTGCTGAAACAGAGTCATCGATAGAAGACCATAGGTTTACAGGAGTATCCTTTTTACATTCTGTTTCCTGTTTGCTGCTGTTTAACATACACGCCTCCTCACCAACCATAATATCTAAGATAAAACTATCATCTGATTAGTGTGACTCGGCTATTATCTTTTTTTACTGATATTAATCAATTATGCTGTAGGTATCTGATACCGAAGGATTTTAACAGGGGCCTGAATATCCATTAGTATCTTCCGCTATCGATATATTTCTGACATACAACAGAGGGCAAGCACGGACAATCTTGATGCCATTAAAAAAGGAGGTACAAATCGGTATAACTGGGTAGCTAGCGATATACGATGCCTGTCACTGTATCGTGAGGTGGAGCAAGGAGGCGTGGTGCTCTAAATTACAGAGCACAAAAAAAAGACCTAGCATGAAAGCTAAGTCTTTGATTTATATGGTGGGCCGTGAGCGACTTGAACGCTCGACCATCGGATTAAAAGTCCGGTGCTCTACCAACTGAGCTAACGGCCCATATTTGCTTTATATGCTATCGATGACGGGTAACCTTCCGCTGTCAAAACCAACACAATAAGAAGGCGCGAATCATACATGGAGTTGCCGCGAAAAACAATGTTATCGGGCAATAATAAGCCTAAAAATATCGTGTCGGGTCGCTAATACCGACATCTTCAAAACCCTTTCGGCGCAATTGGCAGGAATCACAATTTCCGCAGGCTTCACCCTGCTCGTTCGCCTGATAACAGGAGACCGTCAGCCTGTAATCAACCCCCAGGTCATTGCCGATACGGATGATCTCGGCTTTGCTCTTATCGATCAGAGGCGTATGGATCGTCAGCCGATGCCCCTCAACCCCTGCTTTTGTGGCCAGATTTGCCATGGTTTCGAAAGCGCTTATATACTCTGGACGACAGTCAGGGTAACCGGAATAATCCACCGCATTAACGCCGATGAATATATCCTGCGACGATAGCACTTCAGCTATCGCCAGAGCATGGGATAAAAACAGTGTATTTCTTGCCGGTACGTAGGTCACCGGAATATCTTTCGCCAGCCGGCTGGAAGCTGCATCTGGCACCGCAATGGTTTTATCCGTTAATGCAGAACCTGCCATGACACCGTCATCGATATGAATGATCTGGTGACTTGCAGCGTAACGTTCTGCTAATTGTTTTGCCGCATTGATCTCAGACAGGCTGCGCTGCGCATAATCAAAACTCAGGGCATGACAATCAAATGTCTGACTGGCGATCGCCAGCACCGTGGCAGAATCCAGACCGCCCGACAACAGCACGATGGCTTTAGCTGGTTTATTATCAGCAGGCATGATTATTCTCGCGACAGGGCATCCGGTAAAGATTAAACACCGGGTGTATCTCCCCACAGATACTTATGCAGCTGCAGCTGGAATCTAACCTTAAGCTGGTCTCGTAGTATCCAGGCCGCCAATGTTGCTGCATCTAACTGCTCATGACTCGGTGAGAACAGGATCTCACATTTATTCTCAAGTTGATGCTGCTCGATAAACTGCTTGCTCCAGGCGTAATCATTTTCATCACAGATAACAAATTTAATCTGATCATCTGCCTGTAACAATGCGAAGTTTTCCGGCCTGTTTTTACTGTCCTCTTTCGACGCGGGTGTTTTAACATCCAGGATTTTAACCACACGCGCATCGACCTGATCGACCAGCATTGCGCCACTGGTCTCTAACGAGACGTCATAACCCAGATCACATAGTTGCTCGAGCAAACCGATGCAATTCTTCTGCGCTAGAGGCTCCCCCCCGGTAACCGTGATATGCGACGTTTTGTATTGTTTGAGCTCATCGATGATGGCATCGATATCCATCCATTCGCCGCCGGTAAAGGCATATGCCGTATCACAATAATCACAACGCAAAGGGCAACCAGTCAAACGCACAAAGATGGTTGGTAACCCCACATTGCGCGCTTCACCCTGTAACGAATAAAATATCTCTGTGATTTTCAGGCGTGCTTGATTTGACATTAGTCAACGAGATAGTTACAGATGCCCTTCTCGTTTCATACGCTGCAGACGTTCGTTGGCTTTTTTAGCGACCGTGGTATCAGGATACAGACTAATCACCTGCTGCAGGGCTTCACTGGCTGCTGCCCAGTTTTTTAGCTCAAAATAAACATAACCGATCTTTAAGCGTGCGCCTGAGATTTTCGAGCTCTCAGGATATTGAGCGATTAACTGTTGAAACTCTGTTAATGCTTTTTTATAGTCACGGGAAACATAGTTGGCCTCACCAAGCCAGTATTGCGCATTATCAGCATATTTACTGTTTGGGTAGTTGGTTTTAAACGCTTCAAATAAAGCGATCGACTGTTTGTACTGCCCCTCTTTTAATAACGCAAAAGCTTTTGAATAAGCTTCCTGACCGTCATTATCACCTGCGACTACGACAGGCACAGCGACCTTGCCAGATGAGGTGTTCGGTGGCGGCACGGGCACAGCCATTTTCGCAGCACTGCGACCGCCTGCTTCAACGCTATTTATACGTCGGTCCATATCGAGATATAAATTACGTTGTCGCTGCTTCATGCTTTCAAGCTCATACTCCTGCTGCTCGATCTGCTCACGTAATGCGGCTGTTTCTTCACGTAGAGACATCATGGTTTCTCTCTGCTCTCGCAGGACATCAGAGTCCATCATCCGTTCAAGCCGTTGAATACGCTGCTTGTCATTAAGGTTTTCAAGGCTCTCATCTGCAGCCAGCACATTACCGCTGGCAAGCAATCCACAGACGACAAGGCTATATTTTTTTATCTCGTATTTCATTTTTATCATGTTCACTATTGACGTTCGATCAAGATCACTTATTGGTAAACAACTTCTACACGACGGTTCAGGCTCATCGACTCATCATCATGTCCAAAAGCAACGGGTTTTTCCTCGCCGTAGCTTACAATAGAAATCTGATCATTGCCCGCACCTTCGTATAACATCAGCTGCTTGACTGCCTGTGCACGTTTCTCAGCCAGCGCAACATTATACTCACGTGTACCACGCTCATCTGCATGTCCTTCGAGTCGAACGCTGGCAGCGGCATTGAACGACAGGTACTTGCCATGGTGTTTCACCAGTTCGACATAATCATCACCGACCGTATTACTGTCAAAACCAAAATAGACTATTTTTTCAGATAATACGTTATTCGGGTCATTTATCGCATTCTTTTCATAAGATACCAGTTTGCCACCCTCAAGTGCTGTGCCACCGATACCCGAACCGCCACCGATACCGCCTGCAGTTGCACCGCCGTCAGCGCCCGATACATTGCCATCACCTGTCGTCTCATCATCAGGTTTTATCCTGTCGCCACATGCTGCTAGTGAAAGAGCTAATACTGATACAAATAATATTTTTTTCATCTGAAAATCCTCATAGTTACAATCCAAAAAATTAAATATAAAACGCTAATGTCTCACCGCTGCCCAGGATGGCTCTCTTACTTCTCCGTCAGTAAATGCCAGGCGCTGTTTTTGCCGACCATCGACGGATACCGCTGCCAGTACCGCCTGATTTTTTTCCTGTGAGGCAAATAAGATCATACTGTTATTAGGGGCAAACCCCGGTGATTCATCCAGTGGGCCATCGGTTAAAATTCTTGATGATTTTGTTTTTAAGTCTAACAACGCTATACGATAAATATTACCTTCACCATGAACATAAGCGACGGATTTTCCATCGGCTGAAATACTGGCACTGGCATTATAATTGCCTTCATAAGTTAATCGCTCTGGTTTTGAACCAGTGGTTACAGACTGTTTATATAACTGTGGTTTGCCGCTACGACTCGATGTATAAATGATTGATCTGCCATCAGCTAACCAGACCGCTTCAGTATCGATCGACCAGTGATCAGTAATACGCTGTAATTTATTGTTAGCCAGGTTCAAAATATATATATCCGGATTGCCGTCTTTCGATAAGGTGATCGCAAGTTTTTTACCATCTGGTGACCAGGCAGGCGCACCGTTTAAACCTTTAAACCTGGAGCGACTTTTTCTTGTCCCGGCAAGCACATTATGGGTAAATATTTCTGACTGTCCGCTCTCGAAAGAAACGTAAACCAGTTCAGAACCATCAGGTGACCAGGCAGGTGACATGATCGGCTCATCTGAAGTTAGCAGTGTCTGTGGATTATAACCATCGGTGTCCGATACCTGTAACCGGAAAGTACTGCCTTTTTTATCGCGCTGCACCGTAACGTACGAAATACGAGTACTAAAGGCACCCGGCAGACCGGTAATATGGCTGAAGATATAATCACTTATCTGATGCGCCACTGCACGAAGGGTTTTATCGGTTGCTGAAAAACTATAACCCAGAACCTGCTTGGCCTTTAAAATATCGATTAGTCGGAACTCTACCTGGTAGGTAGCATCAGCCTTTTTTGTGACATTACCGATAACGATATGATCCATACCCGCAATACGCCAGGTCTTGTAGTGAACATCCTCGAGTTTGTGCGGACGTGCAAGCAGATCTTTTTCTGCCACCGGTGAAAATTTACCACTGCGTGCCAGATCAGAAACGATGATTGCCGAGACATCGCCATTGATAGCTTTTTCAGCCCCATGCCATTGGAATGGAACCACCGCTATCGGTAACGCACCTTCAAAACCTTCAGTGATGTCGATCTTCAGTACTGCCTGGGCCATCGAGGTAAAACTCAGGCAGAACAAACCAATTATTATATTTTTTATCATAGTTATTCTTTAATCCAAAACTTAGATTCGCGGTTTGAAGGTAAAATTAATCTCCCGGTCAAACACGTCCGGGTTAGGTGGTAGCGGTAATGGTGATGCCTTACGTACTGCGCGCTCTACCGAACGCTGAAAGGCGTTATCACTGCTACAGGACTGCAATCTCACATCTATCACATCACCCATCATGGTTTGTGTCACGAATCACGTCACAACTTTGACCTTCCGTATTCACCGCCGGGCGCAACCAGCTATCTTCAACTTTTTGTGCGATCAGCATAATATATTGCTGGCGCTGTGTCTGCAATCTAGCGGTACGTTCCGCCTGTTTTCTGGCTTCTTCTTCACGCATTTCCTCTTCGAGTAGAGCGCGTTCAAAATCGGCTTTTTCATCAGCTCGTCGTTTAAGCTCTTCCTCGGCTTTACGTTTTTTCTCAGCAGCCAGTCTCTCCTGCTCTTTCGTTCTCACGCTCTTTCTGTTCTCTCTTGCTTTCTGCTCTTTAGCTTTTTGTTCTTTTGCTTTCTGCTCTTTAGCTTTTTGTTCAGCTTCTTTCTTTTTGGCGATGGCTATTTTTTTATCTGCTTCCTGCTGACGTTTTTTCTCTGCTGCTTTCTTTTTCTCTGCCGCCTGCTTTTTTTCTGCTAAACGTTTCTTTTCAGCCGCTTTTTTGTCTTCGATCTTTTTCTTGGCAGCAGTTTCTTTCTGCTTCTCACGTTGATCATATTTTTTGGCATCGACAACAACGGCATCGATGAGCTTATGTTTTTGCGCCATAGGCACCGGCGGCTTTTCATCATTAGACAGGTTAATACTTAACAGCACAACCAGACCTATGTGTACCAGGATAACCAACACCATAATCCATGGGTGTTTTTTTAATTCAGCAAATAAACCAGACGAACTCATGCATATAATCCTGTTGACCGAGACAGACCACTTCAGGGCTGGTCAGTCATTAATCCTACTTTTTCCACACCTGCTGATTGCAGCAATACCATCGCCGTGGTCACTGCTCCATAATCGGCCTGTTTATCTCCACGGACCAGCACCGGCGTCTGTGGTTTCAGCTTGAGTATTAAAGCAACACGCTCGGCGACGATATCGTCACTCACTGGCTTTTTCAGGTCATCGCCAACATTCAGATAATATTCACCGGTTTTACTCACGGTTAATATGACGGGTTCCTGCTGCTCTGGAGGTAATGAGTTAGCCGCTAATTTCGGCAATTCGACTTCAACACCTTGCTGGACGATCGGCGCGGTTATCATGAAGATGATCAACAGCACCAGCATCACGTCGATATACGGAACCACGTTAATCTCAGAAACGGCACGGCGCTTTTTACTCATTACGCTGCTTCATCCGCGGCATGACTTTGCCGCTGCAAGATAGTAGCAAACTCTTCGGCAAAATTTTCATAGGTGCTGGATAAGCGATCGACTTTTTCGGCATAGCGGTTGTATGCAATGACTGCCGGTATAGCCGCAAACAGACCCATCGCCGTTGCGATCAGCGCTTCAGCAATGCCTGGAGCGACCATGGCAAGACTGGCATGCTCAACAGCACCCAGTGCAATAAACGAGCGCATGATGCCCCATACCGTTCCGAACAGGCCGATATAAGGGCTGATCGAACCGATAGTCGCCAACATCGACAGATGCGAATCCAGATAATCCTCTTCACGAGCAACCGCAACTTTCATGCTGCGCTGCACACTGGCTAACATCATTTCTGTGTTTGTTTTGTTTTTATGGGTACGGATATATTCGGCAAAACCGACTTCAAAAATTCGCGCCACACCGCGGCGTGTTTCGGCCTTACGTTTAACTTGCTGATAGAGGTCGGATAAATTGATTCCTGACCAGAACTGGTCTTCGAAACGCATGGCTTCTACTCGTGCCAGCTTCAATATCTTAAATTTCAGTGCGATGATAACCCATGAAAGCACCGATGCACTTAACAGGATCAACATCACTATCTGCACTAATAAACTGGCGCGAGTTACCAGCGACAATAGCGACATATCAGCTTCCACGATAAAACTCCTTATTTATTTTTTCAATTATTGATGCAGGGATACTCTGCGGTGTGAATTTTGTCGCATTTAGACAGGCAATTTTAATTTCCGCTTCTGATAACAATTCAGCCGGTAATTCTGGAGACACAGATCCAGTGGAAACAGTTACATCAGGAGACGGCTCAAGATAGATAGACTGTTTAAAATCAATACTGGCTTTACCCAGCGAGGTAATCGATGTTAACACGTTTAACTCGTTATTAAATCTGGCGGGTTTTTTATATTGAATATTGGCGCTATGCACCGCAAAGATAATACCCAGCTCTTGTTGTAATTGATCCTGCTCGTAACCGATACTGCGCAGTAATTCGGTGCGCGCGCGCTCCATAAATTTCAGATAATTAGCGTAATAAACCACGCCGCCTGAATCAGTATCTTCGTAGTAGACACGCACTGGCCAGGAAAATTCCTTGGCAGCTGCATTTTTATTGGAACTCATGACTTAACTTACTTATTTTTATTATTAGACCGGCTCTAAGCCGATGATTAAAAACCCTTTTATTTAAACATATCCGCTTCTGGCTCAAGCTCATCAACCGTTTCCCTGGCCAGGCTGTCAGGCGCGTGCAGACCAAAATGCTGATAAACATTTGCCGTGGCAATACGCCCCCTGGGTGTGCGCATCAGGTATCCCTGCTGGATAAGGTAGGGCTCGATGACATCTTCTATGGTATCGCGCTCTTCACCGATTGCGGCTGCCAGATTTTCCACGCCCACCGGGCCACCATTAAATTTTTCGATGATGGCCAGCAATAGACGCCGATCCATTATATCAAAACCAAGCGGGTCGACTTTTAACAGCTCCAGCGCTTTTGCAGCTGTATTTTCATCGATATTACCGTCACCTTTAACTTCGGCGTAATCGCGCACCCGACGCAACAGGCGGTTAACGATGCGTGGCGTACCTCTGGCACGTCGGGCAATTTCAGCTGCGCCGGCAACATCGATATGCACGTTTAAAATATCGGATGAGCGTTGAACGATATGATTCAAATCGTTCAACGCATAAAAATCCAGACGCAGGACGATACCGAAACGATCACGTAATGGCGAGGTTAACGAACCCGCCCGGGTAGTCGCACCGACCAGAGTAAACGGTGGCAGATCAAGTTTGATGGAACGCGCAGCGGGGCCTTCGCCGATCATGATGTCCAGTTGATGATCTTCCATCGCCGGATACAAGACTTCTTCTACCACCGGACTCAGACGATGGATCTCATCGATGAATAAAACATCATGCGGTTCAAGATTGGTCAGCAAGGCGGCCAGGTCACCCTGTTTTTCTAAAACCGGCCCCGAAGTCGAATGTAGATTTGCGCCCATCTCATTGGCAACGATGTGTGCCAGGGTGGTCTTACCCAGTCCGGGGGGACCGTAGAATAAAACATGATCCAGGGCTTCGTTTCTGGCTTTTGCAGCGGGAATAAAGATATCCAGCTGTTCGGTAACAGCAGGCTGCCCGCGATAGTCTTTTAAAAACTGCGGCCGAATGGCCCGGTCGATAGCAACCTCACCCTCGATACTTTCTGCTGACAATACCGGGTTTTCGCTCATCTAGGCACTCCCCTGCAGCGCAGCTCGTATAATCTCTTCTGTCGATTTACCCTCGACGTCCATATTGCGAATCATCTGGCTTGCCTGCTGCGCTTTATAACCTAATGAAATCAATGCACTTACTGCATCATTCACTGGATTTTTGTGTTTTTCTAGCGGTGTCGTCGCACCGGGTAACTTGATCGAATCATCTTTCTCGATACGGTCTTTCAGTTCAACGACCAGACGCTCCGCCGTCTTTTTACCGACGCCAGGCAACTGGGTTAACGCCTTGCTATCACCTTCCAGGATACAGCGTGAAAAATCTTCCGCGCTCATACCAGAAAGAATGGTCAGGGCAAGTTTTGGTCCAACGCCACTGATCTTTATCAGGGTGCGAAACATCAGGCGCTCAGACGGCGAGAAAAATCCGTACAGCAACTGCGCATCTTCCCGCACCACCATGTGTGTGTGCAGGGTGATCGTTTCGCCACATTCAGGTAAATGATAAAACGTCGACATCGATGCTTCGAGTTCATAACCCACGCCCTGCACATCGACCAATATTGCTGGCGGCTGTTTTTCCAGCAAGATACCTTTTAGACGTCCGATCATCGAATCATCATCTCCATCTACCGCCTCGTACCTTTGTTGCGATGCCTAAGACTTCTCACGTGCATATGATTAGCATGGCAGACAGCGATCGCCAGACCATCAGCCTCATCACTCTGCGGCACAAAATCAAGTTTTAACAATAATTTCATCATCTGCTGGATCTGCTCTTTATCTGCCGAACCGATACCGACCACGGCCTTTTTGATCGCCCTCGGGGTGTATTCTCCCACATCCAGATTTGCGTTGGTGCCGGCACAGATGGCCGCACCTCGCGCCTGGCCAAGCTTCAGAGCAGAATCGACATTCTTGTTGACGAACACCTGCTCGATCCCCATGCTCTGCGGTTGCCATTTTTCTATGATCTCACTGATCTCACTAAAGATCATACCCAAACGTTCAGGCAGCTCGTCGCCGGTAATTTTAACAAAACCACTGGTGATATATTCATGACGAAAACCATCACTGTCAATAACACCATATCCGGTACAACGTGATCCGGGATCGATGCCTATGATGCGTGTTTTTTTAACAGACACCTGAGTTTTATTGCTCGTAGTCATTCATCATTATTAAGCAGATAACTGCTGCATCACTTCATCTGAAAAATCAGCATTGGTGTGTACGTCCTGAACATCATCCAGATCTTCCAGCGTATCGATCAGTCGCATGATCTTTTCCGCATCATCGAGAGCAACGTCAACCAGGTTATCTGCTTTTTCGATAACTTCAGCCTGTTCCGGTTCAAAATCTGCCGCTGTCATGGCATCTTTCACTGCAATAAATTCTTCAAACGTGGTCGACACCTCGATGCTGCCATCATCATTAGTGGCCACATCTTCTGCTCCGGCTTCCAGCGCAGCCTCCATGATGGCATCTTCGTCACTGTCCGGCGGATACATCAGCACACCCGTGCGTTTGAACATGTAGGCGACTGAACCATCAGTGCCTAAATTACCGCCGGCTTTAGTGAAGGCATGGCGCACTTCCGAGACGGTACGATTGCGGTTATCCGTCAGGCAGTCAACCATAACAGCGGTACCGGCAGGGCCGTAACCTTCATACCGGATCTCATCATAATTGGTATCGTCACCTTCGCCGCTGCCGCGTTTGATGGCACGCTCGATGGTATCGCGGGTCATGTTCGCAGCCAGCGCTTTATCCACCACCAGGCGCAGGCGAGGATTAGCCGCTACGTCACCACCGCCACCACCACGGGCGGCTACAGTAATCTCTCGAATCAACTTGGTGAAAATTTTACCGCGTTTTTTATCCTGGGCAGCTTTACGATGTTTGATATTCGCAAATTTACTGTGTCCAGCCATGCTGCTCTCCCACTTTTTTGCTGTCTTTATTATTATTAGAATCAGGTGAAGTCTACCACTCTGACGGGCTCTCGGCTAAGGGTTTTGGCTGTTGCGATATATGACCGTATAGTAGTCAGTTATTAGATATTTACCGCTTACTTATGCACTGCTAGTGCTGATACTTACAGACCGATGCCGACACCAAAATGTACGCTGGTACGGCTACGCTCACTGGTCGGCAACCACAGGTGCAACTGCTCGCCACTGACGACCGGATAGGTATAGAGACTCTCACCAACTTTGCCGCTCTGACTGCCGCTGACCTTACCAAGCACGGTTAACTGCCTGCCCTGTGCATAAGTCGTGGGTTCAAGGTATCCCGGATGGCGAATGATAAAACGCCCCAGCGGTTTGTTTTCCTGCTGAGGCCGGTAGTTAGAATTAAGCGGATAAGCCAGTATTTCAATCTGTGTTATTTCTTTCAGGTTACGGGTGTCCAGAATGGTTCCGCCCCAGAGCACGATCTTGCCGCGGCTAAACTCAGCTTCGGCGATAACGCTCTGTGGAGTCAGTGATCGATCCACCTGCGTGGTATCAAACTCTGGTGTACTGGCACATCCCGTCAGCAAAACCAGAAACAACAGTGGAGAAAACGTGTATCGCATATTCATTTACTCAGCTCATTAACGGCGGTGATGATGGGGATAGTAAGGATAGGGATACGAGTAATAGGGATACCAGGGATCGTACCACCAGTAGGGAGGGTAATCGACATATACCGGTTCTTCTTTGACTGGCCAGATAAAATAATGCTGCACCTGAATAACCGGGTATTCATAGGAGAATTCACCCACATCAAACGTTTCGGTTCTGAGCAGCTGGCCGATCACGGTGATCTCACGGTCACGGCTGTACACCAGTGGCTCCAGAAATTCATCGACGATGACGATAAATCGGCCGTTACTCTGCTCTGATACCCGGGGCTCGCCATCGTCATCCAGACGGAAAAGCAACGATTGTCAGCCAGCTGGTATCCTGTTTGTTTTCGGTCTGCAGAATAACGCCACCCCAGCGTACTGTCTGTGAAGTATAAACACTAGCTGAATCGCGCACCTGAGCGACATTGGGACTACCCTCTGATCGGCTGCTTAATTTCAGGCGGAATATGCGCGCTACATGATAATGCCATCGAGATCAGCAGCATTATCCAGCCACGATAAAATATTGAATATTTCGTCATCACACACTATTAGAAACATATAATTTGCAGTGGTTCACTGCCGTAACATCATCACAACGATAGCTGCATTAAATCAATTAAACATCACCATTTGCGGTCGCCTCTTCCAGCAAGATAAAGTTTTCCAGCTTCACATGAATGAGGTTTACACGGGTGAAAAAAGCATTGCAGGCCAACGCCGAGGCGAGTGTACGCAAGTCATTCGCCCAATGCGGCATGTAGTGCGGCCCGACTAAAAATCCGGTTTCAAAATAAGGCGCCAGCTCGATAACATCACCCAGACTGAGACGGCCGGCAAATAAAGCGTTAGCGAGTTCTGTCGCTGCATGATAATGGTATTGGATAAATGGGAACTCCTGTGTTTTTTACAGGGGCGCAGCTGTAGTGGCTTTATGTTACAAAATGCGTCCTGTATTTTGCCTTTAAGGCCAGCTATAAAACAGCTGTTCAATTTTGCTCCCTGCAAAATTAGTCTGGTTACTTTTTTAGCTGCTGAAAAAAAGTAACTCGCCAGCGGGGCGAAGCCCGCAATGCCTAATAAAAACGCAATCGTAAATGGATGCAGCTTACGCCAGCTCAGCATCAAACAGAGGTGTCACTGTATCGCGATCAAACTTACCGGTCTGTAGAAATATAATGACCTGAGCAGCTACCGAGGCTGACATCAATATACTCAGATGACTCTCACGCACGACGATTGCATCCGTCGCGCCTTTGAGCTCGGTCTCCTCAACCGATACAGTGCCATCATGAGGCAGCTTCGGCCCACCGGCGACCAGTCCCATACCGATGGGGATATTACCGGCAATCACACCGATATCCTGCCAGCCCTTCCATTTTGGAACAGCGCCCGAGAGGCCATTGACATTGCTTTGGCCAAGCATCCAGCGAGTCATCGGATTGGCGTTGATCCGTCTACCCACCGCACTGCCGTTCACCGGTGATGCCAGCAATACGATCCGCCCTTTTTTATTAAACGGGAACTGATCAAACAGATGCATGGTGATGATGCCGCCAAAACTGTGCGCCACGATATGCACCGTGGGCGCATCTATTTTTTTGATAAATTCATTGAGCTTAGCTGCGGTCTCTGCCGGCGGTTTACCCCAGACATGATAGTTGAACATGTGGCATTCATAACCCGCATTGCTTAAACGATTTTTGAGTCTTAACAGGTCAACACCTGCCACACTCCATAGACCATGCACTAATACGACGGCTTCACGCATAGCAGAGGTTAATTCGAGGTTTAGGGGGAAACGTCAAGCATGCGATCAAGTGCCAGCCTGGCATGTTCGGCAACATCGGCAGGCACACTGACCTGATTGACGACGTGGCCATCGACCAGGTTTTCCAGCACCCAGGCCAGATGTTGCGGGTCGATACGGAACATGGTGGAGCACATGCACACGTTTGGTGACATGAAATGTACATTCTTACCTTCATGTTTATACTGATCATGTAATCGATTCACCAGGTTTAACTCTGTTGCTACCAGCCAGCGCGTATTCGCTTCGGCATTTGCGATAGTGTTTATTATATATTCTGTAGAGCCAATATAGTCAGATTTTTGACAGACTTCAAATGGACTTTCGGGATGCGATATTACTTTTGTCTCAGGATATTTCTGTTTGAAATTATCGATCTGTTCCGGCTGGAACATCTGATGAACTGAACAGAAACCCTTCCATAAAATAATTTTAGCCTTGTTGATCTGCTCAACGGTTAGACCACCCTGTGGTTTATCAAAGTCCCACACCACCATCTCATCGAGCGGGATACCCATGGTGAAACCGGTGTTACGACCCAGGTGCTGATCGGGGAAAAACAGCACTTTTTCGCGCTGCTGAAAACTCCAGTCAAGCACATGGCGCGCATTGGTCGAGGTACAGACAATGCCGCCATGCTCACCACAAAAACCTTTTAAGTCTGCTGCTGAGTTGATGTAAGTGACCGGGGTAATGGTTTCTTCAGCGTCTAAAATTTCTGACAACTCCTGCCAGGCACGCTCGACATTTTGCAGATTGGCCATATCAGCCATCGAACAGCCCGCAGACAGGTCCGGCAAGATTGAAACCTGATCCGGCCGCGACAGTATATCGGCCACTTCGGCCATGAAGTGCACGCCGCAAAAAACGATGTAATCAGCTTTTGATGACGCTGCCTGTCTCGATAGTTTCAGCGAATCGCCGGTGAAATTCGCATGCCGAAATACTTCATCGCGCTGATAATGGTGACCCAAAATAACTAAACGCTCACCCAGGATCTCACGCGCGCGCAAAATACGTGACTCACAATCTTCGTCATCGAGTAAAGTATACGGTTGTATTGCTGCGCTCATATTTTATCTACCTGTCATTGCGAGCAGAGCGTGGCAATCTCACTAAGCGACTCAGTCGTCTGCAGGAGATCGCTTCGTTCCTCGCGATGACGTTGTTAGGTTTCTTTGCTCTCTTTCACTTCCACTTTACGTAACTTCAGGTTTAGCTCCCGTAACTGCTTGGTTGAAACTTCTGCCGGTGCCGACGTTAAGCGGGCATGCCGCTGACTGCGTTTTAGGGAATGCCATGACATCACGAATAGAATGTGCACCCGACATCAGCATGACTCAAACGGTCCAGACCAAAGGCCAGACCTGCATGCGGTGGGCAACCGTATTTAAGTGCGGTTAGCAGGAAGCCAAATTTTTCTTCGGCTTCTTCTGGAGAAATACCCAGAATATCAAATACTGCATTCTGCATTTCCATCTTGTAGATACGCTCAGAACCGCCACCTAACTCGGTACCGTTAAGCACCATGTCGTAGGCACGTGATAACGCTTCGCCCGGATCTGCCTTGAAGGCTTCGACTGATTCAAAGAAGGTGCAGTAAATGGATGATGTAGATGCGGTCCACTCACCCTGACTGTTTTTCTCAAACATGGGGAAGTTAACCACCCATAAAGGCTGCCAGGTATCGCTCGACCATGTTCATATCTTACCCAGTTTGACACGTAAGGCACCGATCGATTCATTGACGGTATTGGTATCACCGGCACCGAAGAACAGGATATCACCCGACTGGGTATCGGTTTTTTCAATGAGGGCAGTGAAGCACATCATCAGGTAAGAATTTCACGATCGGAGACTGCAGACCATCACGGCCGCAGCCACATCGTTTACCTTGATCCATGCCAGATCCTTTAGCACCATAACGGCCAACATATTCTGTGTATTGATCGATCTGTTTGCGTGACAACTCAGCACCGCCAGGTACACGCAACACAACGATACGACCGTCTGGATCATTGGCCGGACCGGAGAAGACTTTAAACTCAACGTCTTTCATGACCTCGGCAAGATCAACCAGTTCCAGCGGGATACGCAGATCCGGTTTATCTGAACCATAACGCAGCATGGCCTCACTATGATCCATGCGCGGGAACGGGTTTGGCAGATTCGACATCCAGCACTGATTTGAACAGGCCGCGGATCATGCTCTTCCATCGCTTCCATCACGTCATTCTCATCCATGAAGGTGGTTTCGATGTCTATCTGGGTAAATTCTGGCTGGCGATCAGCACGCAGATCTTCATCACGGAAGCAGCGCACGATCTGATAATAACGGTCCATGCCCGACATCATCAGCAACTGTTTGAACAACTGTGGCGACTGCGGCAAGGCGAAAGAACTTGCCCTGATGGGTACGAGATGGCACCAGGTAGTCACGCGCACCTTCTGGGGTGGCTTTGGTCAGCATCGGTGTTTCGATGTCCCAGTAGCCATCTTCTTCCAGATGATTACGAATATAACGCGTCACCTGGCTGCGCATACGCATGCGTTTTTGCATCTCATCACGGCGCAGGTCGATATAGCGATACTGCAGGCGCAGGTCATCATGTACACCGGTATCATCTAACTGAAACGGTGGTGTTTCAGCTGCATTCAAAACTTCCAGCTGCAGACCGAGAATCTCTATTTTGACCCGAGGTCAGTTCCGGGTTAGCCGTGCCTTCAGGACGCAGACGGACGCGACCGGTCATACGCAGTACATATTCATTACGCACGTGTTCGGCAATCTCGAAGATCTCAGCGCGATCCGGATCAAACACCACTTGTACCAGGCCTTCACGATCACGCAGATCAATAAAAATAACACCACCGTGATCACGGCGACGGTTGACCCAGCCGCATAAAGTGACTTCTTGATCTAATAATTCTTCGGTTACTGCTCCGCAATAATGACTGCGCATGTGTTGTTCCAGTTAGGTTGGGTGAAAATATAAGCAGGATGTCTGCACTGAACAGACATGCCGGGTACTTTCAATATGTTAAAAGGGTCAATTCTACCGTATTCGGACTTAGTTTTTTACTTTTTTGCTTTTGGTCGAGTCGCCTGAAGATTTCTTTTCAGGCGCTGTTTTTTTACTGTCTTTACTCTTAGGCATGGCCTTGTCGTCAGCGGCAACATTCTTTTTGCTACCGGACTTAAAATCTGTCTCATACCAGCCACCGCCTTTGAGACGAAAAGCTGCTGCCGACACCATTTTTTTCATGGTCGATTTCCCACACTCGGGACATTTTGTCAGTGGCTTATCGCTGACTTTCTGCAAAACTTCTTCTTCGTGCCCACATTCTGAGCACTGATATTCATAAAACGGCATAAAACCCACCAAAACAATAGCTTACTGTTTGAATTAACGGCTGAAAAATAATCGGCAATTATATATGCCTGTGTATCACCCCATCAACACCTATATAGGGGCAGTAGCGGCAATAAACAAGATGGTGAAAGCTTTCCATCTGTTGATTAAGTAATGCATTAAACTAAAGTCATGAGATTATCCGATAAACAGAAAAAAGCCGTCCTGATTACGGGATGTTCCAGTGGTATTGGCTACTGTGTCGCCAAAGGATTACAACAACGCGGTTATCACGTCGTTGCTACGGCCCGTCGAGAAGAAAGTGTTAAACAACTCGCAGACGAAGGTTTTGACAGCCTGCAACTCGATTTATCGGATAGTGATTCCATTCAGCAGGCATTTCAGCAAACCCTGCAGTTAACGGACGGGAAGTTATATGCACTGTTTAATAATGGCGCGTTTGGCCTGCCCGGCGCGGTTGAGGATCTAACGCGTGCCAGCCTTAAATATCAGTTTGAAACCAATGTATTTGGCTGGCTGGAGCTGACCAACCTGGTCATTCCAGTGATGCGAGAACAGGGTTATGGCCGCATCATCCAGAATAGTTCGATCCTGGGTCTAGTGGCCATGCCCTTTCGCGGTGCTTACAACGCCAGCAAATATGCTATCGAAGGTTTAAGCGATACCTTGCGGCTGGAACTTAAAAATACCGACATCCATATCAGCCTGATCGAACCTGGCCCGATTACCAGTCAATTTCGCGCCAATGCAGCAGAGGCGCTGCATCAGCATATCGATATCGAAAACAGCGTGCATCGTGCAAAATATCTGGGCGTACTCGAGCGATTGAACAAGAAAGGGCCGTCAGTACCCTTCACCCTGCCTCCCGAGGCAGTACTCAAACGCGTGATTTTTGCATTGGAGTCAAAAAAGCCACAACCTCGCTATTTTGTTACTTTTCCAACCTATTTATTTGCATTTCTCAAACGTATTCTCAGTCATCGACAGCTCGATTACTGGCTTGCCAAGGCGGGTAATGACGGCAAACAATAAGTTATTACTACTGTCAGATCATCATCACCTAGCTATATAGAATGAAGAGCCCAAGCTATAAAAAATAGTGTATTTAAGCTACTATCTATTTAGACCTTAATCTCCGCAGGGAAATAAATGGCCATCCATCAACAGGAAGGTTCATTAATAACATGAGTAGAGACCCGATAAAACTAACCATCGGATTAGGCTTCACCGGCGTACTCGCCCTCATGGGGCTAATCAGCTTCATTTCATTATCTCAAATGAATACCATTACCGAGAAAATGAGCGCTCTGCTCGAAGAAACCAATGCCAAAACCTCTGCCGTCAATAACATGCGCGACAACATCCGACTGCGCGGTAATGTGCTCTATAAGATGTATTTGACTGATGATTTCATCGCGCGTGATGAATATCGCCTGCAACTCTCAACCACCGGTCTACATTTCAAAAATGCCAAAGAAAGACTCTCTACCTTCCACATGACGGCACGTGAGGCAAAACTATTCAATCAGATAACCAAACAAACACGTATTGCGAAAGAATATAATGATATCGCCGCCGACAACCTGCTATCGGACCTCCCTAAAGAAGAGATACAGAACTACTCGCTGATAGCAAATGAAGCCAGACAGAATTTATTAGACAGTTTAGATGAACTGGTCGCCCTTCAGGAAACGATCACAGATTCAATAATCCGTGATACCCGAGAATATCAGGAAACGACCAGTAGCATCATCTTGCTTCTTTCCTTGGCCGCTTTTTTTATCGCGCTGTATATCGCACAGCTGGTGATCAGAGAAACCTCGAAGAAAAATATCGAAATTCATTTCCAGGCCACGCATGATGACCTGACCAAACTGGTTAATCGCAAAGAATTCAATCATCGATTAAAAGAAGCGTTTAACACCGCTCGCGATGAACACGAAAGCCACGCCTTATGTTTTCTCGATCTGGACAATTTCAAAATCATCAATGATAGCTGTGGTCATAAAGCGGGTGACGAGTTATTGATCCAGTTAACTCAAACCATTAAAAACAATATCCGCAGTCACGATACCCTGGCCCGTATCGGTGGTGATGAATTTGGCCTGTTACTGGAAGGCTGCTCACTCGATAAGGCCATTCAGATTACCGAAGGCATCGTCAACCTGATAAAAAATCACCCGTTCATCTGGCAGGACAAAAAGTTTTTTGTCGGCGTCAGTATCGGTCTGGTAATGATCACACGAGAATCTCTCAATGTTGAGCAGGCACTCTCACAAGCTGACATTGCCTGCTATGCCGCCAAAGACAGGGGAAGAAACCGGGTGCATATTCATGGACTGGACGATGCTCTTAGCAGAGAAAATAATGAAGATAGTAAAAATAAAAAACGTTTATCTCTCTACCTGCAAGCGATCAACAACCTTCAGGGAGATCAAAGCATACCGATGTACGAAGTCTTATTGCGTTGCATCGATGAAAAAGGCGCTTTAATCTCATCGACAGTAACGTCCCTGGCGATGAGCGTTTCAGCTTGATGAAAAATATTGATCACTGGGTGATAAAAAAATCCTTTAAGAAGCTTTCAAAACTGTATAAGAATATACCTGACTGTAAAGTCAGGCTATTTATCAAAATATCTGCCGACTCATTAACCGACCCTGAGTTTTCTGAATTTGTGATAAAACAATACAAAAAATACAACATAGAACATGACGCTATTTGTCTGCAAATATCAGAGTTAAAAGCATTAAATAATATCAGTCATACGGCCGATATAATCTCAGCATTACGTAAATACAATATTCAATTCGCACTCGACAATTTTGGCTCTAATATCTCCTCATTTTCATATTTAAAAAGCCTGCCCGTCGATTATTTAAAAATAGATGGCAACATAATTAAAAATATCTCACGTAATACCACGGACCGGTCCATGGTGGCTGCGATCAATCAGATCGGCAACGTAATGAATATCGAGACTATTGCTAAAAATGTTGAAGATGTTTTTACCTTAAATCAATTAAAAGATATCGGTATTGATTATGCGCAGGGTTTTTATCTGAGCGAAGCTAAAAAGATCGACGAATACGCCGAAGAAATAACGCAATCGAAAGCAAAACATTCAGCTTTGCATTAAATCAGTTTCAAACTACACGTCATCATCTCGACGACAACAGAAATCTTCAACCAGACTTAGTGTAAGACTTCTATCATCGCCGAGATAACAGATAAGACAGGCAAGACCTTATTATTACTCACACGTATCAGCCGGCTTGCTGAACCCGCTCAACCGGCATGAACTCCAGCTCAGCATTATTAGCCGTGATGCTAATCACATCACCAGGCATATAATCTCCCTTCAGTATCATCTGCGCCAATGGATTTTCCAGGTATTGCTGAATAGCTCGTTTCAGTGGTCTGGCACCATACACCGGGTCAAATCCGGCCTCACCCAGCACATCGATCGCTGCATCATCTATCTGCAAAGTGAAATCCTGATCCTGCAGACGCGCACCAAGGTGCTGTAATTGAATCTTCGCGATATCACGAATCTGTTCTTTCGCCAGAGGATGGAACACGACAGTTTCATCAACGCGGTTAATGAATTCTGGCCTGAAGTTCTGCGCAACAATTTCCATCACTACCCGTTTCATGCCTTCATAATCATTTTCAGAAGCCATCTCCTGAATCTTTTGCGAACCAAGGTTAGAGGTCATGATGATCACCGTGTTTCTGAAATCAACGGTACGACCCTGACTATCGGTCAATCGACCATCATCCAGCACCTGTAATAAAATATTGAACACGTCAGGATGTGCTTTCTCTATCTCATCTAACAGGATGACAGAATAAGGTTTGCGTCTTACCGCTTCGGTTAAATAACCACCTTCTTCATAACCAACATAACCTGGAGGCGCGCCGATCAACCTTGATACCGAGTGTTTCTCCATGTACTCCGACATATCTATTCGAACCATGGCATCTTCAGTATCAAACATAAATTTGGCCAGGGCTTTGGTAAGCTCAGTTTTACCTACACCGGTTGGTCCAAAAAACATGAACGAACCGTTGGGTTTACTGGGATCAGACAAACCAGCACGCGAGCGGCGAATCGCATTAGCAACTGCGGTCACTGCCTCTTGCTGGCCGACCACCTGGGCACCAATTTCCTGTTCCATGCGCAACAGTTTTTCCTGCTCGCCTTCCAGCATCTTGCTTACGGGAATGCCGGTCCATCTGGCAACAATTTCTGCCACTTCGTCACTATCAACTTTGTTACGGAGTAACTGCGATGTATGGTCACGCGCCAGTTCAGCCTCGGCAACCTGTGATATCTGTGATTCCAGTTCAGGAATTAAACCATACTGCAGTTCAGACATACGTGCGAGATCACCAGCACGATGTGCAGATTCCAGTTCTAATTTCGCCGTTTCCAGCTCTTCTTTTAGATTAGATGAACCTTGTACAATCAGTTTTTCCGCAGTCCATTGTTCATTATAATCACCGTATTCTTTTTCAAGGCTGTCCAGTTCCTGCTCTAAATTATCCAAGCGTTGTATGGTCGCTTTATCCTTATCTTTTCTCAACGCTTCGCGTTCAATTTTTAATTGTATTATGCGTCTGTCCAGTCGATCCATTACTTCAGGTTTAGAGTCAAGCTCCATACGGATACGGCTAGCCGCTTCGTCGATTAAATCAATCGCTTTATCCGGTAATTGACGGTCACTGATATAACGATGCGATAACGTTGCAGCAGCGACGATGGCAGGATCAGTAATTTCTACTCCGTGATGGATTTCGTAGCGCTCTTTCAAACCACGTAAAATTGCCACCGTGTCTTCAACACTGGGCTCATCAACCTGTACCTTCTGAAAACGGCGTTCGAGCGCCGCATCTTTTTCTATGTACTGACGATATTCATCTAGAGTGGTTGCCCCGACACAATGTAACTCACCACGTGCTAATGCTGGTTTCAACATGTTACCTGCATCCATCGCGCCTTCAGCTTTACCTGCACCGACCATGGTGTGTAATTCATCAATAAACAGGATCACCTGTCCTTCCTGATGAGACAGATCTTTTAATACGGCTTTTAAACGCTCTTCAAATTCGCCACGGAATTTAGCACCTGCAATCAATGCGCCCATATCGAGCGATAATATACGTTTACTCTTCAGACCTTCGGGAACTTCACCATTTAAAATACGCTGCGCCAGACCTTCGATAATGGCGGTCTTACCAACACCGGGTTCGCCGATCAATACCGGGTTATTTTTAGTACGACGCTGCAATACCTGGATGGTGCGACGTATCTCTTCGTCACGACCGATGACCGGATCCAGTTTGCCCTGTGCTGCACGCTCACTTAGATCGATGGTATATTTTTCCAGTGCCTGACGATTTTCTTCTGCATTGGCATCATCCACTGACTCACCACCACGGACATTATTAATCGCCTGCTCTATCTGTTTTTTATCAGCGCCGGAAGATTTCAGGACCTCACTAACGGCTGATTTTGTATCAACCAGGGCGAGCAAAAACAGCTCACTCGAGATGAACTGATCGTTTCTTTGCTGCGCCAGTTTGTCTGTCTGATTTAATATTCGAATGAGCTCATTCGAAAGCTGGACATCACCCTCATGCCCCTGCACCTGTGGCAAGCGATCAAGTGCTTCATTAAGCTTTGTTTTAAGAGCATCAACAGCAACGCCGGTACTAGCTAATACCTGGTGGACAGTACTTGAATCCTGATCCAGCAACGCCAATAAAACATGGCTTGCTTCAATAAACTGATTATCCCGGCCTATAGCTAACGATTGTGCATCAGCTAATGCTGACTGAAACCGCGTTGTTAATTTATCCATTCTCATTTTCTTGCCTCATAATTTTGTATTTTTTCAGTATTACTCTGAAATAGATTACCTAGTATATGAGGACAGAAATGACACTTTCAAGTGTTCGCCAGCTGGCACTGCTAATGAGACACGCTTTGTTGATACACATCAAAAAAGCCGCATCTAAGCGGCTTTTTAACATTAATAACGATCACTTTAAATCATGACAACCAGATCAAACTCGCCATGCGTCCGGTCTTTTGTTGTCTGCGGTAAGAATAAAAACGTTGTTCTTCACGGTAAGTGCAGTCGTTACCACCAGCGATTTTTTCTACCCCGATGGATTGCAATTCAGTACGCGCCAATTGATAGATATCACATAAATAATGACCTTTTGTCGTGCTCACAAAAGCCGATCTATTGACACTGTTTTTATCAACAAAAGCCGTCAGGACGTCTTCACCTACCTCAAATTCTCCGGCACCAATTGCCGGACCAAGACTTACCAGTAGCTGCTCCGCTGAGGATTGCATCGCCTTTATGGTATTAGTGATTATGCCCGCATGCAGACCACGCCAACCGGCGTGTGCAACGGCCACTTCCGTACCCGCCTGGTTACAGATAAAAACAGGCAGACAGTCTGCTGTCATTACCACACAGACTACATCTTTCTTTGCAGTGAAACTGGCATCCGCCTGAACGATCTGACCTGCGCTTATCTCGTCAGCACGAACAACCTTATTGCTGTGCACCTGCTCTAACCAGACAGGTTCTGCAGGCAAGCTTAAATCGTCGCGCAGTTTCGCCCGATTACTCCGCACCGCCTGTGGCTCATCGCCGACATGGTCAGCCAGGTTATATTCACTGTATCCACCCTGTGCTGACACCTCCCGTGCGCAAGGTCGTGAACGCATGCACATTCTCCGGCTGAACAGAAACAGGCGTAACTGAACCATCATCCGGCCAGTCTGCTGGCAGATATAATGAAGTATTCATCAGTGTCCGTTATTTGTTGAGCTGCATATCCGCTTGCAACAAGCTGAGTAATTTAGTCATATCGTCCGGTAGATCTGCCTCGAACGAAACTTCCTCACCATGTTTTGGGTGGATCAACGTTAACTTCCATGCATGTAGAGCCTGCCGCTTAAACGCCTGCAAATAATTAAGCAGGTCGGGCTGTGCACCCGGCGGCACTCGATGCCGGCCAGCGTAAACCGGATCACCAACCAGCGGATGACGCAGATAACTCATGTGTACCCGGATCTGATGGGTGCGCCCGGTTTCGAGTTGTACTTTAATATGACTATGTTCGCGAAATTTTTCCAGTAGACGGTAATGCGTTATCGCTTCACGTCCATTTTCTCTTACTGCCATTTTGATCCGATCACGCGGATGCCGACCTATCGGCTGATCGACCATACCACCACCGGTCATCACCCCATGCACCACTGCCTGGTATTCACGAATAACTTCATGCTGCTGAATTTGATCGACCAGGTATTTGTGTGAACTCAGATTGCGCGCCACCACCATTAACCCCGTGGTGTCTTTATCGATACGATGCACGATACCTGCTCGCGGTATCGCCGCCAGTGAGGGATCAAAGTGCAACAGGGCATTTTGCATGGTGCCGGTATAATGGCCTGCAGCGGGGTGTACGACCAGACCAGCCGGTTTATTAACGACGATGATATCCTCATCCTGATAGACGATATTGAGTGGAATATCTTCTGCTTCACAGGCAGCTTCAGATTCGATCGTCTGTACCGTCAGTTGCAGTTCTTCATCACCCGCTATTTTTGTTTTCGGTTTAGCGACTTTACCGTTAAGCAGCACCTGCCCCTGCTGTATCCAGATCTTTAAGCGACTTCGTGAATATTCGGGAAATAACTCGGCGATCACCACATCCAGACGTTTACCGGCAGATTCTTCGCTTAAAAGTTTAATTATTGGTGCTTCTGACATACGCTCTCAGTACGAACTTAGTTATAATGTGCCATTCTAACCAAATATCACCCACTACCCTAAAATATCTTTTTAACAAAATATCAGATGCGACATTTATTAATACTACTTATTTCAGCCACCTTATTTGCCTGTGCAGGTGCCGACAAAGATGAGACTGCGGGTTATTCTGCCAAAGAGCTTTATGAAGAAGCGCAGTCAGCTATCGATTCGGCAGAGTTTCAAACTGCAGTAAAACACCTCGAATCACTGGAAGCACGCTACCCATTCGACCCTTATGCCAAGCAGGCACAGCTGGATATTGCCTATGCCTATTATAAATTTGAAGAACTCGACCAGGCAACCAGTGCGGTGGAACGATTTGCCCGTTTACACCCGCGTGACCCTCACATGGATTACGTCTATTACCTCAAAGGCCTGATCAATTTTAACCGTGGCCAGGGTCTGCTCGATGCCTGGTTCCCGCGCGAGCCCTCCAGGCATGACCCGGCAGTACTGGAACAGGCATTTAATGATTTTGCTATGCTCGTAAAACGCTACCCAAACAGCATCTATGCGGGTGATGCACATCAACGCATGATCTACCTGCGTAACCAGCTCGCTGAAAAAGAGATCCTCATCGCCCGCTTCTATATAGAACGCAAATCATGGCTTTCATCAGCCAAGCGCGCCAAGGCGGTAATCGAACGTTTCCCCAATACCATATGGACGAAAGAGGCTCTGGATATATTACTGTTGTCTTATCAAAATCTGGAGCTGGACGAGCTTGCCGCCGATACACAAAAGATCATTGATTATAATGATTTTTCTGACATTGCCACCACGATCAACCCGGGCAAATACGGCAAGGCCCCGCCTTCATCGTTGTAGGTTAAAGAAAGATTGAACCACAGAGACACAGAGGTCACTGAGAAAACATATAAAATGTTTATTGCGCCGTAGGCGCATTTAAAAACAAAGAAACTCTGTGCTCTCTGTGCCTCTGTGGTTAATAGTTTTTGATCTTCATTTCCGCCGATAACCCGAAGTAATCGGATAGCGCCGGTCACGGCCAAATGCGCGCCGGGTGATGCGAATTCCCGGGGCAGATTGCCGGCGTTTATGCTCATTACGCTGCACCATGGTGATCACCTGCAAGACTGTTTCGCGGTCGATCCCCTCGGCAACAATCTCATCGATGGGTTTATCCTGCTCGACCGATAATTCGATGATACGGTCCAGCACCTCGTAATCCGGCAACGAATCCTGATCACACTGGTCTTCTCTCAGTTCTGCAGCTCGGCGGTCGTGTTAACACGCGTTCAGGGATCACCGCTGAGACACTGTTTCGGTAGCGGCATAACTTGTAGACCAGTGTCTTGCAGACATCTTTGATCGGCGCAAAACCGCCACACATATCACCGTATAACGTCGCGTATCCCACGGCCATCTCACTTTTATTACCCGTGGTCAACACCATGCGGCCTTTTTTATTCGAGATAGCCATCAGCAACAGACCACGGCAACGCGCCTGTATATTCTCTTCTGTGGTATCGGCGGGCGCACCGGCAAAGACGGGTGCCAGCGTGTTTATAAAACTATTAAAGACATCTTCTATCGCGACCACATCATATTTCACACCCAGGAGCTCGGCTTCTGCCTCGGCATCCTGCAAACTGATATCTGCGGTATAACGCGACGGCATCATCACCGCTTCAACATTTTCCGCACCCAGCGCATCACAGGCAATGGCCAGTGTCAAAGCAGAATCGACGCCACCTGATAAACCGATGACCACACCGGTAAAACCATTTTGCCGGACAAAATCACGCACCCCGGTGACCAGCGCTTTATATATTACCGCTTCACTTGAGTCTTCAGAGACCACCATGTGCTGAGAACGGATATCCTCACCATCAAAAACGATCTCGACCTCATCTTCTTCGAACAATCTGGCGCGTGCGACCAGTTCAGCCTGTCGATTAACGGCCAGCGAATCACCATCAAATACCAGTTCATCCTGACCACCGATCATATTGAGATACATGATCGGAATATCAAACTGCCTGGCATGGTTCTGCAATATCTCAACTCGTTCAGCATGTTTATTGATATGAAAAGGTGAGGCATTTATTACCATGATTGCCTGTGCGCCATTGTCTTTTGACTGTTGCAAGCAGGTTTTCTGCCAGACATCTTCACAGATCAGCAGTCCGATCTTGTACCCTTTTACATCGATGATGCTACTTTCGTGGCCGGCAGAAAAATAACGCACTTCATCAAATACAGAGTAATTCGGTAAAGACTGTTTAAAACAGAATGTCCGGATAACACCATGGTTGAGGTATAAAGCGGCGTTGTATAACTCACCCGCATGTTCGTATGGCAGGCCAAACACCACACCGGTATCACCGATAGACTCTGTTAAACTTTGCTGAATCCTCAGACACTCATTTTTAGCCTGCCTGCGAAAGCCCTTACGGTGCAGTAGATCTTCCGGCGGGTAACCCACCAGCGCCAGTTCAGGAAAAACCACCAGGTCAGCGCCCTGTTGACTGGCTTTGACAGATGCAGCAATAATCTTATCGGCATTATGTTTAATATCACCGACCTGAAAAGCATCCTGTACCATGACGATACGTATCGCTGCGGACTGATTTTTTTCAGCTGGTTTTAGCGTTTCGGCCGAACTCATAATACATAACTCGTGAAATTTTGATTTATACTAACAACGACATCATAAGAGATACTTTAACATGCTACGCACACTAGTCATTATCGCTGCACTCATTATCATTGTATTCGCTCTGGCTTTTATCATTAAAAGAAAAAACAGTAAAAAATAATGCCCACCCCCTAAACTTCTGGTACTTTCTATAAGGACTACACGATGAACAGCGAACAGCGTATTTACGGCTATACTTCAGGTTAATCAATTCATTGAATATTGCATCAAGTGCCGGATAAAAAAGTAACAAATTTTAGACATGGCTTTCTACAAAGCTCTCCTGAGGCCTGGTATCGGCTGCGCCTGTTTAATTATTTTCGAGGCGCACTGTCTCTGTTCTTCATCACCATTTATATGAATGGCTGGTTGTTAGAATTAATCCCCACTGGTAACTCGCACCCGACATTATTCATCAATGTGGCATTTATTTATCTAGCGGCCAGTTTATTATTCATCACCAGCCTTACTCGACGAAAACCCGGACTGGATAAACAGGTCATCATCCATACCATGGTAGATATTTCCTGCATCATCCTGCTGATGCATGCAACCGGTGGCATCCGGTCAGGTCTCGGCATGTTACTTATTATCAGCATCTCGATGACCAGCCTGTTTCTACACAAGCGCGTCACCATTCTGTTTGCTGCCATAGCGGCGTTAGCCATTATTACCGAACAAATTTATTCGCAGATTGTTTATAGCAACTACGTACCAGCATTCACCCAGGCGGGCTTGCTTGGCATCCTGATTTTCATCTCCGCATTTTTAGCAAGCTATACCACCAAAAGAGTTAAGGAGTCAGAAAAACTAGCGGAACAAGCCAGTTATGAACTGGAAAGCATGGTTCAGATGAATGAACATATTATCAAAAGTATGCGCACAGGCATTATCGTAATTAAAAATAATGGCCAGATACTGATGGCAAACAACGCTGCATTAGAGCTGTTAGGTCATATCAACATCGCGCCACAGACTAATATAAAAGATATATCGCCTGACCTGTATAAGCGTTTTGTTGACTGGAACAATCACATGATACAAAACCATCGACCTATCCAACAGACACAAGGTTTACCTGATTTACAACCTGGCTTTAGTCATATCGATCAGAGAGACAACATCAACGCGAGACTTAAGGGGCGTACTTTAATCTTCCTCGAAGATGCCACGCAGCTCGCACAGCGATTCCAGCAGGTGAAACTGGCTTCTCTTGGCCGTCTGACTGCCAGCATTGCACATGAGATACGAAACCCTCTGGCTGCTATCAATCATGCGGGGCAATTACTGGGGGAGACGGCAAAAGACGGCGCTGATGCAAAACTGACCAACATCATCAATACCCAGGTTATCCGTCTTAATGGCATTGTTGAAAACGTACTACAACTTTCAAGACAGCAACGCGGCACCCCTGAAGTAATAGATCTGTATCAATGGCTTGCTCAGTTTAGAGAAGAGTTCGTCGCTACCAACAAGTTACTGGAAGCGCAGATACAAATTAATATCATACCGAAAAATATTGATATCTTATTTGATATCTCTCAGCTACATCAGGTCATGTGGAACCTGTGCTTCAACGCGATAATCCATTCCAACAAGGAACTTACGGATATTATGATCAATATCAATGGTGGAATCGATGAGAATACTAAACAGCCTTACATTGATATAATCGACAACGGCCCAGGCATAAACGAAGAAACACAAACACACATTTTTGAACCATTTTTTACTACCAACGCTAAAGGCACCGGTCTTGGTTTATACATAACCAAAGAAGTGATCGAAAGCAACCGTGCTAAAATACGGCTTAGATCACCAGCAACCGGCGGCACCTGCTTCAGAATATATTTTCAGCAGGCACAGTGACAAAAGGCATACTATTTAGAAGATAAGATGAACAGAAGTAATAAACAATCACTGGAAACATTTATGACAGCAAAAAAAGTACTCATCGTTGACGATGAGGCAGATATTTGCGAACTTATCGAGATCACCCTGATGCGGATGGATATCGCATCACAGTCTGCTCTCAACCTCAGTGATGCCAGGTTACTGCTCGATACTGAACACTTTGATCTCTGCCTGACGGATATGCGCTTACCCGATGGCAACGGTATTGAACTGGTTGAACATGTGCAGCAAAAATTTACAGATTTACCCATCGCTGTAATTACCGCACATGGCAACATGGAGTCCGCAGTCAATGCATTAAAAGCTGGCGCTTTTGATTTTGTTTCAAAACCCGTTGATATTCAAATTTTACGCAACCTGGTTTCAGCGGCAACCGCAACAGCGGAAAAAACTCAAAATATCACAAACGACGAAAACCAGATCAGCATTACCGGTAAATCAGCCGCTGTCAAAACCTTATTAAAAAACATCAGCAAACTGGCACGCAATCAGGCACCGGTATTTATTCATGGCGAATCTGGCTCTGGTAAAGAACGCGTCGCCAAAATGATTCATCAGCAAGGTGCGCGAAATACTGGCCCATTCGTTCCCGTCAACTGTGGCGCGATTCCTGCCGAACTCATGGAAAGTGAATTTTTTGGCCATCAGAAGGGCAGCTTCACCGGTGCGCACTCGGATAAAGAAGGTCTGTTTCAGGCAGCCAGCGGTGGCACGTTGTTTCTCGATGAGATCGCCGAACTGCCACTCAACATGCAGGTAAAACTATTACGAGTCATCCAGGAAAAAGCGGTACGAGCAGTAGGTGCCTCGCAGGAAAGCCCGGTTGATGTCAGGGTCCTGAGCGCCAGCCATAAGAATCTGGTCAATCTGGTAGCGGAAGGTGCCTTTCGAGAGGATCTTTACTACCGCATCAATGTGATCGAGCTAACCATACCCAGTCTGCGTGAAAGAAAGGAAGACATACCGCTTTTTATCGAGATATTGCTGAATTCATTGTCAGAAAAAATGGGGGTGGAAATACCAGACATAGATGAAGACGCTGTGAATGAACTACAAGATTATCCCTTTCCCGGTAATGTCCGAGAACTGGAGAATATATTAGAACGTGCTATCGCACTGTCTGATAATAACACCATCAGCAAACAGGATCTGCATCTAAAAGCTGCACATAAATCACAGTGAACGAAACGATATGCCCATTGTTAACCCGATGGACCTGGCGGGACAAGAACGTCAGAGCATTATCCATGCACTAGAAAAAACCCGCTGGAATAAAACCGCTGCGGCAAAATTACTGGGTTTAAGTTTAAGACAGTTACGCTACCGTCTGCAAAAGCTAAATATTGAATAAAACCTTTTCGTTTCACCAAACCCCATTTGACTCCCGATTTCAAATTTTATTTTTTAGCAACTACCAATAAACTACCACCAAATAAATTAGGCAGTACTTTACGGACTTTATTCTCTAGTCTGCACAACCCCAGTAGAATCTTATTTAAGAATGGATTTATCGTGATATCTGTTTTCTTCTCCACCGCTGATACTTCTGAGTTTAGGTCTGAATGTAAAATTTTTCTAAGCCATAAAAACGGCACGATAAAAATAAAAAAGTACTTCATTTCGATTACTTCAAACCCACTAGCCTTCAAAGCATCCTTTAATGTATATTTTGTATATCGTATTTTATGCTCAGCAATCTTGTCATCTCTACTCCAAAGCCACATGTGTGCAGGAACTGTTAGAATTAATTTACCGTTAGCATGAAGCATAGAATTGACCTGCTTTAATGCCTCGACGCTACTATCCAAATGCTCCAGGACATCAAACATACCGATAACATCAAAGTGATTTTGAAATGGCGGGTCATATAAATCAAATTGATAACATTCCTCAATTCCATATGATTTAGCATAATAGAGCCCTGAAAGATGCAATTCTCCAACTGCAGGCTTATAACCAGCCGCCATTAAGTTACGTGTAACATTTCCTGTACCGGCGCCTATTTCAATTATACTTTCGTGTTTACCAACATACTTTTTAAATATTTCAACAATGTACTCGCAACGAGATATAAACCAAAAATAATGGCTCTCACTTCGATACAAGTTATCAAGTCCAGTTGCGGGGTAATCCTGGTGATTACTATCAACTTGTGAACAATAACACTTGATTCCATCTATAATTAGAGGTTTTTTATCAACCATCTAGGTATCACGCAGCATTATCAGTACGCCACTAATAATCAATACAAGGCCAAATACCTTATTTAGACTAACTGGCTCATTCAATATAACAATAGCAAAAAACACAGTAGTAAATGTCAAACCTGCAGTAATAAGTGGATATGCAAAACTAACATCAAATTTTGTCATCGCAGCCATCCAAAATAAAGATGCAATAAAGGCGGCGAAAAGCCCTGAAAATATAAACGGGTCAAAAACCGCTTTTAATAAAAACACAATTTTATCAGCTAGCAACTCAGGCAATTGGCCATATTTCACGATACGCCACTTCAAAATCAATTGACCATAAACAGTAAAAAAAACCGTCCCGAAAATATATAAAAAATAGGGGGTAAGGCCTTTATTCACAATTTTTACTCACATTTGCACAGATAAGACTCTGCATATTTTCAGATTTATTAAATAATTCATCTATAGAGTAAAATTTCAAAAACACTATCCCAAATTTAGCCACAAGAAAATTATCCACTATATCTCCAGACTTCCCCCACATCATGCTATCTATAATATTTTTTTTAATTTCTGGCTCTATCACAACACTCGACAGAACACCATTTTGTGAAGCCATTACGCAATGACGAAGATAATAACCATCAACTTCTTTTTGACTTAAGCCACTGCAGTCTAAACCGCAAAAAGCTCGAACTATCCATAAAGGATAATTAATACCAGCGGCATACTCGACCAGTTTGATATATAAATCTCCAGGCGGTCTACGGCAAATCTCAATGATAACCGGCTTATCATCTTGCAGTATAAACTGCACATGAAAAACCCCTGTTTTCAATGATAGTAATTCAGAAATCTTTTCAGACTGTAAAACCAATTCCTCCACTGCACTTATAGGCACCATAGACGGTGTTGATGCAGCAGAAACCATATACTGATTTAGATAGTAGTGCTCGTTATCTGTAAAATGAAAAACCACCTCTCCGTTACGAATAAACGCCGAAAAGCCATGTCTGCTACCCTCGATAAACTCCTCTAAAACAATACGACCTAACTTTGAGATTGAAAATGCCTCTTCTAGAGCTCCTCTAACCTCAAGCTGTTGGCTAACCTTAGTAATCCCCTTCCCACCTGTCAGGTCTACTGGCTTTATAATCAGTGGAAAGCGAAAATTTTCGATGCTGGACATTGCGGCTTCAACGCTATCAAATCCTTTTGCCACTGGGCTTGGTATCCCATTTTCTATCGCAAAATTCCTATAACTATCCTTATGATGTATAAGCTTACTTATCTCATACGGATCATAACCGGGCAAATTCATTTTCTCGGCGACATATGCAGCTGATATCGCAGAAAAATCGTTACAGCAAGGACAAATCGCATCAATATCCAGTTCTTGTGCAAGTTCCAACATCGCTTCAGGGTCTGAATAATCAGCTGGGCGATACTCGTCAGACGCTTTATGCCCTAACTCTTCTGGGCGGTTACCTGTAGTCACGACATAATAGCCAAGATTTTGGGCAGCTTTGATCAATGGTATATCTGCGTACCCTCCACCGGCTAAGAGCATTGTTTTCTTATCTATCATGTACGGTCCCGCGCTATCTGGGTACAAAGAACATTACAGACTCTGTTACACCTTCTGTGTAGTGCCTGAGATAAACTTTATAATCGTCTCTTATTGACAATACTTGTTCTGGAATTTTCCATAGATCATCAGCTTTATGATAGACGCATATAGCCAACCTTGGATGGCTTTTTGCAATAACTTTCTTGGCTCCATCAATAGCTAAGCCCTCTGCGCCCTCAATATCCATCTTAATGTAGGAAACATTGCCATCTACTACATTATCAAGCGCATCAACATTAATTTCCACTTCGCCGTGCTCACTAATTACTGATGCAGACCCACCTATCGAGAACCTAACGGTCTCTCTTTTGTTAGACAGGCCCTTGGGTATATAGTTAATATTCTCGTAGCTACTTAGTCTTGATCTAGCTACAGCCATATTTTTTATTTCTGGTTCAAAAAAGTAAATCCCCTGATACTCAGGATATCTTTTAATGAATTCGAGACTAGTAAAACCATCAAATCCGCCTACATCAACGAACACCTCTCCTTTCTTATTCAATCCGAGAAAATCCTCAAAGTACTGTTCTTTCTGCCTATCCGTAAAGCCCGACATATAGGAAAGGTCTCCAGATAATCTAAAATTGATTATTTTTTCATATACCCTTTTCGACTCCTCATCTTCAAACAATTCAAAAACCCACCTGTACTTATTTTCATTAACTCTAAAATCAGGCTCAAACGCATCCCAAAACGTAACAGGTAATATGCTAAGCCCTGAGTATTTATAAAAAGTGAAATAATTCAGATGTCTGATACCCGCATCAGATAATTTATTTTCTACAGTTAATGGTCGCCCCAATGTAACAGCCACAACCACTAAAGCATCAAGAGGAACATCTTCTGTTTTTATGATCGGCTTGCCTAGATATTCTATTTCCTCAGTGAAATCATCAATAAAAAAACTTACATCAACTAAATCCGCAATACTTTTGGCATATTCATTTCTTCCGAAAATACATAGTTTCTCTGGTTCGGCATTGAGAAATTTATGACAAAAATCAATGGCTCGAACATCTTCCTTAAACTTATTAATAATTAACATTATTTAATTCACCAATTTTACTTATAGTTATTACTCATGATTGATCAAATTAGCCATGATATCATTCTATGATTTTTTGCCATGATTTAGTTTTTGCAGATTTAGCTATTGCCTCAAGCATCAGAAGTCCCTCATAAGCTTTCCCCACACCTATTACCCAAGATAAATCATGCTTTCCATTATCTCTGAACTCTATCAGGCTATCTGCCATATCGTAGTAATAATTAGCAAATGCTTCCAAAAACCCTGCTGGATGACCGGCCTTAAAACGGTTATAACGCAATTCATCAGCTATCTGTATATCAACTGATGAGCGTTCAAGGAGTGTTTTTCTACCTTTATTATCATTTAGCTCCAGTATTTCAGGGTTCATCTGAACCCATTCAGCGGATCCTTCAGAACCATATACGCGTACACGTAATCCATTACTTTTTCCAAGAGCAGTCTTTCCATACCACATCTGGCAATCAAGATTTCCTGTATAACGCGCTATGCACATTGTATTATCGACTAGCCCTGCAAAATGGCCGAAGCTGTTATTTACAGCCACCAATTCAACAGGCTTTTCTCCGCTAAGAAAATCAATCATATGATGCAAATGCACACCTAAATCCAGAGATAATGTAGGAACTTCATCATCATGCAGACGCCAGGACTGAGGAACTGGTTTTACACCACCTTTCCCAATTCTTGCAAACCCTTCCTGTGGCATTTCAATGTGAATCTGATTTAATTTTCCAAGTTTTCCCTTTTGTATCAGCCCCTGTAACTCCCTCAACATAGGATAGCCAGTATAATTATAAGTCACAGCAAGATATGCATTGTTCTCCCTTACAGCATCACTAATCAGCTTCGCTTCCTTTGATGATACTGTCATTGCCTTTTCACATATTACAGCGTAACCCAGTTCTAACGCTGAAATCACTATTTCTGTATGAGAAGGTGTTGGTGTAAGCACAACTACAGCATCTAATGCACCTTGCTCGGCATTTAAAAAATTTTCCCAGTTGTTATACACTCTGTCCTGCGACACACCCCACGCTTTTGCAGTTTCAATATTTAACACCTGGTCTTTACTAAAACAACCCGATAAAAGCTGCCAGCGTCCATCCATCTGTGATGCTATTTTATGCGTGGCACCGACTGCTGAATCTAGTGACCCACCAATAAAACCAAGCTTTAGTGGCTCTGTACTCATCGGTACAACACCAGGTAGCTAGACACAATAGCTAAAAGCAATCTAATATAAGTCACATTCATATCTGTTCATCTCTTTTGACGTAAATATGTCTAACAATGCTGTTTGGCCGTTGTTTTGTTTCTGAAAATATCTTAGAAAGATATATTCCAACAATACCTATAAATAACACTATAAGCCCACCCAAAAGCCAGATAGAAGCCATTACAGACGTCCAACCGGATAATGGTGTGGAAAAAAACATCCAGTTAAATACTAAATAGATTACATTAATACTAGAAAATAAAAGGATTATCAGGCCCACGTAAAAAATGCCCACTAAGGGTTTGTTACTAAAGGATGTAACTGAATCAACCATAATCAGCATTTTCTTTGCAAAGGTATAGGTTGATTGGCTAGTATCATGCTTACGAACTTTATGTGGCAACTGCGAAAAACCTGTTACCAGAAAAAGACCTCCTATAGATACCTCTCTTTCTTCATGTAGAAGCAATGCATTTAGATAGCGCCTTGTCATTAGCCTGGCAGTTACTGCATTTTTTGGTAGCGCGAGACCAGTAAGCGTGTTAAAAACTTTATAAAAAAGCCATCCACTCAATCGTTCAAACACACCACCTTTACGATTAGCCTGCACACCAAAAACAACATCACATGCAACTTTTTTCATTTGCTCTGAAAACTCAAGCAACCATTCAGGCTCCTCTTCCAAATCGCTGTCAATTAAAAATATTTCATCTCCCTTAGCATGCGCAAGTCCTGTCAGCATTGCTTTATGATGGCCGAAATTCCGAGAAAGATCGATAACCACTATACGACTATCTTTTTTAGATAATTTAACGGCTACATCTAAACTATTATCTGGCGAACCATCATTTACAAAAACAATTTCGTAGTCATCAACAGCTATTTTTTTTGCGGTATCACTTGCACGCCGATAAAATTCTTCAATATGGACAGCTGATTCATATAACGTTGCAACTATAGAAAGTCTCATAATTTAACATCACCCAACTAATAAATTCATGATAGTAGCACCCTAATTATGAAAGTAATCAGTAATGGTTTCAACTACATAATTTTGTAGTTCTGCAGAAATTTCATAATAGACCGGTAATCGCACTAAACAATTGCTAACATTGTCCGTTACTGGTAACCCACCGTAACATGTCCGTCCAAATTCCTTTCCCGCAGGAGATGAGTGCAGGGGAATGTAATGAAAAACAGCGCCAATACCTTTTTCTTTTAAGTACTCAATGAGTCCATTTCGCTCATCAACATTTCTGCAAAGAATTGCAAATAAATGAAAATTAGACTCATTATCTGGCAAGGTTTTAGGCAGAGAAATAAAACCTTTTTTTTCAAGCTGAGCAAGATGCAGCATATAATACTCTGCTATTTTTTTTCGTCGCTTTACCACTTGCTCCAAATTCTCAAGCTGAGCGTATAAAAATGCCATCTGAAGCTCTGATGGCACATACGATGAACCTTGATCAACCCAAGTATAAAGCTCGACTTCTTTACGGAAGAAAGATTCTCGATTGGTTCCTTTCTCACGAATAATCTCTGCACGCTCAATAAAACGTGGGTTATTAATTAAAAGTGCACCACCCTCACCGCACATAATATTTTTTGTTTCATGAAATGAAAAACAGCCAATATCACCGATAGTTCCAGAATGCCGTCCCTGATAATAAGAGCTAACACTCTGCGCAGCATCTTCAATTACATATAAATTGTTCTCGTTAGCAAAATCCATTATATTTTTCATTACACAACTCTGCCCTGCATAATGAACAGCAACAATGGCTTTTGTCTTCTCACTTAGGCAACTATTTAGCTTGGTTTCATCAAGATTAAACGTCCGTTTATCTATATCACAAAAGACTGGAACACCCCCTCTCAAAACGACAGCATTCGCCGTAGAAACAAAGGTAAACGACGGCATAATCACTTCATCGCCTGGCTTTAGGTCAATTAAGATGCATGCCATTTCAAGAGCGGCAGTACACGAATTAGTCATCAAAACTTTATCGCAGTGAGTATACTGCTCTAAGAATGATTCACATTTTTTTGTATACAGCCCATTACCACTAATCTGACCTTGCATGACACTGTCAGCAATGTAGTACAGCTCTTTACCAGTAATAAATGGCTTATTAAATGGAACTTTAAATGTATCCATAATTACCTACATATTTATTTACACATAAAATCAAATGATAACTCTCTGTCAAAAGGGTAGTTAACTTTTTTCAAATTAGCCTCCAGCTCATCAACATATGAAGGTTCAAATTTTTGTAATTGATTATGTTCTTTTAGTATCCGGAAAATACGACCCAATATTCCAAATTTATCGTGGGTAGCCACCACTCAGGTCTTTTTCATCCAGTGTAAAAAAATAATAGGCCAGCTTCTCAGCATCTTCATACTCACCATTTTTTGCCAGATAATAAGAATATAGCAATACATCATAATTACTCTTTAACCCTATTGATGCAAACAGATTAGATACAGCATCTTTATCAGCATCTTCCATAGCCATATAAAATGCTATTCGTCGCACAGCATCAGAATGTTTCTCATCAAAAGGCAAAGCACTGAGAAATTCTTTTTTATCTTCAGCAGTCAAGGTAGGCCTTGATAAACTCAAGCGCAATTTTTATAGTATATTGCTTATCCGCAAACAATTTTTCTGAACGCTCTATTTCACTTTGAATCCCATGAGAAAGATACTCTTGATAAAAACTATTACTCCAGCAGCGAGGAAAAGCCAGCAAGGTACTTGCCAGGTGGAATTCAGCCTTTCCTGTTCTGCTAAAAAGCAGATAATTATCATCTGCAAATGACAGTTCCAGGTTCTTTTGTTTTCTTCAATGCAATATAATTTTCTGGTGTATTCCTCCGTAAAACATAACTTATATTATTCTGCTCTACAACCTCAGCTATCATTTTTGTACTATTCCATAATTCACTATTGTGTTTGACAAACTCAATCGGGTAAAGAATGTTAGAACGACCATCATAATAAACCTTATAATCCGGCGATAGTTTGTATAAGAGATATCCACCGAATTCCAGCCTATTTAAAATATTTCCACCATCCTGATAGTGCTTTAAATAATCTGTAACTTGCACAGGATAATGTTGCATCCAGAGCCGCGACCCTATTGGCATTAAGCGCGATTTCTGACTGGGCTTTGCCAACTAAAAAGTAAAATGTCATTAGTGATATGCAAACAGACACGATAAGCAACATATTTTTAACTGAGGTACGTAAATTCAAAAAATGTGAAGAGCTTAAAAATTGCGACCAATACAGTGCCAATACACACATATTGAAAATTAAACCAACTGCCAGCAAGCGGCCCATTGTCCATGACATATACGTCAACAAAGCAACAATAAATACAAAACCATACTGTTTCTTTAGTAGAGACCAAACCGTAACATAAATAGATAATACCCACGAGATATGGGTAAGCACATTTGTTGAATGCTTCAAATAGGTATTATTATATTCTTGAACATATTGTCCAAACCCATCAGACATAGTATTAATCATGCCTATGATAAAGTGTGGTCCAACAATAGCATGCCCATTAAAATTGAGATTAGTAAAACCAATCGAGAAAATCAGTAACCCCCATAGTAACCACTGTTGCCAGCTAAAAGATTCATCTTTATGTATAAGCTTATTAATCGCTTTCTCTAAAAAAAGGCCAAATATAATAATAAAACCAATAATCGGGCTGTGGTAACTTGTCCAGAAAAGCAACAACAAAAAAATAGCCAGCATTTCTTTTGCAGCAAACCTTTTTTGTGCATTCAGATACAGTACAAGACAGATAACGACCAGAACATATGAAAATATTTCTGGCCTTATTATTATCCTGAGAGCAACAGCACTAACGACCAGGGGCAACAATATAAAAACAATATAAGCATTGGCTTTTATTTTTCTAAAATAAACCCATAATGCCAACATCATCAATGTTATATAAAATAGCCTTATATAATAAAAGCCTGCCTGTTCACCAAAAAAAGAAACAAATTGATATAGCAATGTTTGAAACATTACTGGCACCGGAGTGAATTTCCTTACCCAGATAACTAACGCTATAGTGATCAACCCAGGGCGACAATCCCTGCTCCAGTAAATCCTTGCCCATCTGCAGGTGCCAGAAAGTATCATAGGCAGCTACCGGGCGCATGATAATAATGCTAAGTATGATATAAGCAATAAGAAAAACTAATCCGCTATAGACAATATCCCGATTTTTATCAGCCCCACGAAGCATGCTTAAAACCCTCTAATACAAGTTAAATATCAACACATTCAATATAGAAAACACTACACTTCGAACAACTATAGTTCACAATTACTTTTACGTTGTGCTCTTTTTATAAATACAAAAAAAAGTCTCCCGAAGGAGACTTTTTTAAACACTTAAACTACGTATTGCTTAACATAAACCAGCAGCGATACAAGTAGAAGTAGCATCAGACCAGTTTAATGTATTGACACCGACTGGTTGTGTTGGTGTAAGTTCATAATCTCACCATCAACAGAAGCTGCGCCTGTAATAGTAATAACTGCAGTATTACCAGCGATAGCAGCATTGTCAACATGGGGACCCTGGTTAAGATCAGTCGCAGTCAGACCAACTTTAGCAAGGGTGTCACAGTTGGCCAGATTATAATTACCACGTGTCTGAAAACACACATCAACAGCGGATTTCACGTTAGAGCCGGCTAACACAACTTCTGAGAACTTGGCTTTTTTGGTATAGGTTTGATACGCAGGCAGGGCAACGGATGCCAGAATACCGATGATCGCGATTACGATCATTAATTCGATTAAGGTAAAACCTGATTGTTTTTTAGTAGTAGTCATTATTAACTCTCCGCATTAGGAATAAATTAGTTAAGATTATTTTTATCATTTTATGTTTGTTTATGTATAAACCTTGTATGGTTGCTATATATATTGCAGATGTCGTGCCAACTTCCACGAATAATAAAATTAAGCTTATAATTCAATAAGATAGCGATAACCTGGAAAACTCTTAACAAAAATATTTATTTTTTCAATGACAAAAAAGGCATTGAGAATGACAATTTTGTCACTTTTTAACAATACACATCCCATAATAAGCTGCCTGAAAAACACGGAAGCAAAATTTAGCCGTTGACATTAAGCTGCTGTAGATTTTCTTCAAGGTACAATTAATTTAATTAAAAAAAGCCCCTTTAAAAAGGGGCTTTTTAAGCAAATCAACCTTATTAATTATTTCAGCATAATCCAGCCGCGATACAACTAGAATTAGCATCAGACCATACTAATGTATTGGCACCGGCTGGTTCGGATGGTGTAAGAATATAAGTCTGACTATCAACCGAAGGACTGCCCGTCGCTGTAATAACCGCCGTTGTTGCCGTCAACTCCACCTTATCAACATGGCTGCCGCTCTCTGCAGTGCTAAGAAGAAGACTAAGCTTGGCCTCTGTATCACAATTAGCAAGGTCATAATCACCTCTAATCTGGTAACACAAATCGATAGCTGTTCTTATGGATGCTACAGCCAGCACGACTTCTGAGAATTTGGCTTTTTTGGTATAGGTTTGATACGCAGGCAAGGCAACAGAGGCCAGAATACCGATGATCGCGATAACGATCATTAATTCGATTAACGTAAACCCGGCCTGTTTCCTATAATGCTTGTGCATTATTCACCCTCACATCAAATATTGAATCTTTTTTATAAACATCTTTAAAGATACACAGTGCACAAAGCATGCCATATTTACTGGTGCATTATTCTTTATCGTTAAAATAGCGGTTTTATAATAAATAACTTTCAGAGGTAAGGTGCTTTTACTTCACCAACAAGGTTGCCGTTTTCATCCAGAATAAGCACCATGTTCTGGTATTTTGCTTTTAATGCAATATAGTTGTAATCATCAATATTGCCATGAACTATATTTTCCAGCTGGGATTTCATCGTAGAATTCTTCGATATCACCTCTTTAATATCAATCCCACCTGAAAAAACACTGCTCAGATTTTCCTCAATCTTTTCATATAATGAAACATGAGCATAAGCTGGAATCTTTTTTTCCGTTAGTTGCCTGGACTGCTCCATTTCTATCAGTGTTTTTACTGGTCGAGAATAAATTAACGGCGGTACATGTGCGCTAAACTGTGAAAAATCGGGATTATCGATTCCTTGCTCACGGTAATCATCGCTGGTCACTGTATAAAAGGTATTGGCCCAATAGACCATCGCAATCGGTCGTTGTGAATAAACAGTATAACCACCCCATATCAATGCGGTTATCTGGATAACAGCAATTATTGATAGATCAAAAACAATTTTTTTGCGTTGTTTAAACTGGTCATAGACGATGAACGTCAGTACCGGCCCGAGAACCAGGTCAACAAATGCCATCAACTGGATACCCTGCCAGCCTCCCTGTGCAGTGAAAAACGGTTCGGGGTACCAGTCAAAAAGAATAAGATACAGGATGACCACAAATATCAGCAGACTCAGCAGCAGATGTATCGAGGTCGCTTTCATTTTATATCTGAGTTTATCTTTCAACGCATCCATATTTTTATTGTCTTCTATAATCTTAGTCACATACATATAGTCTACTATGTAAAAAAACTGAAGCTCTATCTGACGCTTTCACTCTTTTACAAAGAACAATTCAGCTTTCACCGGTTTTATCAGGATAAGTAATTGAGAGATGTAGAATTATTAAAATAATAGACTATCATTCATGAATGTTGTTTTAGTAACAAAATGCATGAAAATTGTTATCTATGGGGAATGAATAAAACATGGCTGCGGAAATAAAATTAAACGGGCTACCTCGCAAGCTAGTTATCGATGGTTTATTAGATGAAGAAGCTGCGATAAGTGCGCTGACGGCTTCAGTTAAGGAAAAAGTCTCATTTACCAGTTATCTGGTCAGTAACAATATACTATCCGCAACAAAAATTGCCATGGAGACCTCTAAAGAATTCGGTCTACCCGTTTTCGATCTCGATGCCATTGACCCAGAAGCCATCCCTAGAGATATTGTCGACGATAAACTCATAAAGAAACACCATGCTTTACCTTTATATAAACGCGGTAACCGTTTATATATCGGCATCTCTGATCCGATGAATCTTGCGGCGATCGATAATATCAAGTTCCAGACAGGCCTCAATACTGAAGCGGTTCTGGTAGAAGAAGACAAATTATCCAAGATGGTAGAAAAACTGCTGGAAGAGCAGGAAGAAGCCATGAGCGATATGATGGACGAAGATATGGAAGATCTGGATGATCTTGACTTCGCCGATCCTGATGCAGAGAAAAAAACCGACGACGCTGATTCCGGTGTTGACGATACCCCTGTGGTTCGTTTCATTAACAAGATTTTACTCGATGCTATCAAAAAAGGCGCTTCGGACATTCATTTTGAACCCTATGAAAAAACTTATCGGGTGCGTTTACGTATCGATGGCGTATTGCGCGAAGTTGCCAAACCGCCTGTCGCCATGAGTCCTAAACTGTCTGCGCGTGTCAAGGTCATGTCGCGTATGGATACGGCAGAAAAAAGGGTACCGCAGGATGGCCGTATTAAATTAAAGATCTCCAAAACCAAGGCCATCGATTTTCGTGTTAATACCTGCCCGACACTGTTCGGTGAGAAGATCGTGTTACGTATTCTCGACCCCTCAAGTGCGTCTCTGGGTATTGATGCCCTGGGTTATGAACCCGAACAAAAAGACCTTTACATGAAGGCACTCGCCAATCCTTACGGCATGATCCTCGTCACCGGTCCCACCGGTAGTGGTAAAACAGTATCGTTATATACCGGTCTTAATATTTTAAATACCGTTGATACCAACATCTCGACCGCAGAAGACCCCGCCGAAATCAATCTCGAAGGTATTAACCAGGTTAACGTCAATGATAAAGTTGGTTTAACCTTTGAGGCCGCACTGCGCGCCTTCCTGCGCCAGGATCCCGACATCATCATGGTTGGTGAGATCCGTGACCTGCAGACCGCTGAAATTGCTATCAAAGCCGCACAGACCGGACATATGGTGATGTCTACACTGCATACCAATGATGCACCGCTAACATTAGCGCGCCTGGTTAACATGGGCGTGCCACCGTTTAATATTGCCTCTGCGGTTTCCCTGATTATCGCACAACGTCTAGCGCGTAGACTGTGTGGTAACTGCAAAGAAAAAATTGATATTCCTCAGGTAGCTTTAGAAGAGGAAGGTTTCACCGAAGAACAGATCAATGCTAATCCAGAATTATATAAAGCCGTCGGTTGTGACCAGTGTAGTGAGGGTTACAAAGGTCGTGTCGGCATATATCAGGTGATGCCGATATCTGAAGAGATTGGCCGCATCATTATGGAAAACGGTTCTGCTATCGACGTTGCAGACCAGGCCAAAAAAGACGGTATTGATAACTTAAGACAGTCCGCGATTAAAAAAGTCATTGCCGGACTGACCAGTCTCGAAGAGATCAACCGCGTAACGAAAGATTAACCATAAAAAGTAACTATCAGGACAGCAAAAATGGCTAAGGCAAAAACAAAAAGCGCATCCTACTCCTGGGAAGCCACCAATAGTAAAGGACAGGTGGTTAAGGGTGAGACTACAGCAGCCAGTGTTGATGTAGTTAAAGCTGAACTACGTAAACAGGGACTTACACCCAAAAATGGCAAAATTAAGAAAAAAAGTGCCGGCTTATTATCGAAAAAGAAACAAGCCATCACCACTAAAGACATCGCTGTTTTTAGTCGCCAGCTAGCCACCATGATGAAAGCCGGTGTACCTATGGTACAGGCGATGGATATTGTTGGTCAGGGTCACTCAAACCCCAGCATGGGGACATTAATCATGGAGATCAAAGGCAGTATCGAGGCCGGTGGTACTCTGGCAACTGCATTAAGTGCCCACCCTGCTGAATTTGATGATCTATTTGTCAGCCTGGTCGATGCCGGTGAACAATCCGGTGCCCTGGAAACGCTGCTGGAAAAAGTGGCCACCTACAAAGAAAAATCTGAACAGTTAAAAAACAAGATCAAAAAAGCAATGACCTACCCTATTTCGGTACTGGTTGTTGCTGTAGTGGTATCCGCCATTCTTTTGATCTTTGTTGTGCCCACCTTTGCTGAGATGTTCGCAGACTTTGGCGCCGAACTACCTGCCTTTACCTTGTTTGTTGTCGGTTTGTCAGACGTATTAGTCGATAATGTGTGGCTATTTCTTGCTGCAATTTTCGGACTTGTACAGGGCTTTAAACAGGCAAAACTAAGATCAAAAGCATTTAGGGACGGTTTAGATAAACTGGCTCTTAGATTGCCAGCCATCGGTCTATTAACCACTAACGCAGCTATCGCTCGGTTTGCCAGAACCCTTGCCACCATGTTTGCGGCCGGCGTTCCCCTGGTAGAAGCGATGGTCTCGGTTGCCGGCGCCGCTGGTAACAGTGTTTATAAAGAGGCTATCCTGAAGGTAAGAGACGACATTGCCTCTGGTACCACATTACAGGTAAGCCTGTCACAGAATAAAGAGCTGTTTCCCAACATGCTCATTCAGATGGTCGGCATCGGTGAAGAATCTGGCGCGCTCGATGAAATGCTCGATAAAGTAGCCGAATATTATGAAGAAGCGGTGGATGATGCAGTCGATAATTTGACTGCAATGTTAGAGCCGATGATCATGGCTTTCCTTGCGGTGGTGATTGGCGGACTGGTTATCGCTATGTATCTGCCTATCTTCAAGATGGGTGAAGTGGTCTAGGTCACTGATCAAATACTAAATAAGTAGCTGCCTTATGTTTGAAAACCTTGTCATTGTTTTTGAGTCTTCACCGTGGCTGTTTTATTCTACGGTATTATTCTTAGGTTTATGCGTTGGCAGTTTTTTAAATGTGGTGGTTTACCGCCTGCCTCTGATGATGGAACGTGGTTGGAAACATGAATGCCATGAATTTCTGGAGCTACCCCTCCCTGATGCCGAGCAAAAACCATCATCTTTTAATCTAGCTACCCCGGCTTCCGCATGTCCAAATTGCGGCCATAACTTACGTTTCTGGGAGAACATACCGGTACTTAGTTATCTGTTTTTAAGGGGTAAATGCTCTTCCTGCAAAACAGCTATCTCAATTCAATATCCTCTGGTGGAAATGTTTACCGGTATTGCCTCGCTTACCGTTGCTTACCAGTTCGGCATAACATTACAGACACTGGCGGCTTTAGGTTTTACCTGGGTGCTGATATCTCTTACTTTGATCGACTTAAAAAAACAGTTATTACCCGATAACATGACCCTGCCATTATTATGGTTCGGCATCTTTTTGAGTTTGTTTGATATATTTACTGATTTAAAATCCAGCATCATTGGCGCAATGGCGGGTTACCTCATACTCTGGTCTGTTTATCATCTATTTAAATTATTGACCAAAAAAGAAGGCATGGGTTTTGGTGATTTTAAGCTACTTGCCGCTCTGGGTGCCTGGGCAGGTTTTGGCTATCTGCCGCTCATCATCCTGATCTCTTCCGTCGTTGGTTCTGTTGCAGGGATTACCATGCTTATCATTGGCAAGACCAAACAACAGCAACCCATCCCCTTTGGGCCTTATCTGGCCATTGCCGGGTGGATAGCCCTGCTATGGGGAGAAACGATCAATACAGCCTACCTGGCACTGCTGCCATAATGAAATAGCACTATGCTCATCGTCGGATTAACAGGCGGCATCGGTAGCGGCAAAACCACGGTCTCTAGTCTTTTTGCAGACCTGGGCATTGATATTATCGACACTGACGTAATCGCTCATGATCTCGTCAACCATGACCCGTCAGTCTTAAAACAGATTGTCACTCTGTTTGGTGAGGAAATTTTACAGGACGATCAGACCCTGGACAGAAAAAAACTGGCTAAGATAATCTTCAGTCAAAAGGAAGGCAAACAACAATTAGAAGGAATCCTGCACCCAAAAATACGCGCTGTAGTACAAAACCAGTTACAAAACTGCAAATCAAGAGATACACCACCGAAATATGTCATCGTCGTCATTCCGTTGTTATTTGAAACTGAATTTAATGACCTTCTTGACCGTGTACTGGTGGTACTGGCAGACGAACCCATAAGAATTCAACGAATCAAGCAGCGTGACCATAGAAGTCTTGAGCAGATTCAAGCTATCATAAGCAGTCAGGTAGGTGATGAAAAACGGATCAGCAAAGCGGATGACATTATCGAAAACAATCATGATCTGGCAGCGTTAAAACCTCAGATCATACAATTAGATAAAAAGTACGCCAGTTCAGATATATGCAAAGCATGAAAATCGTCTCACCTAAGAGTGAAAAAAGTGTAAAATTTGCCAAATATAAGAAATATCTAATTTAGAATCCCCTGACATAAACAAAAGAACAGCACTGTGACCGAATATTACGTTTACGAACAGCCACTGAATGAAAAAATACGTTCTTTTCTGCGTCTGGAAAAACTGTTCCAACAATATTCTTTTCACCTGGAACATGGTTCCGACTGGAACAACCGAATTGCAATCGACTCGATACTGGAAATTCTGACCTATACCACTCGCAGCGACATCAAATTAGAGGTTCTTAAAGAACTCGAACGCCAGCACACGCGCCTGGAAAGATTATCTAAACGACCACAGATAGACCAGGCACAACTTGCCTCTATACTAAAAAAAATACAGAAACGTATCGGTGAATTACAGTCAATTAGCGGTCAGGTAGGACAGGAAACTAAAAACGTTGAATTACTTACTGCGATCGCACAAAAGAGTTCGGTCCCTGGCAGCATCTGTGATTTCGATTTACCTGCGCTTAAACACTGGTTAGTCATGCCAAAAGAAAATCGTCAGAAGCACATCGAAAAATGGTTTCAGCCATTTGGGCATTTAGACCGGGCGGTACAACTGATCCTGGATGTTTTAAGACACAGCGCAGAAGACACTGACGAAGTTGCTCAAAATGGTTTTTTCCAACAACCTCTAGATACCAATCAGGCTATTCAGTTACTAAGAATTTCCGTGCCAAAAGATGGCCTGTGTTATCCGGAGATCAGTGCCGGAAAACATCGCTTTTCCGTTCGCTTCATGAAAAATGAAGATCCGGCATTACGTCCCGAACAGTGTAAGGAAGATGTTAACTTTAAACTAACCATGTGCTCTATCTAAAAACTGATAGCATTTAGACACCACTAATCGATATTACTTCCAGAACGCACTGATAGCCGCAATACCCTGCGCACCATGTGACCAGGCAGTTTCCATATCTTCTTCCGAGACGCCACCTAGAGCGTACACCGGAATCGATACATCCGCCAACATAGTAGAGAACTGTTGCCAGCCCAAAGCCTGCATTTCAGGATGGCTGCTTGTTTGTTGCACCGGTGAGAGCACCACAAAATCTGCTCTTAAATATAGCGCACGATTAAGCTCTTCGGTATTGTGACATGAAGTTGAAAACAGTCTTCCTGCCGGTGCCTGCGATAAGGTTTTTAATCTCCGGCTATCGACATGAAAACCTGCAAACTCTATTTTTTCCAACTCGATTGCATCGATAAACTCTGTCGGTAGATTCAACATCAACATGGCGTCAGCTTGCTTGCACAATTGTGCAACATCTTCCACTATGGCCTGCAACTGAGTTATATCTTGTAGACTATTTTTTTTCAGACGTAGCTGCACCAGTTTAATGTTTTTATTCAAGGCGCTTTTCAATTTACTGAATAAAATTCTCACGATCAGTAAATCCACCTGTGATCAGATATTTATCAGGTAACTGTAACGCCTTAACGATGGGAATATTTGCTTCGGGAAAATCATGACTTGATAATTGAGAAATATCTAACCACTTAACCTGCTGCCCTTCAACTCCCTTAACCTCTCCTGAATAAGACAGAACTTTTGACACATGCAAACAAACCTGTTTATCACTGTAGGCATGAGTGACTGTAATCAATGGGCGGAAAGATTCTATCTCAATAGTTAACTCTTCTTTGATTTCGCGGATCAATGTCTGTTCGACGTCTTCACCAGGTTCAACTTTACCACCGGGAAACTCCCACAAGCCGCCTTGATGTGCATCCTTATGACGCAGACTTATACAGACCTGATTACTCTGATTCACGATAACTGCGACAGCGACATGAACAGTATCAGACATAGAAAGATTTACAGATAGGTATCCAGTAAATTAATGAGTAATCAGGAACGATACTCAGCGTTAATACGTACGTATTCATGCGAAAGATCAGAAGTCCAGATCGTAGCTGAATCATTTCCGCCGCCTAATTCGACACGGATAGTAATTTCATCCTGATCCATCACCGATTGGCCTTTGTCTTCGCTGTAGTCTTCAGCAACGCCGCCGTTACGAACGATACAGACATCACCCAGATAAATATTTACACCATTGATATCGAGTTGCTTAATATCAGCACGGCCCACCGCAGCAAGTATTCTTCCCCAGTTAGGGTCACTGGCAAATAACGCCGTTTTCACCAGGGGTGAATGCGCGATCGTGTATGCCACATTTTTTGCTTCGGCTGTTGATCGTGCCTGGCTGACAGTAATCGTGACAAATTTCGTCGCACCCTCAGCGTCACGAATTATAGCTTGCGCCAAATACTGACAGACATCTTTTAGCACATCGATGAATAACGACGCGTCTTCCGAGTTTGCATTTAGTTGTGGATTGTTCGCTTTAGCGGTGGCCACCAGGACACAGGCATCGTTGGTTGATGTATCCCCATCGACCGTAATCGAGTTAAAACTTTGCTCAACCACATTTGATAAGCACTGCTGTAAAAAATCGCTGTCTACATCCGCGTCCGTTGTTATAAAAGCTAACATCGTTGCCATATTAGGACAGATCATGCCTGAGCCTTTTGCGATACCACTGATGGTTATCTCATTTCCTGCAATTGATACCGTTCTTGAAATGGCTTTAGCCACAGTATCAGTCGTCATTATGCCTTGGGCAGCTAACGACCAGTTGTTTTCAGAAGCACCATTGATAACCTCATCGATACCTGCTTTTAGAACAGACATGGGCAACTGCTCACCAATGACACCCGTTGAAAAAGGCAGGATCTGTTCTGGCTAGACATTGCAGCTTTTCAGACAGCCAGACGCAACTCTGTATCGCGTTCTGCATACCGGTTTCACCGGTTCCTGCGTTTGCGTTACCCGAATTGATCAGTAAAGCTCGAGGGGACTGTTGTAATAGATGCTTTTTAGCCAGCGTTACCGGTGCGGCACAAAATGCATTTTTTGTAAAAGTTGCTGCACATGTCGAACCTTCATCAAAAATCAAAACGACCAGGTCATCTTTGCCATTTTTTTTAATGCCCGCAGCAAACGACGCAAGTCTTACGCCTGCGATGGGTAAAATTTTATCCGGGTCTGCTAATCCAACAACCATATCTATTTTCTTGGACGGTTAAGATAATTTTCCATGACACTGTTTGTACTTTTTACCGGAACCGCAAAAACAGGGCTCATTACGTCCTATTTTTTTATGATCACGATGATAGGGCTGTGCGGCTTCAGCGTCACCATGCTGTGGCTCATCTTCCGCCTGCTGCATACCCTCTGCCTGCGCATGCTGGTAGTTTACATTCTCTACCTTAGGGTTTTCGTTAGCATCCAGTTGCTCAACCTGTTCGTTCGATTGAATCTTCACTTTTGATAGTATGGTTACGACCTCATACTTCATACGCTCGAGTAACTCGGTAAACATCTCAAAGGCTTCGCGTTTGTATTCCTGTTTAGGATTTTTTTGTGCGTAACCACGCAGACCGATACTTTGTCTTAGATAATCCATCGCAGCCAGATGTTCTTTCCATAACTTATCCAGAACATTTAACATGACATGTTTTTCATAATTGCGCATACCCTCTGCGCCAACGAGCTGTTCTTTCTGCGCAAACTCTTCGACAATTTCAGCTTGAATCTTTCTACGCAAGCCTGCTTCATCGAGCATGTTGTCCTGTTCCAGCCAGTCAGCTATCGGCAGACTCTGACCAAACTCCTCCTGCAATGCTTTTTCCAGCCCCTCTATGTCCCATTGTTCATCGATACTGCCATGTGGGATACTAGTCGAAATAATATTATCGATAACTTCTTCACGAATGGTTTTGATGGTTTCAGACAGATCAGCTTCAGCCATCATCTCATTGCGTTGTGCGTAAATCACCTTACGCTGATCATTGGCCACGTCGTCATACTCAAGCAATTGCTTACGCATGTCATAGTTCTGCCCTTCGACCTTGCGCTGAGCGTTTTCGATAGCACGGTTAACCCAGGGATGTTCGATCGCTTCACCTTCTTCCATGCCGAGTTTTTTCATCAAAGAGCCAACTTTGTCTGAAGCAAAAATACGCATCAGGTCATCTTGCAATGACAGATAAAAACGGCTGGAGCCAGCATCTCCCTGACGGCCAGAACGACCGCGTAACTGGTTATCTATACGACGTGACTCATGGCGCTCACTGCCGATAACATGCAGACCACCTGCATCCAGTACCTGCTGGTGACGTTTTTCCCATGCCTGTCTTATCTTGTTTAACTCAGCTTCGTCCCTTGTCTTTATTTTTTTCGAGTTCTGCTTCGAGGTTGCCGCCGAGAACGATGTCCGTACCACGGCCAGCCATATTAGTTGCAATAGTAACGGCACCGGGAAGACCTGCATTTTCGATAATATGCGCTTCGTTTTCATGTTGCTTGGCGTTTAGCACATTGTGTTCGATCTTATCTTTTTTCAAAAGCTTTGAGATGTGCTCGGAAACTTCGATCGATGCGGTACCGACGAGTACTGGCTGTTTTCTTTGCACGCAATCTTTTACATCTTCGATAATGGCATTAAATTTTTCATCCGGCGTTAAAAATACCAGATCGGTATTATCGGTACGTGCTGCAGGTTTGTTGGTTGGAATAACAACCACCTCAAGGTTATAGATCTGTAATAACTCTTCAGCTTCGGTATCTGCGGTACCGGTCATACCAGAAAGCTTTTTATATAACCTGAAGTAATTCTGGAAAGTAATCGATGCCAGAGTCTGGTTTTCATTCTGTATCGCTACGCCTTCTTTCGCTTCGATTGCCTGATGCAACCCTTCTGACCAGCGGCGCCCTTCCATGGTACGACCGGTGAATTCATCAACGATGATGACTTCGTTATTACGCACGATGTAATGCACATCTTTTTCAAACAGAACCAGTCCACGTAATGCCGCATTCAGATAATGGACCAGATTGATATTGGTGGCACTATAGAGTGAGTCGTTCTCATCAAGAATACCCTCCTCTACCAGGATTTTTTCGATAAGTTCATGTCCCTGCTCGGTAATGTGAACACTTTTGTTTTTTTCATCAACCGAGAAATCACCTTCTTCAGGTTCTTCTTTCGTGGTCAGACGTCCTTGCTCAAGCTTTTTGACGATGTCTTTGAACTTGAGATGTAAGTCACTGTTCTCACCGACAGAACCGGAAATAATCAAAGGCGTTCTTGCCTCATCGATTAATATTGAATCGACCTCGTCGACGATGGCAAAATAAGGCCGTCTCTGAACTTTTTCTTCAGCGGTAAAAGCCATATTATCGCGTAGATAGTCAAAACCAAATTCATTATTTGTGCCGTAGGTAATATCTGCCGCATAAGCCTGTTTTTTAGCGACATGATCCATCCCTGAGATACTGACGCCGGTTGTCATGCCCAGGAAGTTATAAAGTTTACCCATCCACTCAGCATCACGAGCAGCCAGATAATCATTCACGGTAATGACATGCACACCCTCACCAGGCAGGGCATTTAGATAAGCTGCTAATGTTGCCACCAGCGTTTTACCTTCACCAGTACGCATCTCAGCGATTTTTCCATTATGTAACACCATGCCACCGATAAGCTGCACATCAAAGTGGCGCATATTAAATACCCGGCGACCGGCTTCCCTCACCGTGGCAAATGCTTCGGGTAATAATTGCTCAAGGGTTTCATTATTATTTTGCAGACGATCACGAAATTCGACTGTTTTTGCTGCCAGTTGCTCATCACTGAGTGCTTTGAACTCTGATTCGAGCACATTAATTTTATCAACTGTTTTGCGATGCATTTTTATCAGTCGATCATTTCGACTACCAAACACCTTTTTAACCGCATTCAAAATCATTCTAATTATCTAAACCTGTGACCTGGAGAAAAATGGTAATCGTTATACCATTAAAGAAATAAAAACACGGAGTATTATGCCTGAGAACCGCTGGCAGGTCATATAAAATTAAGAGGAATATTGCTTGAAAGGGGGTAAAACTTACCGAAGAGCAACAAATTTTTCTGGGTTTACCTGGCGATCATTTTTCAGTACTTCAAAATGGACATGAGGACCCGTTGAACGGCCTGTTGAACCCATTAAAGATATAGTCTGGCCTTTTTCTACGCTGTCACCCATTTCGACCAGTAACTTGGCGTTGTGGCCATAACGCGTGGTATAGCCATTACCATGATTGATTTCGACCAGATGGCCATAACCATAGCGCTCACCTGCCCAGGTAACCACACCACCGGCAACGGCAATAATTTCACTGCCTTCTTTACCGGCGAAATCCATACCCTTATGCATCGCTAATTTACCGGTAAACGGGTCGGTACGTTTACCGAAATATGAGGATGTCCAGCCTTTTACTATCGGCCGACCACGAGGCTTCGATTCACTTCTCAACTGGCGATTCATGATAACTTCTTCGAGCACATCAAGCTGTTCTTCACGACTGGCGAGCTGTTTATCAAGATTTGTTACCAGGCTATCAAAGTCCATATTGGCAACATCTTCCGTTTCAGAGGGGCCACCATAAGCGGGGGCATTTTTAAAATCAAATTCTTTAGAATCCAGTTTGGCGACTTTTACCAGGCGCTGACCGAGTGCATTTAAACGTATAACATTCGCCTGCATTCTGCCTAAACGTGCAGCCAGAGCATCAAGCTCAGACTCTGCTGACTGACGCGTTTCATTAATGAGTACTTTTTGTTTGGCGATATCTCGCTCCAGAGAGGCTAGCTCATTAACGGCAGCGGAAGTATTACCATACCAGAATCCAGTACTCACCAATACACCGGCAAAAAGACTTATAATAGCGGCACTGGCAATCACCTGGCGCGAGCTGTCAAGCTGGCAGCGCAGTGGTTTACCTCTAAATTTTCCTACAAAAATGATATTCATATTTGAAATGTTATTAAGTTATAACCCTAACCCAGGTGTTTAGATATGTTTAGTATAGACAATATGTCGGATAATTTAGCAGTATGAAGCCAATAAATGAGCAAATTAACCCCAATATTCTGATTCAGGCAAAAAAACTGACTCAATTCATGCAGTTACTACAGAAAATTTTACCTATTGAATGCCGTAATCACGTACAGGTTGCCAATATTCGTAACCAGAATTTAATGCTGATAACAGACTCCCCTGTGTGGACAACCAGATTACGCCAGCTCAGCCCACAGATTCTTCAGTATATACAGGAAAATACTTCGAGTAACAAAAAAACAGAAATTATTCACCATATTCAGATCAGTACACGCTATCACTCAACGAGCAGTAGCGCACAAACCGGCACCCCTGAGAAGAACCTGAACAAACCGAAAATAAGCGAAAAAACGGCTAAGCTATTATCACAATCAGCCAATAGCATCCATCATCAGCAACTAAAAAAGGCATTATTAAAAATTGCCAGTCACGGCAGATCAAACACCGGTAAAGTTGAGTGTAATAAACCACCAAAAACAGAAAAGTAAAAGGACTTCCCGACCATGGGTTTTAAATAATCTAACTAGAAGGCCTGTAATGGTTGTGTATATGAAATGGGAGAGGAAGCTTTTTCATCCTCAAAGGTCACTTCTTCCCAGGCATCTACATCAGCACACAATGCTTTCAGTAACTTATTATTAAGCGCATGACCAGAACGGTAACCAGAAAAGGCACCTATAGAACTGTGCCCTAATAAATATAGATCACCGATGGCGTCTAATATTTTATGCTTGACGAACTCATCTTCGTAGCGCAGACCATCTTCATTAAGTACACGGTACTCATCAACAACGATAGCATTATCGATGCTGCCCCCTAAGGCCAAATTATTTTTACGAAGCGCTTCAATGTCACTCATGAATCCAAAAGTACGTGCACGGCTAACTTCTTTTACGAATGATGTTGTTGAAAAATCAATTTCAGCAGTACAGGGTGCATCTTTAAATGCTGGATGATCAAAATCGATAGCGAAACTTACCTTGAATCCATCGAATGGATCAAACCTCGCCCATTTACCTTCCTCTTCCACGACCACTGATTTTTTAATACGAATAAATCGTTTTGGTGCTTCCTGCTCGACGATACCTGCAGATTGAATCAAAAATACAAAGGGCCCAGAACTTCCATCCATAATTGGTACTTCGGAAGCACTGACATCGACGTATGCATTATCGATACCTAAACCCGCCATCGCAGATAACAGATGCTCTACTGTCGAAACACTAACACCATCCTGCTCTAGCGTGGTCGACAATAAAGTCGCCCCAACATTCAATGCGGTGGCTTTGATTTCTACCGGTTCATTTAAATCTACACGACGAAAAACAACACCCGTGTCTGGCTGGGCCGGACGCAGTGTCAGATAAACTTTTTCACCCGAATGTAAACCGACGCCTGTTGCGCGAATTACATTTTTTAACGTTCTTTGCTTAATCAATATATTTATCCCATGCTCAACCTTTGGTTGTAGCAGAATTTCGGTAAAAATCGCCGTATTATCACACAATTAAAGACTAAATTGGAAGTTCGCCATCAATTAACGCTTTGACAACATCATTTTCTGCCAATCATCTACATATAACTTCGCCACCAAATCAAAAAACAATATAAAATCAATCTGTTATTTGACTATACCGTAAACGACCAGAATCAATCAGCCTGTCGGCGCAAAAATGCAGGTATATCCAGCATTTCTTCGTCATATTCACCCTTTACAGATACTGCGTCACTTCTACCCTGACCATTTCTAATCGAGGCCGGCTTATCAAACTCTTTATAAGATGGCGTTAGTTCAGCAGGTTTCTGGCTAACCACTTTAATTTCTGCCGGTGCTGCTGCCTGTACCGGTGGCTGCACTTTGGTCGCCTGACCCAGACCTGTCGCTACGACAGTGACACGAATTTCACCATCCAGTGATTCATCGATCGCAGTACCCATTACCACGGTGGCATCCTCTGAAGCAAAACCATTAACGACTGCACCGATATCCTGGAACTCACCCAGAGTCATATTCGCACCGGTAACATTAACCAGTATGCCGCGAGCTCCTGAGATATCTACGTCTTCAAGAAGTGGACTTGCTATCGCCGCTTCTGCCGCCTGTTGTGCCCTGGTCTCACCTGTCGCACGTCCGGATCCCATCATACCCATACCCATTTTTGACATCACCGTTCTAACGTCTGCGAAGTCAACATTAATGACACCTGGATTGGTAATCAGTTCAGTAATACCCTGTACTGCACCACAGAGTACATCGTTAGCACCACTGAAAGCATTCATCAGGTCAAAATCACGACCATAAACATCGAGTAATTTATCATTAGGAATAGTAATAAGAGAGTCAACATGACCACTTAGTTCCTTAATACCCTGCATAGCAATTTTCATGCGCGCATTACCTTCGAAAGCAAATGGTTTGGTGACCACGCCAACGACCAGTATGCCCATCTCTCTAGCTATCTGTGCAACCACAGGTGCCGCACCGGTACCGGTACCACCACCCATACCGGCGGTGACAAATAACATATCGGTGCTGGAGATTGCTTCCTGTATTAATTCACGATCTTCAAGCGCTGCCTGCTGACCAACTTCTGGGGTCGCGCCCGCGCCAAGACCTTTAGTAATGTTACTGCCGATCTGTAAAGACTTGGCACCATCGAAACGACCTAATGCCTGCGCATCAGTATTGGTACATATAAAATCAACACCATTGATACCGCTATTAACCATGTGCTGGACCGCATTACCACCGCCGCCGCCAACACCAATGACTTTTATCACTGCTTCTTGTGCTCCGGAATCCATTAATTCAAACATAGGCATGACCATTCTCCTCATTAATTATTTTGTATTTTTAAAAATTTATGCTTATTTAATTAAGCGTTTTTTTGATTTATTAAGTTAGTTTATTGTTTCTGCTATCAATATTTTCTGTGTTAAAAGTTACCCTGAAACCAGTTTTTCATCCGTTCAAATACTCCTTTAACACCACCTTCCATCATGATGTGACTGGTACCGCTCGTCCTATGCTGATTACCAAACAGTAACAAGCCAACACCAGTCGCATAAATCGGGTTATTTACCACGTCGGACAAACCGGAAACGTATTGCGGTAAACCTAAACGTACGGGCGCATGAAATATCTCCTCAGCCAGATCGATAACACCTTCCATTTTTGAACTGCCGCCCGTTAGTACAACACCTGCGGCAATAATTTCCTCGAAACCACTGCGACGTAATTCCGCATGCACCAATGTAAGTAATTCTTCATAACGTGGCTCGACAACTTCAGCTAACGTTTGTCGGGACAGTTTACGTGGCGGTCGATCACCAACACTTGGCACTTCGATCGTTTCTTCAGGGTTTGCCAGCTGACGCAATGCACATGCGTATTTAACTTTTATCTCATTGGCATATTGTGTTGGCGTACGTAATGCCACAGCGATGTCATTGGTGACCTGGTCACCGGCAATAGGGATCACCGCCGTGTGACGAATCGCACCTTCAGAGAAAACCGCAATATCTGTGGTGCCGCCACCGATATCAACCAGGCAGACACCCAGTTCTTTCTCATCTTCTGTCAACACCGAATAACTGGAAGCCAGTTGTTCAAGAATAATGTCATCGACATCCAGCCCACAGCGACGGATGCACTTGATGATATTTTGCGCGGCACCAACAGCACCGGTTACCAGATGTACTTTTGCTTCAAGACGTACACCCGACATACCAATCGGCTCGCGTATACCTTCCTGATCATCGATAATAAATTCCTGGGGCAGTATATGCAGAACTCTCTGATCGGCAGGGATTGCAACTGCACGCGCAGCATCTATCACTCGATCCAGATCTCCACTAGTCACTTCACGTTCACGAATCGCCACGATACCGTGTGAATTCAGGCTACGTATATGACTTCCAGCAATACCTGCATAGACAGAATTAATCTCACAGCCAGCCATCAACTCGGCTTCTTCAACTGCATGCTGTATCGATTGCACCGTTGATTCGATATTAACCACGACACCTTTTTTTAGTCCGTTCGATGGATGCGAACCCAGACCGATGATTTCAATCTCACCGTCAGAATTTATTTCGCCAACGATAGCCACCACTTTGGAGGTTCCAATATCCAGGCCGATCAGCATGTTTTTATCAGACTTTTTTGTCATCGCCTCATGCCTCACTCTTCTGTACAGCAAAACCGTTTGGATAACGCATATCAATAACCTTAATGTTGTTTTCTGTTAACTTTCCTGCAGCCAGACCATACTCCGTTGTAAGTGCAGGCAAAATTCGTACAAAACGTTGTAAACGTTTTTCCGTATCGAAGCGCCCAAGCCTGACATTAATTTCACTGGCTACAGAATCTGAAGTTTCAATACTTTCATGTCCGGCGATAACCAGTTGCCACGCACGTCGATCATCCAGTTTTAATCGAACCACCTCATATTCGAGTAATGCCATCTCCTGATAGAGAACATTCATAAACTTCCAGACATTATTATGATGCCCTTCTGGCCCATTCAGTCTCGGTAGATTCAAGCTAGTATCAAGATCTTCTGGTTTGAATACTTCGCCGGCCTCATTGATATAACCATCATGATTCCAGTAGGCAACTGGCTGATGCTCATCAATCATCACGTTTAGTCCTGCAGGCCACTGCCTTCTCAAAGATACATTACTCACCCATGGATCTCGCATTAATGTATTTCTTATATTGTTTAGATCAACTGTAAAATAGCCACCTTGGATTTCACTTTTAACCATCGATTCAACTTCGTCCCTATCCAGAAAGTTCAACTCACCGATAACCTGCACATCATTTACTGGCATCAAGGTAGGAATTTCTATGTCTTTGATCAACACACCCAGATAAATCACAGACACCCCCGCAAGTAACACGGGCAATGTTTTTAAAATATTTTTCAGCAATGATGTTTTATTTTTTCTTTTCATAGTTGCACTAATACTTACGAACAAGATTCACATTTCGCCATGGTTAGAATACTCATCACCAGTTCATCAAAAGATATACCGGCCTGTTTCGCAGCCATTGGTACCAATGAGTGGCTGGTCATGCCCGGAACAGTATTTACTTCGATCAGCCAGGGCCGATTATTTTTATCGACGATAAAATCAACACGTCCCCATGCTGAGGCATTAACTGCATTGAAAGCCTGTTTTGCTAATTCGGCAAAAACAGATTCCTGCTCGCCTGACAAACCGCATGGGCAAATATACTGCGTATCATCTGCTTCATATTTGGCGTCATAATCATAAAACTTATGCGTGGTTTTAAGTTTTATCATCGGCAATACCTGATCATCCAGAATCGCGGCAGTATATTCATCACCGTCGACCCATCTTTCGGCGATTACCGTACCGCCGCACTGCTGCGCTTTTTGCCACGCAGGAATCAACTCCTCTTCACTTTCAACCATACTCATACCTATACTCGAACCTTCGAGCACCGGCTTTACGATTAACGGCAACGACAGCGTCTCGATAGCTTTGCTACAACTTGCGGCTGAATCGAGAATACAGAAGTCTGGTGTTGGCAAACCCATCGCCAACCATATCTGTTTGCTCTTCAACTTATCCATCGCTATCGATGAACCCATTACACCCGAACCGGTATAGGGCAGCTTCATCACTTCCAGCAAACCCTGCATGGTGCCATCTTCGCCGCCACGGCCATGCAAGACGATAAACACACGTTGATAATTACCAGCATCCAGTTCGCTTACGATATTTTCATGCACATCAATCGCATGTGCATCAACACCTTTGTTGAGCAATGCAGTCAATACCGCATTACCGCCTAACAACGAAATATCACGTTCTGCAGACAGACCACCCATCAAAACAGCAACTTTGCCAAATTGTGTTGCATCAGCGGTCACTATTTAGCGTCTCCAATAATTTTAGCTTCGGTCTGTAATACGATACCGGTTTCACTTTTTACAGTTGCCTGCACTAACTTTAGAAGTGATTCGATATCAGCTGCCGTTGCATTGCTATCATTGATAATAAAGTTGGCATGTTTCTCTGACACGACGGCACCACCGATACGTTTACCCTTAAGTCCGCACTGCTCAATTAACTGTGCGGCGTAATAACCTTCAGGATTTCTGAACACACTGCCACAGCTAGCTACCCCGGTTGGCTGAGAGACGGCACGCTTAGCCAGCAGCTGTTTGATATCAACGGCGTTATCCTGCACGTCTTTTCTGGCCAACTTTAATGTCGCGCTTACAAACCATTCATCTTTAGGTCCTTCAACGTGGCGATAAGAATATTTAAATTCGCCAGCAAGTCGTTTTGTTATTTCGCCTTTGCGATTCAGTGTTTCCACTGCCACAACAAGTGGCCATGTCTCACCACCGAAAGCACCTGCATTCATTGCTAATGCACCACCGACAAGACCAGGGATACCGGCAAAAAATTCAGCACCAACCAGGCCATGTTTGCTGCAAAAACGCGCCAGTTTCGCACCGGCAACACCCGCCCCGACATAAACAGTGGTATCGTCGATCAACTCGAGCTGAGACATGACTGCCTGCGTCGCAATAACTGTTCCATCAAAACCACCGTCACGTATCAAGGTATTGCTACCCAGCCCCATAAACACTATTTCTTCATCTTCTGGCAGTGTGGCAATAAACTCCGCCAGTTCCGACAACGATCCTGGCTGCACATATTGTTTTGCATTACCACCTGCGCGCCAGCTGGTATGGCGCGACATTGGTTCGTCTTTTATGATTTTTATATTTTTCATAATCAAACTTTTAACGTCTGTTCTCATGCCTGCACACACGACCATTAGACAGCAGCTCCCAGTGACTCTTTCAGCTGTGAAGCAATACGGCCAATGCTGCCTGCACCCATAGTTAGAACCAGGTCACCGTCTTTTAATATCGATTGCAAATCACTACCGAGCCGCTCTACATCTTCGATAAAAACAGGGTTAACTTTACCGCGCGCGCGAATCGCAGCGCACAGTGCACGGCCATCAGCGCCAGCAATAGGCTCCTCACCAGCTGCGTATATCTCTGTCAGTATCAACACATCACACTCAGCCAGCACCTGTGAGAAATCTTCAAATAGATCACGCGTACGGGTGTAACGGTGTGGCTGAAAAACGGCAACCAGTCTTTTTTCCGGCCAGGCATTTTTTGCCGCGCGGAGCGTTGCCGCAACTTCAGTTGGGTGATGCGCATAATCATCGACCAGGGTTACGGTGCCATGCTTGATATCGATATCGCCATACATATGCATACGACGACCAATACCTTCAAATTTTGATAACGCTGCCTGCATATGCTGAACTGAGACACCAAGCTCATAGGCAACACAGATCGCTGCCAATGCATTTAATACATTATGTCGTCCAGGCATATTCAGTGTGATTTCGAAAGGTGCATCTGCTTCGGGCAATAGAACATCAAAAACGCTCTGCATACCCTGGTAGCGAATATTTGAAGCACAAACGTCAGCCTCAAAATCAATGCCATAACGGATTATCGGACGCGTTATTTCTGCCAATATACTTCGCACTTCGGCATCGTCGACACAGACAACAGCCAGACCATAAAATGGCAGATGATGCAAAAACTCGACAAACGCCTGCTTAAGCCTGGAAAAATCACCAGCGTAAGTCGGCAGATGATCAGCATCAACGTTGGTTACGATGGCTATCATCGGCTGCAGATATAAAAATGAAGCATCACTTTCATCGGCTTCTGCAACCAGGTATTTACCTTTGCCTAAACGGGCATGGGTTGCTGAACTGTTAAGCTTGCCACCGATCACGTAGGTTGGATCCAGCCCCGCTTCTGCCAGCACACTGGTAACCAATGACGTCGTTGTCGTTTTACCATGGGTGCCAGCAACGGCGATGCCGTGACTAAAACGCATCAGCTCTGCTAGCATTTCAGCCCGTGGCACAACAGGAATACGCAATGCTCTTGCCGCTTCAACTTCGAGATTATTTTTATCGATTGCGGTAGAAGTTACCACCACGTCGACATCACTTATATTTTCTGCCGTGTGGGTGTGATACACCTTCACACCAAGACTTTGCAGTCGCTCGGTAACAGCGTTGCTTGCTATATCAGAACCACTTACCTGATAACCCAGTGTATTCATCACATCAGCAATACCGCTCATACCGGCACCACCGATACCAACAAAATGCACTTTACGAATGCGGCGCATGAAATTCTCATAGCTGCTGGATTTATCGTCGATAGCGTGTGACATTAAACCATACCTCCAGCACTCAAACAGGCGTCTGCGATCGTTTTAGCTGAGTCAGGCATCGCAAGTTTACGAGCAGCAACGGCCATGTCTAACAATTTTTTACGATTCGCTGAAAAATCTTCGATCACTTCAGCTACCCAGTCTGCACTCAGTACATCCTGTTGTTTTATTATCGCTGCGTCAGCGGCTTCAAGATAACGAGCATTCTGTGTCTGATGATCATCAACAGCATGCGGGTATGGCACCAGGATAGAAGCGACGCCTGCAGCTGCTAATTCAAATACTGTCATCGCACCAGATCGGCAGATGACCAGATCAGCCCATTCATAAACAGCCGGCATATCATCGATAAAAGCTTCAACCTTTGCTTCGACACCGGCATCACTATAGATAGTTCTAGCTGACTCGATATTTTTCAAACCCGTCTGGTGAATAACCTGTGGCCGTTTATCGCGATCAATTTTTGCCAGTGCCTGCGGGATGATCTCATTGAGCTTGACTGCACCCAGGCTGCCGCCGATAACCAGCAGATGCAGATTACCCTGACGCTGTGCAAAACGATCCTCAGGTTTTGCTATCTCACATATAGACTGCCTGACTGGGTTGCCGGTCGTTACCGCCTGTTTAAACACCGCAGGAAAAGCCTGCAATACCACGGTTGCCAGCCTGGCTAAAACTTTATTGGTCAGACCGGGAATGGCATTTTGCTCATGCACCAAAAGCGGTTTTCTGATCAGCCAGGCCATCAGGCCACCAGGGCCTGAAGCAAAACCACCCATACCTAAAACAGCACAGGGTTTTCTTTTCAGCAGAACATTTAACGCCTGCCAGCAGGCAACCAGTAAACGAAGCGGTGCCAGTAAAAGCGTCAGCGCATTTTTACCGCGCAGACCAGAGATACTCATCCATTCGATGGGATAACCTGCCTGTGGTACCAGCCGCGATTCGATGCCGGCCTTTGTTCCCAACCAGATAACCGGGATACCACGCAAACGTAATTCATCAGCCACCGCAAGTGCAGGAAACACATGGCCACCGGTTCCACCTGCCATAATCAAAACTGGACGAACATCGATCATGTCCGGCCTCTTTTCGTTATGAGCGCAGAGGTGTCACTCTGACGACGACGATTCCTGGTGGTTTTAGCTGCTGATTTTTTACTGGCCTGCCTGCTCACGCCACGTGTTTCATATTGAATCCGCATCAACAGACCTATCGCCATACAGCAGACGATCAAACTACTGCCACCATAACTCATCAATGGCAGTGTCAGACCTTTAGTAGGCAACAAACCAACATTAACACCCATGTTGATAACGGCCTGCATCGATAACCAGATACCAATACCGTAAGCCATGTATGCTGCAAAATAATTACCCACTGCTTCAGCCTGTGAAGCAATTTTCAGCGATCTGAAAAACAGCATACTGAACAATACAATAACGATAGCAACGCCGACAAAACCCAACTCTTCTGATAACACCGCAAATAGAAAATCCGTGTGCGACTCAGGCAGATAAAACAATTTCTGCACACTGCCACCCAGACCGGTACCGAACCAGCCACCCGTACCGATAGCGATGAGAGACTGGGTTAGCTGAAAACCACTATCAAATGGATCCGCCCATGGATTGGCAAATGACGTCAGACGCTGCATGCGATATGGCGAGGTCACAACCAGCATCATTGCCGCACAGGCAAACAAAGAAACGAATGAAAAGAACTGGATAAATCGTGCGCCGGCTAAAAATGTCATGCCCAACACTGTCCCCATGATAACGACAGTGGCGCCAAAATCCGGCTCGATCAATAACAATAGACAGGCGATACCTACCATCATCATCGGTTTCAGAAATCCCCACAAACTGCGTCGTACTGCATCGCCATGACGGACCAGATAACCTGCAACGTATATCACCAGGAACAACTTAACCAGCTCTGATACCTGCAGATTGAAAACACCCAAAGGTAACCAGCGAGTACTGCCATTCACTGTTTTCCCTACCCCCGGAACCAGTACCAGCACCAGTAGGAACAGAGCAAATATCAACAACGCAACGCCTGACTTTTCCCACTGCACGAGACGAATTTTGAAAACAGTTAATGCCGCAACGATGCCCAGAACGACAAACACCAGCTGACGCTGAAAATAATAGAATGGGTTTGAAAAGTTTCTCTCGGCAACACTTATCGATGATGATGCCACCATGATGACACCGATCGTGAGCAATGAGATAAAAACGATTAACAGCACCGGATCAAAATCATCCAGTTCAACTTTCAGATCAAACCAGCGAAAAGGTTTCCAGGCTGGCAGCACCACTGACTGTAACCTGGAGAACATGTCAGTTGTCACGCTCATGACGACACCTCTGACACCAATGTTTCTACCGCCTGTATAAACACATCTCCACGCTGTTCAAAATTTTCAAACATATCAAAACTGGCACATGCCGGCGCCAGTAATACATTATCGCCGGGGATTGCCAGCGACTGCGCGGCCAATACTGCTGCCTGCATATCCGTTACCATCTCAACCGGTATAAAGTCAGGTAATACAGCTCTGATATTTTCTGCGTCTTTACCCATCAGCACAACTGCACGGCAATGTTCTTTTATAACTTCTGCAAGTTGTGAAAAATCGGCATCCTTTGCTTCACCACCTGCAATCAGGACATGCGTGCCCGGCAGGCCGATAAGCGCAGCGATGGTAGCGCCGACATTTGTCGCTTTGGAATCGTTGATCCAGTTAACACCATCGATTTCGGCGACAAATTGCGTGCGATGCCTGAGGCCTTTAAATTCTTTCAAGGTTTCAACCATGCTCGTAAATGGCAGACCAATAGCATGACCTAAGGCCAGTGCCGCCAGAGCATTCTGTAGATTATGCGAACCTTTGATCTTCAGCTGATCCGCAGCAATTAACGGCTGCTCACCAAAACACAGACTCACCGCTTTATCGCTACCTTGACATAAACCGAACTCATTGGCTTCTGGCTTGTTTAAGGTGAAAGCAAGCAGATTGCCAGTTGCAGCACTGACCCGGCTCGCCAGCTCATCATCTTTATTGACAACCAGTATCTCGGCATTTTCATAGATAACCTGTTTGCTCATTGCATAAGCCGCAAGGTTCTCATAACGGTCGAGATGGTCAGCGCTGATATTTAACACCACCGCCGCTTTCATCGGCAGATGCTGCAAGGTCTCTAATTGAAAACTGGATAATTCGAGCACATATAAATCGATATCATCATCTAATGAATCAAGTACAGGCAGGCCGATATTTCCACTGGCAACAGAATGTTTACCTGCCTGTGCCGCCATCATTGCCAGCAAGGTCGTTACTGTCGACTTACCATTAGAACCGGTTATCCCAACAACTGGCGCCATCACCTCGTGTGCAAATAAATCGATGTCGCCAATAATTTCGATATTATTATTTTTCGCTTCTATCAATGCCGGTTCTGTCAGGGAAACACCAGGACTAACCACTATCCGATGTGCATGCACAAACAACGCGGCATCAAATGCTCCGGTATAACATTCGACATCACTATATTCTTTATTTAACTCGCCAAGACCAGGTGGATTGTCACGGCTATCAACAACCACAACGGCTTCACCTAAAGCGCGTAAATAACGCACCACAGACAAACCTGTTTTACCCAGTCCGACGACCAGTGTATATACAGCTTGTTCAGGTTTAACAGTCATTATGTTTAATGCGCTCATTCCACTTTAATATATTTATCTAACTTTCAAGGATGCCAGACCGACCAATACCAGTACCACGGTAATAATCCAGAAGCGAACAATCACCCTGGGCTCAGGCCAGCCTTTTAATTCAAAATGATGATGGATCGGTGCCATGCGAAATATTCGTTTACCGGTTAATTTATACGAACCAACCTGCAAGATAACGGATACCGTCTCCATCACAAAAACCCCGCCCATGATCACCAGCACTAACTCCTGTCTGACGTATACTGCAATCACACCCAGTGCTGCACCTAACGCCAGCGCACCGACATCACCCATGAAGACCATCGCAGGATAGGTGTTAAACCAGAGAAAACCGAGGCCGGCACCGACTAACGCACCACAGAAAATCGTTAGTTCACCGGTACCCGCGACATAGGGAATACCCAGATAACCAGAAAAATTTGCGTGCCCGGTAAGATAAGCAAAAGCGCCGAGTGCACCGGCGACCATTACGGTTGGCATTATCGCCAGACCATCAAGACCGTCCGTTAGATTAACTGCATTGCTGCTACCTACAATCACCAGGTAGGTGAGCACGACAAAACCAGCACCCAGCGGCAGCAATACATCTTTCAAAAACGGAAAGATCAGGGTTGTTTCAACCGGCGTTTTTGCATTGCTATAAATGAACAAGGCTGCAGATAGGCCAAACACGGTCTGCCAGAAGTATTTAGCTCTGGCAGACAAACCTTTTGAATTGCCATAAACCAGTTTTTTGTAATCGTCGACACCACCGATCAGACCAAACGACAGCGTCACACCTAACACCACCCAGATTTTTTCACTGGACAGGTCAGCCCATAACAGGGTGCTGATCGCAATCGACACCAGGATCAACGCGCCGCCCATGGTGGGCGTGCCGGCTTTAGACAGATGTGATTGCGGTCCATCATCACGTATATGCTGACCAATCTTATAACTGGATAAGCGACGTATCATGGTTGGCCCGATCACCAGGGATAAAATCAGCGCGGTAATGGTGCCAAGAATGGCACGCAGAGTAATATATTGGAAAACAGCAAAGCCGCTCTCATATTGTTGTAGATATTCAGCTAATGTTAAAAACATTAGTTCACCCTCTTATTATTATTTTCGTGGGTCAATATCCGTTCAACTACCTCTTCCATAGCCGCACTGCGAGAACCTTTTATTAAAACAACTGCATCTGCAGTTAAATTTTCTTTTAATGCATTGATCAATTCATTCTTATTTTCAAAATAAAATCCATTTTCACCAAACGCTGTCACCGTATTCGCGCTTAGCTTTCCTGTGGCGTACAGACTTTTTATGCCGACGTCTTTCGCTTTACTGCCAATCTCAGCGTGTAACTTTTCAGCATGCTCGCCCAGCTCTGCCATATCACCCAGGACCAGTATCGTGTCACCCTGCATATCAGCAAGCACATCGATGGCTGCGATCACCGAAAGAGGATTCGCATTATAGGTATCATCAATAACCTGATATCCTGCGGCAGAAGTTTTAACGTTCAATCGGCCCTGTATATTTTCAAACTCGGAAAGCGAAGCAACGATAGACTGCAATGGCAATTCAAGTGACAGCATCACTGCCGTTGCCGCCAGCGCATTCATCACATTATGTTTACCGGGTACTTTAAGTCTGAGCTCCGCGGTTTCGTTTTTACTTATGATCTGATAATGATCATTTTCAAGATGTTTCGCATAAACATCTGCACTCTCATCGAGCATCGAAAAACTCATCGTTGTCATCGCCGAACAATAATCTTTCCAGTATGCCGCGAACGCATCATCCTGGTTAATAACCGCAATACCATCGGCTGATAAGCCGTTGTAGATCTCTGCTTTTGCCTTTGCGATATTATCCAGCGAACCAAAACCTTCCAGGTGTGCAGGCCCGACATTATTCACCAGTGCTACATCCGGCCGCGCAATCGCTGTCAGATAATCAATTTCGCCGAGGTGATTTGCGCCCATCTCGATAACAGCGAACTTGTGCTGCCGAGTTAACTCCAGCAAGGTCATCGGTAAGCCGATATCATTATTCAGATTACCTTTGGTTGCTAACACTGCTGAAGCACCGGCAAAATCGCTCAGGATCTTGCTGCACATCTCTTTCACCGAGGTCTTGCCGTTACTGCCGGTAATACCGATTAATTTACCAGTAAATTTTTGTCGCCAGTAGGCCGCCAGCTTACCCAGAGCTATGCGCGTATCATCGACCTGGACCTGCGACACGTCGCGCGAACCCGTTTCTGCCTGCAGCTCGCTCACCAAGACACCAACCGCACCCGCCGCTGTCGCTTCGGAGACAAATTCATGACCATCAAATCGATCACCTTTAAGCGCCACGTAGAGGTCGCCGGCGTGAATATCACGCGTGTCCTTAGAGACACCCGTCATCATCACGTCCTGACCAATCAGTCTGGCATCTAAAACTTCAGCGATCTGTGACATCATCATCACGCAAGCTCTCCGCTTTCTCTGGCCAGCAATAACTCACGCGCAACACGGCGGTCATCAAAAGCGATATGCACATCACCGACGACCTGGCTGGTCTCATGACCTTTGCCGGCCAGCAAAACAACATCTCCGGGTTGTGCATTGGTGATAGCAATATCGATCGCCTGACGTCTATCAAGTACCGCTTCAACATTCTCCAATGATGAGAACCCCGTCAGAACTTCATCGATGATACTCTGCGGATCTTCATGGCGCGGATTATCCGTGGTAACGATAATTTTGTTTGCATATTTTTCTGCAACTTTTGCCATCATTGGTCGTTTACTGCGATCACGATCACCGCCGCAGCCAAACACACACCAGATTGTACCTTCAAAATGCTCACGCATAGATTGACAGACAGCTGAAAGACCCTGCTCTGTATGCGCATAATCGACAACTACAACAGGCTTCTCTGGCTCCGCAATAATTTCCACACGACCATCGACAGAACGGATAGCAGCGAGGCTACTGGTGGCTTCTTCAAAAGATAGCTGGCTGACTAACAGGGTCGATAACACGGCTAATGCATTGGAAACATTAAACCGCCCCAACAGAGGAATATCAAAACTACCGTCGCCTCTTGGGGTTGATACCGTGAGGTGATAACCACGATCGAATGGAGTTACTTCCTGCGCATTAACATAATAATCAGCATAATCTTTATATGCCGAAATATCTTTTTTCAGGCTGTAACCCCAGACACAGACATGCTCACGCACTTCTTGTGCAAGTTTTCTACCAAACTCATCATCGAGGTTGATGACTGCATTACCTAAACCCGGTGTATAAAACAGGCGTTTCTTCGCAGCCGCATAATTATCCATTGTACCGTGATAATCCAGGTGGTCCTGCGCCATATTACTAAACACTGCGGTGGTAAAAGCCACGCCATTGACACGCCCCTGATCAAGACCGTGCGATGACACTTCCATGACCACGTGTCTTGCGCCTGCCTGCTTGATATCAAAAAGTGTTTTCTGAACCAGTAGCGCATCGACAGTGGTCAGACCGGTAGGATGCAGATCATTGATAAAACCGTTACCCAGGGTACCTAATACGCCACAATGCACATCATATGCATCAAGACATTGCGCAAGAAAATGTGCGATCGAGGTTTTTCCATCTGTACCGGTAACGCCTATCACATCCAGTGACAGCGAAGGCTGTTCATAATAACGTGACGCGATCGGGCCGACTTTATTTTTCAGATCCTGGCAATGAATACACAGCACTTTATTGGAGATCGAATCCAGGATCTCATCACGGTTATCCAGATCGCCATCCCACAGCACCACAGTAACACCTTTGGCTACGGCATCCTGCGCGTACAATAATCCGTGCGTGTTATAACCCTGATGGGCAATAAAAAGATTACCCGGACGCGCCTTTCGATTGTCCTGCACTATGGCATTAATCGTTATGTCTTTACATTGATCTATCAGAGCATCATCGATAAATCCTTCGAGCAAGTAGTCTAATGCGACTTCATTTTTCATCATTCATTCACCGCTGCTATAATCGATTCATCCGCTTTTGATACAGCCGCATTCATCAGCTGTTTTTTAGAAACCCGGTCTGGAGCCACATCTAATAAACGCATCGCTCCAGACATCACCTGGCTAAATACTGGCGCTGCAACCATGCCACCAAAATGCTCACCATTTCTAGGCTCATCGATCATCACCACCATCACCAGTTCGGGATTATCAGCCGGTACCATGCCTGCAAATATTGAAAGATAACGATCTTCCGCATAACCGCCAGCAATAAATTTATGTACCGTACCGGTCTTTCCCGCCACGCTATAGTTAGCCACGCTTGCGCGCTTGCCAGTACCCTTTTCAGAAACCACGCGCTGCATCATCTTGCGCACTGCTCTCGCAGTATCGACAGACATCACTCTCTGACCTTCAACAGCTACATCCGGATCCCTGTCTTTATCCAGCAAAAAATTAACCGGACGCAATATGCCATCGGCAGCGATCGCAGAATACGCATGTGCCAGCTGCAGTGGTGTGACCGAGACACCATAACCGAACGCCAGTGAGGCACGCTCAAAATCATTGTTCAGAGCATTCAGAGAAAGCTGACCACCGGCCTCACCAGGAAAACCACTGCCGGTAACAACACCAAAACCCAGCTTTTGATACATCGACCATTGCTGCTCCGCATCCATCGCCAGCGCGATTTTACTGATACCGACATTACTGGATTTCTCCAGCACGCCACCGACATCAAGATCGCCATAATTTTTATGGTCTCTTATAGTATTGCCTTTCACCCGCATATAACCCGGCGCAGTTTCCACCTTATAAAAAGGTTTCCATCGTCCACTTTCCAAAGCCGCTGCGATGGTTAATGGTTTCATCGTCGAGCCAGGCTCAAACACATCGGTTACTGCACGGTTTCTGGTGGCCTGCGGCTGTAACTGTTTTCTGTCATTAACATTGAACGAAGGCTGATTCACCATCGCCAGTACTTCACCGGTACGCACATCGAGCACCACCGCCGAACCAGCGACGGCATTGTGTTTCAACACCGCCGCTTTCAGGGTTCGATAGGTAACGTACTGTATCCGCTTATCGATACTTAACTGTATCGATTTTCCCGGTTCTGCCGAACGGATACGCTCAACATCATCAAACGCACGCCCAAGACGGTCCCGGATAACGCGTTTTTCACCTGGCAGACCCTTTAACCATTCGTTAAACGCTAATTCGATACCTTCCTGGCCGTTATCGTCAATATCGGAAAAACCGATGACATGCGCCGCCACTTCACCACTTGGGTAGTAGCGGCGATATTCATTCTGCAGAGACACACCCGGTACTTTCAACGCCATCACTTCTTCTGCCAGCTCTGGCGATGCATGACGTTTTAGATATAAAAACTCACGGTGCGTATTACGTTTTATTTTTTCTATTAAACTGATGGCGTCCAGAGACAACAGATCAGCTACCGTGACCAGCTTATCCAGGTTATTGATCGCAACCTTAGGATTTACCCAAATACTGTCAACCGGCGCACTCACTGCAAAAGGTTCACCATTCCTGTCAATGATGTCGCCACGATGCGCAGAGATCGAAACCGTGCGAAGCTGACGCGCATCACCCTGCTGCTCAAAAAATTCACTACGAAGTATCTGCATATCCAGTGTTTTTATTAACAGCACAGCAACTAATGCGACAAAAATCGTTACCGCAGACAGGCGCCGCCAGACCATCGATGTCCTGGTGTCAACTTTTTTGTTACGATATGTTTTCACTCTGTTACAAACACCACGTCATTCGATCCCGGCATAACCATTGATAATCGCTTATTCGCAATGCGTTCGATACGGCCATGTCCCGACCACGCGCTCTGCTCTAACTGCAACTGACTCCACTCCGTATTCAATGCATCCACCTGGTATTTCAATTGCTGCAATTCCACAAATAACTTTCTACTCTGATGCTTGCTATAAACCAGCAATATTGCCGAAGCCAGCACCAGGCTAAATAAAACCGTAATCACAATTAATACACGCTGCCTATCACTCATAATCGCCTCTCCAGTACACGCAAACGTGCACTTCTTGATCTGGGATTAACATCAAGCTCCTCAGCACCTGCTACTATCGGCTTCGATACCAGTCGAAAAGGCACCTCTATATCTGCTTCCATAACCGGTAATCCAGCAGGCAATTTTGGCCGACTGGAAATATCCCGCATAAACCGTTTCACTATCCTGTCTTCCAGCGAATGAAAACTGATCACCGACAGACGGCCACCCTTCGCCAGCACTGAAACGGCTCCTTTCAAACCCTGTTCTATAGCCTGCAATTCCTGATTAATGTAAATACGAATTGCCTGAAAACTCCGCGTCGCAGGGTGTTTATGTTTTTCTTTTACAGGAATTGCATTTGAAATGATTTCAGCCAGATCACCGGTTTGGGTGATTTCACGCTCAGCACGGGTGTCAACAATGGCTGTTGCAATTCGTTTAGCGAATTTTTCTTCGCCGTATCTTTTGAGCACATTTATTAAATCAGCGGGTTTAACTCTAGCCAGCCACTGTGCGGCCGTTTCACCCTGACTGGTATCCATACGCATATCCAGCGGGCCCGAACGCATGAAACTGAAGCCACGTTCTGCATCATCGAGATGCGGTGACGAGACCCCAAGGTCCATCAGCACGCCATCTATTTTTCCGGTCAAGCCATATCGCTCAATCACGTCCGCCACCTGATTGAAGTTACAGTGTTCTATTGTAAAACGCGGCTCGTCGGCAAACTGCTGCTTGGCAAATTCGACTGCCTCCGGGTCCTGATCAAACGCAATCAGACGACCCTCGTCATTTAACTGCTGCAAGATGGCACGGCTATGACCGCCCCTGCCAAAGGTTGCATCAATATAGATACCCGATGGACGAATGTTCAGCGACTCCAGCGCTTCCTCTAAAAGCACTGACTGGTGATTGAAATCGCCCATTCAACAATCGTTTAGAGCGACAGTTCTTCCAGCGCCGCTGGAAGTTCGCCTTCATCGGCCTGCACGGCCGCCACCCACTCTTCCTGACTTTCACCCCAGGTATCTTCGTCCCATATTTCCAGTTTTTTACCCTGACCAATGATTACCGCTTTCTTTTTCAGGCCGGCAAATTCGCGCAACATGGCAGGCAATAAAATCCGGCCCTGCGCATCCATATCCAGCTCGGTGGCATGACCGATTAATAAACGTTGCAACAGACGCGCCTGTTTGTTTAAGCTAGGTAAGGCAATAAGCTTATTTTCGATAACTTCCCATTCCGGCAGAGGATAGACCAGCAAACAATGATCCTGATCAACCGTCACTACCAGGCGCCCGCCACAGCCTTCGAGCAAGCGCTCGCGATAGCGAGCGGGCATTGCCATTCGGCCTTTGGCGTCTACAGAGATATTGTTGATTCCACGAAAATGCATTGTTTATTATTGTTATAGCGTCCTGTTAAAAATCCCGGGAGTAAGAATGGTAAATAAATCCACAATTCCCCACTTTTCCCCACATATTGACACTATAGGTATTCTGACCACCTATTGTCAAGCATTTTTCTATCTTGAAATAGAAAAATATCTATAGCTGACAGTTACTTAGCTAATAATTAAGAAAAACAGGAAAAACTAATAGAGGATATACTCTTTAAATCATTAACTTGCTCATAGAAGCTAATAACTTACTTTAAGTATGGAATGTTACTGAGAAAGATCTGAAACTGTTTTTACCAGCACTAACCGACAAAAGCATCACTTTTGAACACAAATTTAGATAAATCGATGCTGATTGAAGCCGCAACCAGAACGGATAAGATAAAAAATGGGAGCCAGCCGATAAGCCGGGTTCTGTCGTGGGCAATCATTCATCTGGGTAACATGTCACCATGCACCTCAAGCGACCTACCCGGGAACAGCGCGGACCACGCATAATGTCCCCCTATTTGGTCTTGCTCCGAGCGGGGTTTACCATGCCACACCTGTTACCAGCTGCGCGGTGCGCTCTTACCGCACCATTTCACCCTTACCAGCCAAAGCTGGCGGTCTATTTTCTGCTGCACTTTCCGTAGGCTTTCACCCCCCAGGCGTTACCTGGCGCTCTGTCCTATGGAGCCCGGACTTTCCTCCCCGGACGATAAATCATCCGGCGCGATTGCCTGGCCAACTCCCGAGCGAGATTCTACACTATAAAACAAGGTCTTAAATATAAAACTGTTTGTCTTGCCATTATCACAATAATAATCCAGGCATAATTAGGTAGTTAGAAAAATAAAGTCAAAAAACTTTTACCGCAGAAACCGGAGACGCAGAGTTTTATTTTGTTAATAGCGCCTGCGGCGCCATTAACAATGCATCGTGTGTCTCTGCGCCTCCGCGCCTCTGCGGTGAATAGCTTTTAGCTTCAGTAACCGCTTGTGATGCACAAGCAGCTAGATATCGATAACATCGAAGGGCACCACAGGGTCCACATCCGCATCGTAATCAACGCCTTGAACACCAAAACCGAACAGTTTCAAAAACTCCTCTTTATATAGTGCATAATCGGTCAGCTCTGACAGGTTTTCATCCGTCAGCTGCGGCCACAATGTTTTGCAGTGCGCCTGAATATCTTCGCGCAGTTCCCAGTCATCGAGGCGCAGACGATTCTCTTCATCTAGCTGTGCAGCACTGCCGTCAGTTTTATATAAACGCTCGCGGAACATGCGACTGATCTGCTCGATGCAACCTTCATGGATACCTTGTTCGCGCATCTTTTTAAATGACATAGCGATGTACAATGGCATAACCGGAATCGCTGAGCTCGCCTGAGTGACTACGCTCTTCAGCACAGCGATATTCGCCGCACCATTGATGGCCTTTAAATTATCATCGATGGCATGAGCGGCTCTATCCATGTCCTTTTTAGCTTCCCCAAGCGCGCCCTCCCAGTAGATCGGCCAGGTGATCTCGGTGCCGATATAACTGTAGGCAACGGCTTTACAACCATCAGCAAGTACACCGGCTTCAGACAGGGCAGCCATCCATAATTCCCAGTCCTGCCCGCCCATAACGGTAACGGTATTAGCCACTTCCTCATCCGTAGCAGGCTCGACGGTCGCCTCATACAGCGCATCTTTATTGGTATCGACCGCCGTGGTTTTATAGGTCTGACCGATCGGCTTGAGTACGGAACGGATGACTTCGCCGGTATCCGGCAATTTGCGCACCGGGGATGCCAGCGAATAGATGACCATATCGATCTGTCCCAGGTCCTGTTTGATCAGATCGATGGCCTTTGTTTTTGCTTCATGACTGAAGGCGTCGCCATTCAGACTTTTCGCATAGAGCCCGGCTTCATGCGCCAGCTTGTCGAACGCGGCCGAGTTGTACCAGCCTGCAGTACCCGTTTTTTTCTCCGTCGCCGGCTTTTCAAAAAAGACGCCGATGGTCGCTGCTCCACAACCAAAAGCGGCGGTGATACGCGAAGCTAATCCATAACCACTGGAAGAACCGATGACCAGGACGCGTTTAGGGCCACCGATGATCTCTCCCTGCGCCCTGGTATAAGCGATCTGTTCTTTAACATTCTGCTCACATCCTGTCGGGTGCGTCGTCGTACATATGAATCCACGAATCTTTGGTGTAATAATCATTTTTGGTCCTGAATATGCTTTTTGAATTAAGCCTGATTTTTTAAAGGGTAACCATGCCATCAGATAACGATGACACAAATTTATTCGATTTTACCCGATATAGAGACAAAGCGTAAATTGAGAGGAAGACGGCTGAGCAACAAAGATATTGCAGCGAGCATTATTGAGCGGTGACAGACAGGACAGCCCTTCTGGATAACTAATAAAGCAGGTTATGGACCGTTAACATCGGCACAGGTCGACGGAATAATCGACCGAAAAAACGGTTTAACTTGTGACTGCGCGGCAAAAAACCAAAGCAGCATTTCTTACGGCAGTCGAGTTTGGCGCAGGCATGATTCAACTGTATATGTTCAGCGTCAATCTTTATACCGTGGCGAATCGCATCGATAGCACGCTTACGATTATAACTATACCATTCAGCACAGGCCAGATTGAGAAAAACATCACCGTCAAACACTTCGTTGCTAGCCGCATCACGGCATAACAACAAACCATTTTTATCCGCATTAAGTACCCGGGTTAAACCATAAAAAGACAGCAGACGGTTGTACTGCTCATCATGTTCGTCGACAGACTCAAGTGCCAGCTTAAAAGCGCGTTCAGCCGCTTGATAATCTTTCGCCTGCAGTGCATCCCTGGCCGTTTTATGCGCTTGTGTATCCATGGTTGCCTCCGCCAGCTTCTCTGTAACCCCGGCACGCAAGCCGGACATTTAGACTGGTTATTAAATATATTCAGTAATATCCAAACATACACCTGACTATCGGTTAGGCTACACGGACTTAAGATAAATTACCATACTGATTCACCACCATGAACTGGCTACAGATTGCCATCAATACCACCAAAGATAACGCCGAACGGGCTGAAGACTGCCTGTTCTCTGCTGGTGCTCAGACCGTCACCTTAACCGATGCCGCCGACCAGCCCATCCTCGAGCCCGGGGTAAACGAAGTGCCGATATGGAACGCTGTAATTATTACCGGTTTATTCAACTTCGACAACAACCAGCAAGCTTTGCTCGATAGCATCAATCTTTGCCTGGCAGATACAACTTACAGCTGCAGCACTGAGATTCTGGAAGATCAAAACTGGACACGTGCCTGGATGGATCATTATCACGAGATGCAATTCGGCGAGCGTTTATGGGTATGTCCTCTGCACATCGAACCACCACAACCAGACGCTATAAACCTTCGGCTTGACCCCGGTCTGGCGTTCGGCACAGGCACCCACCCCACCACATCTTTATGTTTACGCTGGTTAGACCAGAACATTACAAGCCAGGACACGCTACTGGATTACGGTTGCGGCTCAGGCATATTAGCTATCGCCGCCTGCATGCTTGGCACTAAACAGGCAGACGGTGTTGATATTGACCCACAGGCATTACTCGCCACCCACAGCAATGCCGAAATAAATGATGTCGCAAAAAGAGTAAACACCTATCTACCTGAAGACTATCTAAAGCAGCATGCGAGCACACAATACGATATCGTTATGGCCAATATTCTCAGCGGGCCACTGGCTGAACTGGCACCAACACTCGCACGACATACAAAAGCCAGTGGCGACATCGTGTTATCCGGCATCCTCAGAGAACAGGCAGATACCGTACTAAATACTTATAGTCAATTTTTTAAAATGGATGAACCGGTATTTGAAGAAGACTGGGTGATGCTGCACGGTGTAAAAAAATAATAGTACGTACCAAAAATGTCCGTTATGAGTCGACACCGGTCGATTATGTAAGATGGTCAAGCATCCGTTGTTATCTTCATGTGCTACTACGTTGATCTGCTGAGATGAGTGACACAGACCCCATCAGATAACACGGCACATCTCTGCATCGATATGATTGATGTAACCGATAGACCAGACATCGTGGCCTTTAATCTCTAATATTTCATTACCATATATTTATCGGCGCATTCATTTCTTAATTAACCGGGTGAAGGGTTTGAACAGGTGGGTTTATTTTATGTGTATCAGATGGAGAGTATTCTAATCCTTACAAAAACGCGCTGGAATGTCGGCATTTGCGACTGAGTGCGAAGCTCAGCATATGGCAAATCAAAGCGAGCCTTCGAGTCAGTCTGTACGCTGTACAAGAAGTGACCAGTAAGGCAGACTTGGAGACGAATGTCGGTAATCATCCTTAAGCGATGTATGGTCACCTTTGGTTTCGTCAACGCTAGCTCTATCTAGATTCGTACTGGAGACCGCGTTACAATTGTAATTAATATCCGTATATAATAGTCACATACGCAAAATTTAAGTTACTAGTAATAAACAGATAATTTACGATTTTCCCTATTTGGGATCTTAAACATGACCTTAACCCTACATGTGACATCCTATAAAAATCATCCACCGATGACTGAATTATCAGTGACCGTAAATGAAGCTGGCTGTACAATTGGCCGAGGCCCCAATAATGATTTGGTATTACCTGATGTGGAACGCATCATCTCACATCAGCATGCTAACATTCAGTTTGAAGATGGAGCCTATTACCTCACCGATAATAGTACCAATGGGGCCTTTATCAATCATGCACCTGTGCCAGTCGGACAGAACAACAAAATTCTCCTGCATGACGGCGATATATTAACTATCGGTAAGTATGATTGTGCGATCTCAATTACTGCGCTACAAAAACCAGCTACAAATTCATTGCTCGATAAAGCGATGTGGCAACCACCTCTACACCCAGCGGCTGAAGTAAAAAAACCAGACCTGGTACACAGTCCTGAGCCTGCACAGCTCATACCACCGCAATCCAGCGCAGCTCCTGGCCTAAGCTCCAGTCCGGGTTCAAACCCGGCAGTAGAACAAGAATACTTTCGACCTCCAGAAGCCATCCGCGAAGACTGGGATGAATTGACAGGACTATTGCGTGAAGTAAAAATAGAGTCAGAACATATTATTTCTGAATCAGTAACACCACAGGTTATTCCTGAACCTGTCACACCAGAGGCCATTCCTGAACCGGGAATAGAACAGCAAACTCCAGCTCCTCATGCTCTGCCTGCCACACATAAAAAACAGGCTGTTAAGCCCGTATCCAAACAGTACAGAGATGCCCAGGAAACAGCAATCCTTAACCAGCAGATGATTGATGCCTTTCTTGCCGGGACAGGTTTGACGGATGTCAAACTTGAACCTGAAGAAATGATTAGCTTTATGCATACAGCGGGAGAGTCGTTACGAGAATTAACTCAAGGTCTTAAGCAAGTGCTGAGTACTCGCACCAGCCTAAAAAATGAATTTCGCTTAGGAATGACTACGATGCAACCGACCGAAAATAATCCTTTAAAGATATCGGTTGACGTAGAAGATGCTCTAACCAAGCTTCTATTACCTTCAATGAGAGGTTATTTACCTGCCATCGAGGCCATTCACGAGGCGACAGATGATCTTCAAGCTCACCAAATGGCCCTGCTGGCTGGCTTACGTGCAGCACTGAGTTCCCTGGTTGCCCTTTTTGATCCTGAAGCACTTGAAAAAGATTTACAAAAGGCATCTACAGTTGATAATCTGTTACCATCTATCAGGAAGGCCAAGTACTGGGAATTATTTAAAACCAATTACAGGGCAGCAGCGGCTGATGCAGAAAATGACTTTTTACACTTTCTTGGTGATGAATTCACCACGGCCTATGAACAACAAATACAGAGATTGAAAAGCATTAGACATAAAAACAATCAGTAAGCTCTCCCAGGATTAACCTGAGAACTTACAGACATTAGATAAGGAAATGACTATGCGCGAAAATGTACTTCGCTGGTTACAGATCGTAAGCTACTTATGTATGATTACAGCTCTCACCGCATGTTCCAATACATCATGGATACGCTCACCTACCAATATTAACTCACAGATATTAGCATCGTTTGAAATAAATCCGGATGCCAATGGTCGTCCCTCACCCCTGGTTGTTCGTATTTATGAACTTAAATCTATTAGCGCCTTCAATGATGCAGATTTTTTTAAGTTATACGATGAAGAAGTAGCCACATTAGGCGGTGATCTACTCGCCCGAGAGGAATTCGAACTTACGCCTGGTGAGGGTCGTGAGATCATCCGCAGAGCGCATGAACAAGCTCGCTTTTTTGCGGTAGTAGCAGCTTACCGTAATATCGATCAGGCCAGTTGGCGAGCCAGCAAAGCACTCGAATTAAATAGTAAAAATACATTGATCGTCAAGCTCGACAAACAAAGCGTTACTATCAACCATCGATAAAAATTTAAACGGGAAAATTCAATGCCATGGCGTAATAAGGTTATCTGGTCACAGGGATTATTCCTTCGTCCCCATCACCTCCAGCAACATGATCGTTATTTAGAACATTTGCTCGATTCGCGCTGCGCCAGTCTTCAGACCCATGGCTGGGGTATCACAGAACTTGAAATCGACAAGAATCAGCTTTCCCTTGGTAACTTTTCCATAACCGCCTGTAAAGGCATACTTCCTGACGGTACGCCATTTAACATCCCAGACGATGCTCCTCTGCCTACTCCACTGCCTATTGCAGAAGGAATGTCTAACGAGAAAGTGTATCTGGGGCTAGCACTAAGTCGACGAGGATCAATCGAAACCGATAGTAGCAACGCCAACAAGTCTTTAGCTCGATTTAATCCACGGGAGATAGATGTCAATGATAACGTGGCGGGTCATGAAAGTAGCGCTACGTTACAGGTTGGAGATCTGCGTCTACGCTTATTGCTCGACAACGAGGAGCGCAATAACTTTTCCTGCCTCGAATTGGCACGCGTCCTGGAATCACGCCCGGATAAAGGCATTGTTCTGGATGCTGCATTCTTACCGACCTGTCTGGACTGTTCGGCCAGCCCTAAGCTCAAAGGTTTCATTACCGAATTACAAGGTTTATTAGAACACCGCAGCGAAGCCCTCGTGGGTAGAGTCACAGAAGCAGGCCGCGGCGGTGTTGCCGAGATTGCCGATTTCCTGATGTTGCTATCGGTCAATCGAAGTTTGCCGCTAATTACACATCTTGCTAATCTGCCTGGTCTCCATCCAGAGGCGTTTTACCGCAGTGCTCTGCAAATTGCCGGCGAGCTGGCCACCTTCACCGCTGAACAAAAACGCGCCCCCGAATTTCCTCCTTACCAACATAATGACCAGGAAAATACCTTCACACCCTTGATGAAGGAGCTGCGGCATTCTCTCAGCATGGTGCTAGAGCAAAATGCCATCTCGATTCCACTAGAAGAACGCAAATACGGTGTTCGTGTCGCCATGCTAGCAGATAAAAACCTGTTGCATGAAGCGCAGTTCGTGCTTGCCATTAAGGCTGATGTACCCCAGGAAATTCTACAGAGCACCTTTCCATCACAGCTCAAAATTGGCGCTGTGGAACATATCCGACAAATGGTTAACTCGGGATTACCCGGCATCGGGCTACGCCTGTTGCCCGTTGCACCTCGACAAATCCCATTCCATGCAGGTTTTACGTATTTTGAACTGGATAAAACCAGCAGTCACTGGGCAGGTCTTGAACAATCCAGCGCTTTCGCGATGCATGTATCGGGCGACTTCCCGGGTTTAACGCTGGAATTTTGGAGCATTAAAGGATAACCGCCGTGGCTAATGATAACTCCAATGGATACCCAGACGATGATGACAAAACCATCTTTATTCCTAAACCGAGCGGTCGTGGGCCAGCATCAATGGCGGCCTCGCCTCCCCCAACGCACACACCACCTTCACCGCCAGCACCGGTAGACTACGGTAATCCTCATCAGCATGATTATATTGCTGCAGGGGTTAACCCTCTGGCCAGTGCGGCAGCGAGTCTACTGGCATTACCCCACCAATTTCTCAGCATGACCTCACATAACGATGTGGTTGGCCTACGTAACCAGGTACTGGAAGAAATAAAGGCCTTTGAAAACAATGCCCGGCTGATGGGTATAAATACCGATGTAACCTATACCAGTCGATATGTACTTTGTACTTTTATCGACGAAGCGGTGCTTAATACCCTCTGGGGAAGTAGCAGCGCCTGGGCTAGCCAAAGCTTACTCAGCACCCTGCATAATGAGACCAGTGGTGGTGAAACATTTTTTGTCATTCTGGACAAGTTATTAAGAGATCCGAACCCCAGTCTGGACCTGCTAGAGTTAATGTTTATTTGTATTAGCCTGGGTTTCAAGGGCAGTTATGCGGTAATGGATCGCGGCCATGAGAAGCTGGAAGAACTCAGAAATATTGTATTTGAGCATATCCGTCGGCGCCGTGGAGAATTTCCACAAGAGCTTTCGCCCCATTGGCAGAGCCAGTCGAGTCAGCGTACCTCGCTGCGTAATTTTGTTCCTTTGTGGGTCGTTGTGGCTGTCGCCAGCGCATTATTACTGGTTATTTTTATCGGCTTTACCATGGTATTGGACGAAACAACTGACCCTGTCTATGAGGCACTGGAGGGTATTGCTAAATCGCCGACAGTCGAATTACCCAGTGATTAACCAAACCAACATTTAACTGAGCAGCTACAAAAGGGAATATAAAACATGTGCAGTCATCGTAGGTTCAATATCAATACACTCCTGACAGCACCATCTACTATAGCACTCATAAACGAAAGGAAACTCTAACAAGATGAAACGACTGTTTCAAATCCTGACCCAGAAATGGCTAATCAGCAGCATCGGTATCATCGCCATCATGATATTAATCTGGTTCGGTGGCCCCTATCTGGGTCTGGGTGACAGCAGACCCCTTAGCTCGCCATTCAACCGGCTGCTGGCAATTTTAATGGTGATGGTCATCTGGGGTTTCAACAATCTGCGGCTGCGCTTCAAGGCCACCCAGGCAAACTCTGCGATGATCGACAACCTTGTGGCCGCGCCCGCCGCGCCCTCAGAAATTGCCCCCGATGTTTCAGCAGAAGAAGTTGCATTGCTTCGAGATCGTTTTGGCAAAGCATTAGAACAACTAAAACAAACCAGCCTGCAGGGCCGTCTGTTTGGTAAACAATATCTGTATGAACTGCCGTGGTACATTATTATTGGCCCTCCAGGCTGTGGTAAAACAACCTTGCTGGAAACCTCCGGACTGGAGTTTCCTCTTGATGAATACCATGCAGATAAAAAGATTAGCGGTGTCGGCGGTACCCGAAATTGCGACTGGTGGTTTACCAATGACGCGGTACTGCTCGACACAGCCGGCCGCTATACCACACAGGACAGCGATGCCGAAGCCGACAGCGGCGCATGGTTGGGTTTCCTTGACCTGCTAAGTAAACAACGGCCACGCCGACCACTCAACGGTATCATCGTCGCTATCAGTGCAGAAGACCTGTTAACAAAATCACAACAGGAAAGGGACCTACACGCACACACTATCCGTCAACGCATACAGGAAATCTATACCCGACTTGGTATGCGTATTCCGGTTTACTTTTTGCTGACCAAGATGGATCTGGTTGCCGGCTTTGCAGATTTTTTCGATGACCTGGGAAAGGACCTACGCGCCCAGGTATGGGGCATCACCTTTCCACAGGACAAGACACAGCCAACCAATGATGTATTAACGCTTTTTAATGGCGAGTTTGATGCGCTGGTGGAATCACTTAATGCCCGTCAGTTGTGGCGCATCTATCAGGAACGGGATCTGGGCAGGCGCAACCTCATTAATGGTTTTCCACAGCAGATGGCCAACATTAAGCCCTTACTCGATGATTTTCTGCATAAAGTGTTTACACAAAGCCGCTATGAAGATGCAACCTGGTTACGCGGCGTGTATTTCACCAGTGGTACCCAACAAGGTAGCCCTATTGATCGTGTCATGAGTTCTCTGGCGGGTTCTTTCGGTATCAACCTGCAGGCGCTGCCCTCCTACCAGGGGCATTCACGGAGTTACTTTATTAACCGACTGTTCAAGGACATTCTGTTTAAGGAGTCTGAACTGGCGGGTGCAAATGTGCGTTATGAAAGACAACGCCTATGGTTAGAACGTGCGGCCTATGCAGTCACCGTGGTAATTACCCTGAGCATTATCCTGGTCTGGTCAGCCGGCTTTACACGCAATGAGATATGGATCAGTAAGCTGGAAAACAGGATCGAAAGCTATCACAAGATAGTGTCAAACCTGGAACCACAGCCTCGCCTCAACGAAATCGGCAGTGCACTTCAAGCGGCCAAAGACATCAGCCTGGTTTATGGCGAAAAACTGGAAACATCAAGCTGGCAATTAGGCATGGGCACATATCAAAGCTACAAACTGGGTGATGCTGCCGAGCGTGCCTATGCGCGTGCTCAACAACAATTCTTATTACCACATATAAAAGAAAGCCTGGAATACAGCATGCGCGATACCACTCAGGAGCCTGAAGAATTGCGCCGCCTGATGAGTGTCTATCTTATGCTGGGAAACCCCGAAACCCTGGATGCCAAAACCTTTCGCCCCTGGGTCACGAATAGCTGGCAACATCTACTGGCCGATCAGCCGAATAAACAGGCCCGCCTCGCCGAACATTTAGATGAACTACTACTCACCGGGTTCACACCACAGATTCTAAATCAGCAACTGATGGACAAATCACAACGTGTGGTATGCCAGATTCCCTTAGCTCGACAGATTTATTCAAGACTACAGCAGCAGGCAGAAGCTAATATCCGGGTATATAATATGGCTCGTTTTGGTAAACAGGTTAACAAAATTCTGATTGATACTAAAAGTCAATCGTCAGGCGCTGAAGTGCCAGGGTTTTATACCTATGATGGCTACCACGAAGTACTTGTCAAAGAAGGTGAACACACCACACAATTGACAATTGCAGAAAATCGACGCATCTGTGAAGACAATCTTGAGGAGGTAGATAAGGCCGATCCAGAAGGCTTATTACGCGATGTGCGCGTACGTTACTTTGACGATTATGTGGCTCAATGGAATACTTTTCTATCCGCAATCGAACTCATCAAAATCCGCAATCTTAGTGGTGCGGTTGACAGCCTCAACATCCTCTCAGGGCGTAAGTCACCGCTGAAGGATTTCGTCACCGCTATTGCTGAACAAACCATTCTGGAACGCGCTCAACTCAAAGGCATGTTAGGGCGTTTTGAACTGGGAAAAACCTTAAGCAAGCCTAACAATCCAGTTGAACGTGAATTCTTGCCTCTACATAAATTGCTTCAGGGGGAGGATGACCAGCCATCAGAAATGCAAGAACTGCAAGAGGAGCTGCAGGATCTATATGCTTATGTCACCGAAATAGCCGAAGCCTCTGATCAATCGACAGCGGCCTTTGATGCCGCTGTGGGACGCATGAATCAGGGCAAGAAAGATGCAATCCGTAAGTTGCGTAGCCATTCACGAAATCTACCCAGACCAGTTGCAAACATTATGGAATCAGCGGCAACACAAAGTTGGGGGGCCGTACTCGGCAGCGCAGGCGCATACATCAACACGGTTTGGCGAACCAGTGTACTACGCGACTATCAGGCAAGTTTGGAGAACCGCTATCCGGTCTTCCAAAAAGGACGCCAGCAGACTGCATTGGTTGATTTCGGACGTTTCTTTGGTGATTCTGGCAGCATCGACAATTTTATCAACACCTACCTTACGCCTTTTCTTGATACTCGTCGCTGGAAACTACGTTCAGTGGACGGACGGAGTTTGGGTTTATCTGCGCAGGCCTTGCAACAAATTAAGCGTGCGGTACGCATCAAAAAAATGTTCTTCCAGGACGGCGGTCAACTACCGGCGGTTCGGTTTAGCTTAAAGCCTGTTTATCTTGACGCGGAAGTTAAGCGATTTCTGCTAGATATGAACGGACAACAGCTTACCTATCAGCATGGGCCGGCACGCACCACGAAAGTTGAATGGCCCGGCCCTGAAGATAGCAATCGGGTTCGCCTAAGTTTCGAACGCATTGGTGCCAGCAACTTTAGTATTGCAAAGGAAGGCCCCTGGGCCTGGTTCAAGTTATTGGATGAATCAAAGATGGGACGCCAAATCAGTGACGACCAGGTACAGGTTACCTTCAGCACGGCGGGCTTAAAGGTTCGATATCAAATTCAGGCCAGCAGTGTCACCAATCCGTTCACTAAACGTGAGCTCGCCAAATTTCGTTGCCCAGAGAGACTATAAGATGGCAGGCCTAAATAATTTAGGTTTCTATGGAAAGATCCCCAGCAACGGTGACTTTGTATCGCGCCACCTGCCCCGTACATTCGTCGACCCATGGGACAAATGGCTACAGCAAAGTATCAACAGCAGTCAACAACAATTGGGCGAACAATGGCTTGACAGGTATCTCATCGGACCGATCTGGCGCTTCGCATTATCCGCAGGTGTATGTGGCGATAATGCATGGCTCGGGTTAGTGATGCCCAGTGTTGACAGCGTAGGACGCTACTTCCCACTTACCCTTGCAGTCCCGGTAACCGATACCTGCAAGCTTCTGTTTATTGCCGATAATGAAGAGTCATGGTTTGCACAAGCCGAAGACATTGCCCTGTCTGCACTGGATCAAAATAACAAACTGGAGACTTTCACCCAGGATATTATCAAGCTGGATGTACCCAGCCACTTGAGTATTGATTCCAGCACACAACAAAATGAAGCCCCTGAACCTGAGCTTGCAGACAGTGATTTTTGGCGCATTGCCATGGCAGAGTCAGAACCGATATCCGCCAACTTAAACCCACTAATGGAGCAATTTCTACGGCAACGTTTTCCAGAATTTACTGTTTGGTGGACCAACGGATCTGAACATGTCGAAGCCTCTATACTGATATGTAATAAGCTTCCCCCATCACAGGGATTTAGTGCTCTGCTAACGGGAGACTGGGATCAGTGGGGATGGCAGAATACACTTTACAACAGACCAAAAACGGCCAGAATCGACACTGAAAAGACACGAGATGCAAGCTGATGACAAACCGCTCTTTTTTAATATGGAGTTCCGCTTGTGTAAGCGATACCGGAAAGATAAGGAGAGCGAATCAAGATGCCTGCCTCGATTTGCCAGAACTCGGCCTATGGATTGTCGCCGATGGCATGGGGGGCCATCAGGCCGGTGAAGTTGCCAGCGGTGCGATTATTGAACATTGCCAACAGACGAGTGAGCCAGGTGATTTAAACAGTTTCATCGCCGAAGTACAAAATCGTTTACTGCACGTCAATCGAAGTCTCAGGGAGTTAGCCAGCCAGAAATATAACAACGCCACCATCGGTAGCACCGTGGTGGCGTTGCTTGCATACGGCAAGCAATGCGCCTACCTCTGGGTCGGTGACAGTCGCATCTACCGTTTACGCAAATCAAAACTTGAACAAATGACCAGGGACCATAGTATGGTCGAGCAATATATCGAGCAAGGCATGATGAGCGTGGAAGAAGCCCATCAGAGCAATATCGCCAATGCGCTAACCCGTGCCGTTGGCGGCGAAGACGAAATGGAGATTGATCTAAAGGTAGATGAAATTCAGGCTGATGATATCTTTCTACTATGCAGTGATGGTCTTTATCGGGAGGTTTCCGAAACAGAAATGACGCAACTAATGAGTCGTGACGACGACTGCTTCACCATGACAAAAAACTTGCTCGACAGCGCCCTTAATCATGGAGCTAGAGATAATGTCACCGTGTCTGTAGTACAGATTAAGGAGGCTTATGCATAAGTCAAAGCGCTGAGCAATATATTGGTTTAGGCCTCTTAAACAAACCATGTTGTGGCCAAATGTTTCTCTACCCGCTTTAAGGTTTATTTTTCATTCGTCTTTAAAATGACTAATAATCCACGGCTATACGAAGGCCACCAGCCCACCCTGTCACCAGTTCACCATCCATTGTCCCTTGGTATTTCTACGTAGCTCAATTTCAAACCGGCTCCATGTTCCCGGTTCGACTTCCGCTCCTTGTATGTTAACCAAATCGATTAATGCGATATTAGCAGTGCCTTTTTTTTCATGGCCAATGTATTCAATACCTGACACTTTAAGTTTGAAAGAAGTGTAATTATTATAAAACTGCGTTAGGAATTCCTGCCGATTTGACTGAAAATTGCTCATGTTATGCAACGCTATTAGATCGCGTGATTCAAAGCTTTTTTTAAATTTGCCGATCAACTCGCTGATTACCTCAATATCGGGTCTGGTGGTTGATTTTTTTCGTACCCATTTGGCACGTGTATCTCGCGCAAGCCATGACCCGGGCATGACCTTCTCAATATTTTTCATCACTGATTCTGCCGAGGTGAGATTCCCGGCTGACATATATTTATCAAACTGAGATCTCAGATGCCTCTCCACTTTCTGTATGCCTGACTTGGCTGGTGCGTTATTCGGCTCAAGTTTCAATGCACTCTGATAGAGAGCCAATGCATTTTTATTGCGTGGGCTGGTGATATTGCCTGACTTAAATGCAGACTGTGCCTGGGCAAGCAGTTGCGTCACTTTTTGTTCACGTTGAGTCACTTTTTGCTGCTGTGCCTGTAACTCGTCGCGCAGTTTTTTCGCTTCCTGTGAATCAGGATCTACAGTGAGGATGTCAGTAATATTACGCTCTAGATTGACGGTATCATCCTTTGCAAGACTATCTTTTGCCAGGCTTACGTAGTGTGCCAGAATACTTTCAATGCCCTGTTTGGCGTCCTGGTTATCGGGGGCAATGGCCAGAATACGACGGTATCTCATCAAGGCATTCTGCTCTGGCGGACGGACCAATCTGTCCGCTTTAACATCCGCTTCAGCTTGCGTCAGTAGCTGGGAAATATCCTGTTGATTCGACTTAGCGCTACGTACTTCCTCAGCTAGCTTAAACACCGTCGTTGAATCGGCTACCGCGGCCTGCAATTGTTGAATCTTACGCTCTGCTTTCTCGTGAAAGCCCTCTGCCAGATCACTTCTGATGCCATCTGCAGAGAGTTCAATAATCTCTTGAATTCGCATCGCTGCATCTCGGTTTGCGGAGTCAATGTTTAAAGCTTGTTGGTAGAGATAAATCGCGCCACTGTCTTTGTCGAGCAACTTGCCTGCTCGGCGCGCCTTATCTGCGCTTGCAAGCAGTGAAGCCAGCTGACTTTTATCCTGTTGCGTCGATTCCTCAACATTCTTAGGTGGCCCATCATCACCCCAGAAAACGATAATGACACCACCCAGGATAGATAAAATAAATAACGCCAACACCGTCGCTTTAACATCCCAACGTGACACTGAACGCTTTAGCATTGAGCCCCGTGTATCTGGGATGTTAAAGCGACGGTGTTGGCGTCACCTTGTCCCAAATGCGGGTGACGAGGCCCACGTCAGGCTCCACAGGCCACCCCCCAACACGCTTGTCACTCAACTGGGAAATATCCACGTCTACCGTTTCGAAATCCGCCGTGGGATAGGCCAACGCAACACCCATGTAACCATTAAACTTTTTTCCGTACAAACCAGTCACAACATGATAACCTCGATTGGCAAAAAACGTGTGAAACTCGCCAGCCCAGTCGTGCGATACCTCTTGCAAACAAAAGACAACTTTTTCTTCTTCCGAGAGTTCTTCCTCGAATTTTTTTAGTATTTTCGGCAAACGATTCTTGGCATCCAGGTGGGCGGGATCGAGGGTTGAAAAGTGGGACGGTGACGCCAAATGTGACGACAGAACGTTGTACGACACGATGCGAACGGCAAACGCCGGGCTCGTGCGCAGCATTGCTTGACAAGAGCAGTTTGCAAGCAAGATTGATACCAGAACAAGACGAAGAGTAAGTAGGATATCTGTGAAAGACATTCACAGAGCCGATAGGAAAACAGCAATGTGAGGATGGCCGACGATGTTACTGGTGCATGATGCTATTGGCTGTATCGAATAAATTGGAATGACGGGTCAGCAGTCAGCACTTGCGTAAATACTGTACCTCGTACCTCGCGTCTCGCGTGCACACGACGTGACTTCGACTGGTGCCGTCACTTCTGTGGCGACCAGAAACGAGAAGTCACAATGAGGGAGACCGAGCAAGACAAGTGCTCATTAAAATAGATAACTGCACTGTGTTAAGAATTAAAAGTAGCTAAGAACATTTCAAAGCCAAAATTGACCTCGGCGCGGCGTTGGCAGACAAACCGAGTGTCGACTTTCGTCCGAAGACACCATGCGTCTTGTCGGGAGGCACGAGAGATGTAGTAAAAGTTGATTGCGGGAGAAACGCCAGAGTTGGCCGGATTACGGTTTCTTGATGCTTTCATTACTGAAGGGTTGCTGGATTAAGATAGAGACTCAAGAATCCTAACATCATGCAACACATTTGAAAAACTACAACCAACAGCAACAAAAAACCTGTAGTACCGATAAACAAAAAAAATGTGAGTGATTATCGGATTCAGACCTCAACCATCTTGTGAACATACATGCATGCCAAATAAGACTATGCTGGGTGTTCCTTAGTGAAGATGTCCAGCTGATGCTTGGTGGCGTGGTCGTCAATGTTTCACACCAAGCCCAGCCCCTTACCCTGTTTGAAGAATGTTTCCTCACTTTTTGCTTCCTGCACTTTAGCATCGTCTTCGCTAGCTCTTGTGCTTTTGTTCGACTTCACCTGATCGTTCCTTCACTACCTGCTGCGCAAGCCCTTCCTTTGCCGCTTTTACCGACTCTCCAGAAACCTCGCTAGATTCTGTCTGTCGCTTCACTTCAGCAGCAGTTTCAGATGCCCGCTTCTTGACTGCCGCGGTGTGTTCCGCTAGCACGTTCTTTGCCACTTTGACTTGATCATCAGAAACCTCGCTCCGTCCCTGGGCAAAGCTACAACAAGATGACAACACAAGGTTTTTACAAGGAAGTGGTGGAGCGACCGGAGTTTGATCTTGTAGACATGGAGCCCGTTCACCACATGAAGGATATTTCTGGTTCCTGGGTTGCTGTTGATACATACATAGTACTGTACAAGGCTCTTATCCGAATTCCGGTTTGCAGACAGTTTCACGTGAAGCCAAGAGTCCCAGTCAAAAAGATTATCACTATTTTGAAAGGGTGGCACAAGTCTACATTTGAAAGGAATGGTGTTCACCCGTTCTATGTAATCGATGGATGTAGGCATTCAATGAAGAAGCGTACTGATGATAAACGAAAAAAAAAGCGTGACAATCTGGAAAAGTGTGTGCGTGAGTTGCACAAAGAAGCACGCGAGCAGGATCGTTTTGAAGTTGAAAAGTTATGGCAACAACTTGTGTATCCACGAGGGGATGTTATTCTTGAGGTTGTCAACTGGTTCAAGAACGAGAACATTCCTTTTATGCAGTGTCCATTTGAGGCAGAAGCTCAGTGTGTGAAACTGCAAAAAGATGGTTTAGTGCAATACGTTTTGTCAGACGAGCTGTGTCTGAAGAAGGCGGGTGTTGAGCAAATCAAAATTTGGGAGCTGAATTCCCATGGACTCAAGCAAGAACATGTTGGACATGGTGGTGGTGATGATCCCAGGGAGTGTCATGGAGAGTCGAATGCAAAACAGAAGCTTTCAAGCGGCCTCACATGGGGATCAGCCGGAGAGGGCCACTTTGCTTCTTGCTCCGTTTGTGCAACTCATGAGCTTCATTCCAGTCTGTCAGCAGGGAGTGCTCTGACCAAGTTCGTCCCCTGCCATGGTGAAGAGCAAGCCATGGCCTGATGTCATTGGCCCTTGACTGCTCGGCTCTTCTTTCGGCATCTGTTCCAGCAAGATCCAAAGACACTCCATTCCGCATGACCCTGCGTCAGCTTCGGCATTGACGCCGTCATGAAAAAGACACACTCCCATGCAAGACTTGTTATTCCCTTCTGAAACAGATTCAAATCCACCGCGTGAAGGGGAAGCAAGCAAGCACGAATCTGATTTGGCGCAGGAATTTACCATTCCTCCGATGGGCCACATCACTCTAGAGCGGTGTGTGACATCACTCCGGAGGTGACGTCAGCATGACGTTCGAGCTCTCGAGGTCTTCGATTCGGACCACGACACTGCCGCCACGAGCCACGACAGCCTCATTTTTCTCCTTTCTCCCCTGTGCATGTGCTTGCTGCCTTCGTTACGGTTGACGACAATGTGCCCTTCGAATACATTTCTCCGGATCAACACAAGAGCGATAGCTGTTTCGCTGTTGCTGCTTACTGGGGTGGTCACAAATGTTGTGGTTTGCTTCCCAATCTCGTCACCACGTCAAACACTCCCTCATGCTGTGTCACACACCAACCGAAAACAACCACTTGTTCTGTTTCAACACGACAATGAAGAGAGCGATTTATCGTCGATTGATAGAAACGAAGTGAGAAACATTGATGATGAGTCTCTAACACCATCTGCACCAAAAGTAAAAGCCTCAAAACGCGAAATGCTGGGCTTTGCCGTCCCAGCCCTGGGAATTTACCTTTCCAACCCTTTGTTATCCAACATTGACAATGCATTTGTCGGTCGCACCGTCGGCACATCTGGTCTGGCTGCATTATCTCCAGCGACAGTATGCACGGACCAAATACTGTACCTCTTTTCCTTCTTGTCAAGAGCCACTACGGGGCTGGTGGCTCGTGCCTACGCCGCCGATGAAAAAGGTGACACGGCCGCCGCCCGCCAAGCTGGGTCTGCACCCCTTACAGTATCACTCGCTTGTGGGTTCCTTCTTTCCATTGCATATGCAGTCTTTACCCCGATAATGCTTGCGGCACTCAACGTGGACCCAGTGTTGCGCGCACCTGCAGCGTCGTATATTTATTGGAGAGGCGCCATTTCGTGGGCAGCCTTGGCCCAGAGCGTCTCCTTATCGATACTCATGGCCACAAGAGACGCAGTTACACCACTTAAAATTATTGGGTTGGCGGCGCTTGTTAATGTTTGTGGAGATGCTTTGCTCTGTGCTTGGCCCTTGAGATGGGGCTGCTCGGGGGCGGCTGCCGCCACGTCCTTTGCGACGCTTGTCAGCTCGGGATTCATGATTCGAGCCTTGGCCAAAAAACAGCTACTTCCCAGAATACGAATGCCAGGAAGAGAAGAACTGGTTGGTCTCTTGGAGTTCACTGGTCCACTCTTGGCCATCACATTGACTCGACTTGCAGGATTAATTGCCATGCAGCGTGCTGCCATGCGCCTCGGTGTGCAATCGCTGGCAGCGTACCAGCTAAGCATCAACCTGGTTGTTTTCTTTTTGCTCTTTGGAGAACCGCTCAGTCAGTTGTCCCAAACCAAGTTGCCGGCACTGGTTGATGCGGAAGACGGAGACGCGGTCCTTGCGACGTTAAAATCGGTTCTCATCCTCTCATTTTTTACAGCATTGGGTGTTGGGGGAATAGCATTTGCTTCCTTAAAGTTTGGAGCCAGTCTCTTCTCTTCTGATGCTGCAGTTCAAGCGTTGGCGAAGACTGTTGCACCTGCTGTGTTCATGGCAGTAGCTCAAGCGATTGTTACTGGTAAGAAGTGTCTGCGAATGTAATATGTTGAGTAAGGAAGGTGCTTGTCAGAGCTTAATTTGAATCCTCACACGTGTTTTGTCAGTTACTGTCGATGGGGCAATGTTGGCATCACGAGATTTTGGTTTCATGTTGCTAGTGGGTATAATTACGAGTTTGATGCAACTCAACTTGTTAAGGACCTGTAATTCGATTGGGTTCATATATGGGACATATACAGCAAGGCTTGGTATTTATGCAGTTGCTGCGGTGGCAAGGGTGGCATGCGGATATGGAGCTCTTGGAAGTGCCATTCGCAACCGTGGAAGATTCAAAAAAGACAGTTTGAATGCAATAGCTTGCCAATGATTGTTTAGGTAACGTAGACCTAGCTGTCGAGATAGAGAAATGTACATTATAGACTACCAGGTACTCCGTATTTTAAATCTATTAATTACGAGTACTGTTACAACTGTCACCGTTTATGAGTTAGTTGCTCTCATTTTGCTTCAACATCTCTAGAGGTTGCTGCAAGAGAGATGCTCTCCAACCCTTGACCTATCTCCATTTGTGCTTTCTAGCAAACCGCGTTCGAACTTCGTTCGGGATGTGCGTGGGCCGAGTGGTGAGTCTTGTGTAATCTGCTCTACTGTATTACACGTAGCAATCGTGCTTCCATCATCAGTCAGTCATGACACCAATTGTCGAGCTGGCATGCATGATGTTGTTTACCGGTACGTGCGCACTCTGACTAAAGAGCTTTATTATGTGTCTTCATATTCTTATACGAATAGATTTCTCGTTTTGTGTATAAATTACAGTACTAATTGGTCTTTTCTACTTGTACGAGTGTCCCAGTACGTTTTCCACTCCAATCCCGCTACGCATCATGTGAGAAGTTTGCCCACGGAAGCCAGTACCAGTTCCTCCGTACGTCAGAGTTCTCAGTTCTCATCGCTCTCCTGCGACGCCAGTCCATTGCTTTCTTTCTTCTGTCTGACGCGCTGGCGCCCCACTCGGTCGCGCGAGCCCAAGGGGGCGTGACACATCTCCGTTCGCTTCCATAAATTTCCACCTGCGGAAGCGACGAAGCGATCGACCAGAACAAACACACACCATGAGTGATCAATCCCAAACCACAAAAGCACCATCAGACCCTGTTCTCTGCAAAATGGGTTGCGGCTTCTTTGTAAGTTTTGCTGTCGGCGCTGGCGTATCGAACCCGGCATGACGACCGCGGCGGCTGGTGGTCGTGGAAACATGTCGTTTTCTTTGTTCAGTACTGTTTGTACGTGCGAGTTTTTATCGGTTTTTCTCGAAACGTGTCACGTGAGGCCAGCTTCGAAATGGCGAAGATGACTGCAGCTGTCTCCTCATCGCTTGTCGAGCAGGTGACATTGCGGCGATTGCGTTTTTGTCTCTTTCGGTTGTCATTTTCCCACGTCGGAGCCACGCGGGTCTTGTTTGTTTTTCTCCGATTTTTCGGTCGCCCTCTCTCGGGTTCGCTTGTACTGCGGGCTACTGTCGGCTAAATTTATCTCAACGGAATTTTGCCCAAGTAGTCTTGTATGTATTGCCCAACCGAAGAGAACTCGTGCGTCTTTTTTTTTTGCCCAATCACGTGTTGTCGCTTCTTTGAAATTTTGTCCCGCACTCCAGTCCATCTTGCTCACCTCTTTTTCTACCTTTACCTCTCTCTCGATGATACAGGGAAGCGGCGCCACTGGAGACTGCTGCTCCAAATGCTTTAGGGAAGCCCAGAAAAAGGATGAAGTGACTGCACCAGCTCCGGCAGCGGAACCAGCCCCTATGGAATCGGTAGCAGATGAGGAGCCGACACCGATGGAGGTGGAGACGAAACCACAGGAACCAGCGCCCCAGCAGGAGTCTGTCGCCGCTGCTACTACTCCCAAGAAAAGGAAGAAGAAGAAGGCTTCATACAAGAACATGATGAAAGGTATCGTTCAGAGCAGTTCTCCTTCAAAAGACATTGAGCAGGAGAAGGAAGGCCTCCGCAAGGTGACTGGAGGCGGCGCATTCTCCAAGATTGATAAGATCTGACAGTTGGGCAGCTTTAGAGGTGTAAATCAAATTTCAGAAGCGAATATCACGACCGATTTTGCTTTCTGCGTTGATTTGAGACTGCTTTCGTGCATAGAATACCATCAATAATGTTGGTGGTGGCGGCTTTGGCTCTTGTCGTAATCGAATATTTTAGCAAGCCTTTGGTTAAGAAGAATTCCTTTGGTGGATGAGCGATGTGTCATGTTTCTAATGGAAGAGTATCGTCCGGTGACTTAGTTGTTGCGTGAAGCCTCCAAATCATTTAAAGACATTGGCGATAAGTAGTGCATTTTTGCATGTGCGATTTTGCTTTCTGCGTTGATTTGAGACTACTCTTGTATAGAATACCATCAAGAATGTTGGTGGTGGCGGCTATGGCTCTTGTCGTAATCGAATATTATAGCAAGCCTTTGCGTTAAGATGGATCACTTTGGTGCATGACCGATGTGTCATGTTTCTAATGGAAGATACGTATCGTCCGGTCACTTTAGTTGTTGCGCGAAGCCTCCAAATCATTTAAAGACATCCGCGACAAGTAGTGCATTATTGCAGGTGCGAGAGTTGAAGCAAAACCACAGGAACCAGCGCCCCAGCAGGATCCTGTCGCCGCTGCTACTACTCCCAAGAAAAGGAAGAAGAAGGTTTCATACAAGAGCATGATGAAAGGTATCGTTCAAAACAGCTCTCCTTCAAAAGACATCGAGAAGGAAGGCCTCCGCAAGGTGACCGGAGGCGGCGCATTCTCCAAGATTGATAAGATCTGACAGCTGGGCAGCTTTGTAGAGGTGTAAATCAGATTTCAGAAGCGAATATCACGACCGATTTTGCTTTCTGCGCTGATTAGAGACTGCTTTCTTGTATAGAATTCCATCAAGAATGTTAGTGGTGGCGGCTTTGGCTCTTGTCGTAATCGAATATTATAGCAAGCCTTTGGTTAAGATGAATTCCTTTGGTGGACGAGCGATGTGTTATGTTTCTAATCGTCCGGTCACTTAGTTGTTGCGTAAAGCCTCCAAATCATTTTTTAAAGACATCCGCGACAAGTAGTGCATTATTGCAGGTGCGAGCGTTGAAGCAAAAGCTGTTTGCAATATCTAGAGTGTGTATGTCTATGTTTTATCCGAGAGTTTTGTTTGTCAAGCCTCTGTGCTATAGTTCGTCAGTGATTCCAATATCAGATATCAGCGGCGGGGAGAGGCCCAAACTGTCTCCCAGCCTCCCAGTATCGTCGTACTTGCCTGCTGTCAATAGATGGATTCAAGGTGTTGATGTATGTATCTAGGGTGCCCAATGTCAGCGGAATGTTCAAATCAAACTGGCATTTGGGGTGGAGCGTCTGAGAGAATGCACCATCCATGTGAATCCCCCCAAAATCGTCCTTTACCCACAGCCTCCTACCAGTAACAAAAGGTCTGGGTAACAATGGATACGAACGAATGAGAAACATCGGGTATGGTGCCAGATGCCAGAGCATAGCACACTACGCCACCTTCATTCAAATCGCCAACATGTAACTCACATCCAAGTAGTCCGAATGAGAAGCTCTCGTAACTCCTCACGGTTTGAGGCCCGATTGACGGTTGCCCCCTCTCCAACTGTTGTCACCAAGATGTTTACCTTGTCCAGCAAGGCATGCATCTTCTCGT
>CAVWAI010000050.1:0-7550 GCA_963752725.1 uncultured Gammaproteobacteria bacterium
GTATTCGTGTGTTTGCTGAACTTGCGGTTCGCATGAAATCGCCTGCGGTCATCGGTGAGCTGTTTGCCGGTATCGTCATCGGTCCCAGTCTATTAGGCTGGATCGAACCGGTAGAAGCGCTCAGATTGATGGCAGAGATAGGTATCATCCTGCTGCTGTTCGAAGTGGGTCTGGGTACCGATGTCAGACGCCTGATCCGCTCCGGTAAAAAGTCGACCATCGTTGCCATTACCGGTTTCATAATGCCGCTGATATTCGGTTATATCATCGGCCACTGGTTTATCGGTCTGACCTTGTTAGAGTCGCTTTTTATCGGCGGTACATTGACGGCTACCAGTATCGGCATAACGGTGCGTGTACTCTCCGACCTGAAACTTAGTGATTCACACCAGGGGCAGATCGTGCTGGGTGCAGCCGTACTGGATGATGTACTGGGTGTCATGTTACTAGCGCTGTTATATGAGTTCTCGATTGGCGGCGGTATCAACTGGGGCAATGCGACCAAGGTGCTGATATTCGTCAGTACATTCTTTGTGCTGGCACCGATACTGGCAAAATTCATGTCCGTCTTCATCAAACGCTTTCATGATGTCAGTGAGATACCCGGCCTGATCCCAACCACGATCGTTTCACTGGTACTGTTTTTTGCCTGGCTGGCACACGTGGTCGGCGCGCCAGAACTGCTCGGTGGTTTTGCTGCCGGACTTGCCCTGTCACGACGTTTTTTCCTGCCGTTGGGTGTCACATTGCGCACCAATAAAAAGTTTGCGAAGACTATCGAACATCAGATGCAGCCGATCATCAAACTGTTCACGCCGATCTTTTTTGTCGTCGTCGGACTGTCGATCAACCTCAGAGAAATTGACTGGACCTCACCGCATGTCTGGGGGTTTTCTGCAGCATTACTTGTCGCAGCAATCGTTGGAAAAATGCTGGGCTCACTGTTTATCAAGGAGAACCTGGCTTCAAGAATCATGATAGGGATGTCGATGGTCCCCCGCGGCGAGGTCGGACTGATCTTTGCGGAACTAGGCCGCCTCAGTGGGGTTTTTAATAACGAGATCCATGCGGGTATGGTCATCGTCATCATTCTGACCACCATAATCCCGCCATTTACCATGAAATGGTTTTACCGGCATTATTCACATCTATTAGAAGCGCCTAAATAGATAGTAGCGCCTAAATAGAAATCATGCTGATTAATAGTTTGTGCTTAAACTCCGAACCAGCGGATAGAGATGTTCCGTCTCATCCAGGATACGCTGTAACACGATATCAAACAGTTCATCTATAGCTGTCAGAAACTGTTCATGATCTTTGATCTTTAGATCAGTGTTGCCCTTTGATGATGGGCACCAATGATGCTCGAAATTTTTAAGTATTTTTTTTATCTCAACTGAACCAGACATGAAGTTTTTTGCAACATTGTTGAGCTTTTCATCGGGGCTGCTCAGCAACTCCTTGTACATGTTTTTATCGACGGTATCGATGTGTTCTTTTACCATCGTCATGTAATTGCTGAACAGGTTGCAGCAGGACTCAGTGTCACACATCGAGCGATCTTTCAAAAGATAACTGAGTACATTTGACAGCTCGGTGATACGATGATTCTGCTCGTTCAGGTCTTTGTATGTGATCATCTCCTTCTCCCAGGGTGAATTTTTTATTAATTTAGCATGACTCTAGCATTCATGATACGAAGTAATTAATGATTTATATCAATATTCATCAAAGAAATAACGCCTGGCAGTGTTCAATTATTCCAGATCGAACAGCGTTGAGTTTTAGCTACGATTGCTAAATAGACCTGTCATATTACTGCAGGAGAATGATAAAAAATTGATTATCATCATGGCCCAGATGAAAATCCGGACTTATTGTTAAATTGATGCAATTTTATTGCGGGTATTATGTAATAAATTCTTGACCTGACTTAAATTGAATTGTACATTACCGTCTTACAGACACAAGATGTAGTAGATAACAATAATAATAACCCTATATATGGTATTTCTAATATACCGTAGTAGTTTTAGGAGATTGTCCGGATGAGCCCCGTTACACAAGTTAATAAAGAAACAGAAAATCGCATCGAAATCCCATTGCAGCCTGCGTCAGAAGATATCTGGCAGCGTAAATATCAGTTAAAAAACAATCTGGGTGAAGCCGTTGACCTGTGCGTCGAAGGCACCTTTACACGGGTGGCGCGTGCACTGGCTGATGTCGAAAAGACAGAAGAAAAACAGCAGTACTGGTATGAAAAATTTCTCTGGGCGTTAAAAAAGGGCGCTGTGCCTGCGGGCAGGATTATCTCGAACGCCGGCGCGCAGGAATATAAACCAGCAACCTCAACCATCAACTGTACGGTTTCCGGAAAGATCCATGATTCCATGGACGACATACTGAAGAAGGTTCACGAAGCTGGCATGACGCTGAAGTCAGGCGCCGGTATCGGTTATGAGTTTTCAACATTAAGACCTAACGATGCCTATGTATCGGGTTCCGGTGCGCTTACTTCCGGTCCGCTGTCTTTTATGGACATCTACGACAAGGTCTGTTTCACTATCTCTTCTGCCGGCGGCCGCAGGGGCGCACAGATGGCGACCTTTGATGTCGGCCACCCCGATGTGCTGGATTTTATCCGTGCCAAACGTGAAGACGGCCGTCTGCGCCAGTTTAACCTGTCGTTATTGATCACCAGCGAATTTATGGAAGCGGTAAAACATGATGCGCCCTGGCCGTTGGCTTTTCCGGTAACCGAGGACGAGGTGACCACGCACAGCATCGATCTGCAGGATGCTGACCAGGTTATCTGGCGCGACTGGCCGATAAAAGACAACTACATCGAAGATGAAACCGGCAAGGTTGCCTGCCGGATCTATAAAACCATCGATGCCGGTAAGCTGTGGAATGTCATCATGACGTCCACCTACGAATATGCCGAGCCGGGTTTTATTCTTATCGATGAATATAACGAGATGAACAATAACTGGTTCTGCGAAAATATCAGAACCACTAACCCCTGTGGCGAACAGGGTCTGCCTGAGTATGGCGCCTGCCTGTTGGGCTCGATCAATCTTACTCACCTGGTTAAACAGCCGTTTACCGATAAGGCCAGCTTCGACTGGGGGACTTACCGTGAAGTGGTGAAGATATTTACCCGTATGCTGGATAATGTCGTCGAGATCAATGGCCTGCCATTAGAAAAGCAGCGCACAGAGATCGAGAACAAACGCCGTCACGGCATGGGTTACCTGGGACTGGGTTCGGCCTTGACCATGATGGGTGTGCGTTATGGTTCAGATGAATCTTTAGCGTTTACCGAAAAGGTCACCCGCGAACTGGCCATGGCCGGTTGGGAATCTGCACTCGAGCTAGCAAAAGAAAAAGGCCCGGCACCGATTCTCGAACAGGATTTTACCGTCACCACAGCAATGCTGAGCCGTCGTCCAGAGATGAAAGCAGACGGCTGGAATGTGGGTGACAGTATCAAAGGTAAAGTGCTGCACGCGAAATACAGCCGTTATATGCAGAAGGTCGCTAAAGAAAACCCCGAGCTGGTAGCCGAACTGGAAAAAACCGGCGCACGTTTTACCCATCACAGTTCGATCGCACCAACAGGGACCATCGCATTGTCGATCGGAAACAATGCCAGTAATGGCATCGAGCCAAGTTTTGCTCACCATTACTCTCGCAATGTCATCCGCGAAGGCAAAAAGAGTAAAGAGAATGTTGATGTCTGGTCGTTCGAACTGCTGGCGTATAGAGAGCTGATCAATCAGCAGGCGATGCCTTTTTCAGAAAAAGAAGATGAGAAACTGCCAGAGTATTTCATCAGTGCCGATGACGTAACGCCAAAACAGCACGTCGATATACAGGCGGCTGCGCAAAAATGGATCGATTCATCGATCTCAAAAACAGCAAATATCCCCACAGACTTTCCTTATGAAGAGTTCAAAGATATCTATCTTTACGCTTATGAAAAACATCTGAAAGGTTGCACCACGTTCCGCTTTAATCCGGAAGTGTTCCAGGGTGTGCTGGTAAAAGATTCTGATCTTGAAAATACCACTTACCGTTTTGCACTGGCAGATGGCACTCTTATCGAAGCGAAAGGAAATGAAGAGATCAATTACGATGGCGAGATACATACAGCAGCAAACCTGTATGACGCACTGAAAGAAGGTTATTACGGCAAGTTTTAAGTGAAATGTTATTGCTCGCAATGACAGGAATATAATTAAAAAAGATTTAGGTAAAAAAATGACTATCGAAATAAAAGAAAAAATCGTCGGTTACGAAGTGATGAAAAACGATGCAGAAGTCAATGCTAAAAAAGCAGTAGAGAAAGAATCTGCCGCTCAAGTGGCGACTGCAGAAATAATTCATATGCATGAAAAGATCGAACGTCCAGATATGCTTCTCGGTTCGACCTACAAGATAAAAACGCCGCAGTCAGAGCATGCACTCTATATCACCATCAATGATGTGTTGTTAAACCAGGGCACCGAACATGAATTGCGTCGCCCTTACGAGATTTTTATTAACTCGAAAAACATGGATCATTTCCAGTGGATCGTTGCCTTAACACGAATCATCTCAGCGGTATTCAGAAAGGGCGGTGATGTCACCTTTCTTGTCGATGAGTTGCGCAGTGTGTTTGATCCTCGCGGCGGTTACTTTAAGAAGGGAGGAAAATACAAACCTTCACTGGTGGGTGAAATCGGCGATGCAATCGAATGCCACATGAAGATGATCGGCTTGATCGAAGACAATGGCCTGGATGATCATCAAAAACAGATGCTCGATGCAAAAAGAAAAGAATATGAAGCCATTAACTGTAAGGATGTAGGTGTCTCATCAAATGCTGAGCTTGCAGAGTCAAGTGTTAATCAAACTAGCGACTTCCCGCCTAATTCTATGTTGTGTAAAAAATGTAGCACCAAAGCCGTCATCAGTATGGATGGCTGCATGACCTGTCTGAGCTGCGGCGATTCTAAGTGCGGCTAAGTAGAAGCAGATAATAATAGGGGACAGACCACGGTTTTACAAAAGAATCAGGAAACCGTGGTCTGTCCCCGGTTTTTATTGCGCGGATATCAAGATCCATTGGCGTAGCAAGCACTTTTTTATAAAGGAACATAATGGCATTGAATGCCTGGTTCTGAGTTGAGGCTGCGACGTTGCGATTAACCGCAAGGTGGCTTAAGAAGCGTTCAATTTCAAGCTTGCCCATCTCTCTGGGGTGTTTCTTTCCATTGAAACGTATAAATTTCAAGATCCAATCTACATACGATTTTTCAGTATTGTAGGCGTAATGATAAAACCGAAGTGTTTCGCGTACCTGGTCCATCAATCTGGCCGCAGTGGGCCGAAACGTAACTGACTCATCCATGATAAAAATCCTTTTTATGAGTTTATTAGCAGTAGCTTAATTACGGCTACTTTTACCCTTAAATATCCTAATAGGGCGCCTTGATTGAATATTTTTACATAATAAGGCTACTTTACCCCCTTAAATATCGCAATAGGTAGTTTTATACATATGTTAGGATAAAGATTCGAATTTTAAGTACTGTCTGAAGCGCCTTTTACCCCTTAAATATCGTAATAGGGCGCCAAATAGGGTACATATTATAAAAAATAGGGCGCTTTAGAAGGCGTCATATCGACAAGTTATATTAAAAAAGGAAAAACATGAAATACATAAAAGTATTAGTATCCATATCTATATTTTGCCTGCTACAAGCTTGTGTTTCTCAACACAATTTCAAGCCGATAGATAGATCTGAATCTCATTTAAGAAATTATAATGGCTTAGTTGTATTTGAATTACCCCAGGGTCAAGAATGGTATGAAATGGGCGAAAGCGGTGGAACAATAGCATTTGGTAAAAAACTAGAAACAAAAGACCATTCGTTTATTGCATCAGTGCATCTAAGCAATTTTACACTCAAGTTTAGTACGCCAGAAGAGTTCTTAGCATATGTTAAAAAAGCAAGAATTGGAGACACCAGTTCAGATAAATTCAACATAATGCAGTACGATGAAAACATTGATAAAACACATTCTGAGTTTTGCACAAAGTTTATATTAAAAACCGAAGAAAAAGGAAAGGGCATACTAGAGGCGCATGGCTACACGTGCTTGCACCCAAATAATCCAGATCTCGGTGTTACTATAGAATATTCAGAGAGAACAAAAAACGAACAAGTTAGTCAGCAAATACGTGATGAAGGTGAACGCTTTATCAATTCACTTCAGTTTAAAAATTAATATAACAAGTCAATCAACGGCGACCGCAAAAAGCGCGTCTCGTTAATTCAACCGTTATGCATAAAAAATGAAATACATTATCATTATTATAATAATTGGAATTTCTGAAATCACATTAATTGGTGAGCTTTATGATTTGTTAGGTCTAAAAGTTATGTTTTTAACCTATGTCTCTACAACTATTATTGGTGCATTCGTACTTTATCTCTATTCATCAAAAGCTAAATATGCATTAAAAGCATCAAAAAAACTAGGTAGAAATTTTAAGAAAAGAATAATGAAGCATGACCACAGACTTACTCAAAAAGAAATTGAAAAATTAAAGCCTTCTATATATATCAATGCATATATAGCTGCTGTTGCCTTAATAGTTCTACCAGGCATATTAACTGATATCTTAGGTTTAATTATTGTTTTACCATATATAAGCAAATGGCACATAAATAGAGAAATCAATAAATACATCACAAAAACATAATTTAACAATGCATAACAAGTCACTCAACCGGACGCGCTACGCTAACGCTTCGCGCGCCTGTTAGCTCAAACGTTAGGCACATTAATGGAATCATTGATAGGGAATAAATCAGAATTTGCTGTTCAGGTCATGACTGAAGCTGATCTTACGCCACCATCTGCAGTATGGGGACGTATGTGCTTATGGGTTAATAATATTAGCCTAGGCAACTTTAATGAAGAACACTGTGGTTTATATCAGTGTGTACATCACCTTAATGAGGTAGCAACCAGTCTCGAATTATTGTGTGGTGATGCTATTAATAATAAAAGCGACATAGATGCTTACAATTTTCTTAAGTCAGCTTGGCTGGAACCTAATAGCAATGATTTCGGCGAGCCTAATGAGGCATCGCAATATCATAAATATAATATCAGCTACGGTCTTGCTGAGATGTTCGATAAAGAGCCAATATTCTTTTTAATTAATACATCAAATGGCCATCTAAAACTATTAAGGCAATCAACTACAAACGACGATATATCTAGCCACATAATAAACAAAAAAGTATTTACTAATGTCATTGCTGAGCTAAATACTTGGTATATGCAACAAGCAGAGGTGCTAAATAGTGATAATGCCTAACAAATCGTCCAACTTGACCCACAAAAGCGCCGTTTCGTTTCACTACACTCTGCTTTCGCGGTCAAGTTAACTCAAACGTTAGGGCAAAAACATATAAAAACTATAGGATCATTTATGAAAAGGATTAAATTATTATTTCTTGCTGTTTTTATCATCTAGTTTCTCTGCAAAT
>CAVWAI010000051.1:0-28032 GCA_963752725.1 uncultured Gammaproteobacteria bacterium
GCATACCGTCAGGAACCAGTTTCCTGGAACAGGGTACCTACCTGGAATGGCAAAATAGTGTCTATGCGACGGCAGGAGCACAGGAGGCACAATGCCAGAGTTGCCACTTGCCAGAACCAGAAGCCGGATATGGAACAAAAATCAGTACTCCACCACCTAATAATCTGTCAATCCGTAGCCCGTATGGTCAGCATACCCTCGCAGGTGGTAATGCTCATCTGCTGGAAATACTGCGAGATTATCGTTCAGACCTGGGTATTGCCGGTTCAACGACTGTTCCAGGCTTTGACGAACAAATTGAGCTGACAAAGAATTTTCTTGGCAGTGCTGCTTCATTAACTGTTTCTACGCCAGTGGCTGCCGATGGTCGCCTCAACTTCGATATAGAGATCGTAAACAACGCTGGTCATAAGCTGCCTTCAGGTTATCCCAGTCGCCGTATGTGGTTACATGTGGTGGTAAAAAATAGTGCGGATAAAATTATTTTTGAATCCGGAAAATACGATTCGAGAGGTTACCTGTCTAACGATGAGGAACGGTTAAAGGCAGACTGCATGTCAGCACATAAACTCGAAGGTTTTGACTCCAGTTTATGTTATGAACCGCACCGGGATGTAATCAATGATGAATCACAGGTGATGATCTATGAAACGGTACTGGGTGATGTGAATGATGAGATTACCCACACACTGTTGCAGGCCGCGAGATATCTCAAGGACAACCGCATACCGCCCAAAGGCTTTATCAACGACAATGCGACAGAGTTAAAAACGATTCCGTCAGGTGTGGACGGTGACAATGACTTTAACTGTGTGGTTCCTGATGCAACCGAAGGCTGTGGCGCTGACACCGTACATTACCAGGTGAATATCGAGGGACAGTCCGGTCCGTACACCGTGGACACCAAGCTGCTCTACCAGGCAACACAACCCGGTTTCGTTGATGGTATGCACAATGTCGGTGACAGGGTGAATCGATTCAAGGTGATGTATGATGCCGTGCCGCCAAGCGTAGAGGTACTGGCAACCGTACCGTAGTCATAATAATTTGATAAAGTGTCGGTTACAGTTCATGCAGTAACAACAGGCAATGAAATTCGATGGGCCGCTTCAGTCTAAGAAAACTAATATGATTAGTTAAATTATTTTCTTTTAAATTAAACGGATTCAATCTTATCTATCATTACATCGATCTCCAGAGGATGCGCTGTATCCACGGTGATAGTCTTCCTTTTTTCATCTTGATGCAAGGCCTGCCAGTTTAAAAGTTGATGCTCTAGCACGGAAAGATCGGCATCGGAAACATCAAACTTTCTTTGCCTGATACGTTGTCTTAATATTTTGGCAGGTGCCGTTACTTCGAGAATAAGATAAGGCACAGCCAGCTGGGCGGCCAGTGTTTGAAAAGTCTCACGTTGCGCATGTTGCAGAAACGCTGCGTCAACGATGACACTGTAACCTGCGTTAATTATCTGCGAGGCCAGCTCAGCCAGTTTTTCATAGGTTTGCTGTGATGCCTGCGCATTATAGATACCGCTATCAATTTTATTCGATGTTTTACTCCCTGTGGAATGATCGGTTGATGCGATATCAAATAGCCGTTTACGTTCCACATCTGAACGAATTCGTATCGCGGAAAGTCTTTCCAGTAACTGTTGTGATACGGTACTTTTTCCAGAAGCAGACAGACCGCGCATGATGATTAATTTTGGTGCTGGCTGTTGAGTATAAGTTGTTGCCAGTTCGAGATAGGACTCGAATTCAGCGATAGCACTTTCTCTCTCTGCTACTGAGAGCGCTTTTTGTTGCAGGCGCAGTGCATTGACTTTGGCGCGAACGAGTGCGCGATAACACAGATAGAAGGGCAGGACAGGCAGGCCATGGTAGTCACCGGTAAGTTCGAGATAGCGGTTCAAAAACCGGTTTGCCAGCTGCGGCTGTTTGCGGTCCTGTAAATCCATCACCAGAAAAGCGACTTCACTCAACACGTCAATCCAGCGCAATGCTGGATTAAATTCTATACAGTCGAACGCAATCGCCCGACCATCGAGCCATAACAGGTTGCGAAGATGCATATCACCGTGACATTCACGAATATATCCAGCATGTTTACGGTTTTCGAAAACGGTTTCAAGTTTACTGAATTCAACTCTACACCATTGACCAAGTGTCTCAAGCTTGTCGGCATATCTATCGGTGTCCAGATGTTGTTTGATCTGGCTAAAGTTTTCTTCGACCGGCTGATAGACCATATCCTTATTGCCATAATCCATCGAGTCATCGGCAACCTCAACCGTCTGATGAAACTCAGCAACCATCTGGGCGATAGCGTCGATATGTTCTGCTGTTAGTTCATCGGCTGCCAGAAGATTATCCAGTTGTGCCGACTGTGGAAACTGCGTCATCTTTACCGCGTACTCGAAGGCATCGCCAGCAGCAGATATCCGTGGTTTATTTTGTGTTCCGGTGATGGCGACAACATCAAGATAGATCTCAGGTGCAAGCCTGCGATTTAACTGCAGTTCCTGTTCGCAGTAGCGGCGTCTTTTTTCCAGTGTGGAAAAATCCAGAAAACCAAAATCTACCGGCTTTTTTATCTTATAGGCAAAATCTCCCGTCAATATTACCCAGGAAATATGGGTTTCGATGAGTTCGATGTGACTAACCGGGTGGTCGTAAACCTCCGGGGTCATCATATATCTTATTTCGAATAGCATTAGTAATATTCAGTTAATCACCTGATTCATGATAATACATAAACATATCGTATTGTTTTATATGATCACAGGTGTGGGTTTTACCTGTTTATATTTTGATCTAAATCAACAGACGTTGTTGTTAAATTATTAAATATTGGTGGAAGATAAATGAGAAATAATTGATCATGGCGTCTATTTTTTATGGCTAGCTTGGCTGCATAACGTTTGAGTTAACTTGACGGCGCGTCGTTTGCGCCGGTCAGAATTACAGGATTAAAGGGGTCGGCCTCTTTTATTTGTGATTAAAAGTGGTTACTTTTCGATACAACGGCGCAACCAAACCGACGCATGAACCTATTAGATAACACAAGTGCGTATCTACCGGATTATTTGCGGACACGTCCGGTGTCGCGTTATGAGGGATTAACTTTAAACCCACCGCAAATCTCTGTACCTATAAATTTTGCTTATTTCGCTCCATAAACTTTTGTTAGTAATTAATTACAGCGCACTATTTATCACTGTCATTTCGTTGGTCTTGAGGAGGCCGAGCTAATACTAATAGAATAACGATAACAAACAACACCGCCGCGACTATCATTACCGAATAGGTCATCACATCTAAAATCATAAAAACATTCCTTACACTGTTTATTTTTCTGCGTAATTTAGCGGTACCGTAATATCCATATCTTCTTCAGCCAGTACCATGAAAAAACTGAACCAGTTTTCATCATTGAAAGTCCGAAAAATATGCTCTCTACAGGATAGTTTGTATTCCAGAACTTCTCGTTGAAGCCTGAATATCTCGTTTTGCATTTGTATTATGCGGGATGATGAAACAGTTGGTGAAAGTGCTGCCTGTTTAATATCAATGCGTTTACGCACGATTTTCTGCATCGCGGCAACCATTGGTTCTCTGTTTCTCTTTCGCCAGTCGTCGAGATCATCGACCTGTTTTTGTGTGAGACCAATAAAATCCTTATTATTGAATATTATCGGCATTAGCTTTGGCAGGTAATTAATCTTATCGAGCTTTTGAATAGCAAGTTCTAAATCTGTGTTTTCCCAGTCTAAAGTTGACTCAGCGAATGCGAACTGCGTCACAAGTAAAACAGTGATCGTAAATAGTATGCGGACACCCATGGGAAGCCTCCAGTTTGATTGCTTTATTGTTTATTCCATTTAAAGCTACACAATAATATTCTTTGCGTAATCACGGTTAGTGAAGCATATTTTATGCCAAGTGCATCACCATGTTCTAACATACTGATATATATGCACGAAGAAAGTCATCAGTCATAAGCATAATTATTTAAGCAGTTTTTTTGCACCAGATTGTTACAAAATTTTTATGATTTGCTTTTAAGTAGTGCGTGAATGATTGTATTAAATACGGTTGCGAGAAAATGTTCAGGATAGAGAAATCTATCCTGGTATCGATGGCTGAACAAACTTACGTTTATGTCTACTTCTAAACTAACATCTCACAATTATGAACGTCCGATTTTCGTAAGATAACCCTGAGTCTATGATAAAAATGATTGCTTGCTAGTCAATATCGGTCTTTCTTGGATACATAGGATTGGCTTCGTGCCACTTTTTCAGTACTTTTTTGATCGTTGCACCAGTAACATAAACTCTATCATTGTTTAAATTCGCGCATGCCAGGACGAAACGGTAGAACTTGCCCGTGTAGCCATTGATAATAGAGTAATGGCATTGCGGCTTTTTTTTGATCTCGGCTTTCCACAGGTCAGCTAATTCCCAGACGAACCACCAGACAGGTATTTTTTTAGCGATGATTACAGCCGATGGTAAATTGATCAGGGTGTTTTGTGTAAGGCGTTCAAGCATAACGATGTTATTCTTTGTGTCATCTATAAAGTCAGATAAACTGTTGTCATAATTATCTTCCAGGCATGTTAATTCGGGTGTACTTAGCCTGGCTATAATTTCCTGCATATCTTTACTGCATCTATTTAAATCTTTTATTAATTCAGTTGGGTCACGTAGAGACTGCTTAGCGTAACTAAAAATTTTCAGTTGCCAATAAGCATTATTAATGCCGTAACGTAATTCAAATCTATCGGCAAAATTAAATTTAGCGGCGATATCTGTGATTTCCGTTTCGGTCGGTAAGTAGCCTGTAAACTTATGATTCATACTCAAAATTACATACAGTAAAACGTAACCTACAAAATAAAATTATATAAAACCTGTGTAGCATCTTTAATTAAAATAACAGTGATGGATTAAAATTTAGTTTATGATCCCTGAAAGGGGGTAATGGTTAAATTAGTGTTAGTTATTCTCCTGTAATCAATCTCATTAATCAGATGTTGTGAAAGCTATGTTAACAATGTATTTCTATATAGCAATCTCTGTTATTGTAGCTAATAATAGACAGTTATGAGCTTTTCCTCTATTTCTAAATCCTGCATTTAGATATTTATCCTGATTAGGCGCGCAATATGCAATCAACTCCCTCTGTAACGGACACTTACCAAAAGGCACTGACTTTCAATATGGATAAGTCTCCTTACGGTACGATTGCAGAAATTGGAGCCGGGCAGGAGACCTCCCGTTGGTTCTTTAAAGTCGGTGGTGCGGCTGCGACTATCGCTAAAACCATGTCGGCTTACGACATGAAGTTCAGTGATTCGATCTATGGTACCTGTAAGCGTTATGTCAGCCGTGAGCGGCTGCAGGCGATGCTGGATAAAGAATACGCGCTGGTGATAGGACGGCTTGATGAAATACGGGGCTCGGAAAGTACTTTTTACGCCTTTGCCAATACCGTTTCTACATACAGCTACACGCAGAAAACTGCCGGACATGGCTGGTTGGGTATCCGCTTTCAGACGAGTCCGCAGGAACCGGCATCGCAGATCGATCTGCATGTCGTTCTCAAGGGCAAGTCAAATACACAGGATCAGGATACGCTAGGCATACTCGGCGTTAACCTGATCTATGGTGCACACTATCATCATGCTGATCCACTCACCTTGCTCACTTCATTGATGGATGGCTTGAGTTCAGACTTGCTAGAGATCGATATGATTGATTTTGAGGGTCTGGCTTTTGAGTCTGTTGACAACCGCCTGATGGCATTATACCTGGTTAAATACGGGCTTACCTCAGCAGCTATTTTTAACGCCAGCGGTAAACTGGTACAACCTGCTGAGACGTTGTACAAAAAGTCAGTGCTGGTCGAACGCAGTCAATTTCGTCCGCCGACGTTACTGACGATGAATATTCTCGACAGTGCTTACGAGGCGTTTATCAAGGAGACTGAAGTCGATCCTGAAGCGGTGATGGTATTGAGTGAAATGACTCTGCAGAATCTGCGTGACAGCGGTAGCGAAGATTCTGATCAGGATGTCGATATTGTCGATTTTTTACAACGTGTGGACATTCTTTGCGCGCTGGGAAAACACGTGATGATTTCTAATTTCGGCGAGTTTTACAAGCTGGCACAGTACTTGTCTAATCATACCACTATGCCGGTTGCGGTTGCCCTTGGTATACCGAACCTGTTAAGCATATTCGATGAAAAATATTATGAAAATCTTGACGGCGGTATCCTCGAGGCATTTGGTCGATTGTTCAGAAACGATATGCGTCTTTATGTCTGTCCAAAAATCGATAGTGAAAGTAATGAGCTGATGACGGTACACAATCTAAAAGTTAAGAATAATCTGCGTTACCTTTATCGCCACCTGATCGAAAATGATTGCCTGCGCGATCTTGATTCGATCGAGCCAAAACATCTACTGATCAAATCTGCCGACGTGCTGAAAAAAATTCGTGATAATGATGCCTCATGGCAAAACATGGTGCCGGAAAAAGTGGTCAGTCTTATTACTGAACGCGGTCTGTTTCGTAAGCCGGTAAAATAATACAACGACGTAGGCTAATCTTATTTATGCAGGTTTTCTCAATGAGTAGCTGTATTGAATACCAGCAACAGATTTAGAAAAATTTATTTTCTGCGTAATACAGCTACAAGATAGGCGGTCAGACCGATGGCGACAAGCGCAATGATGTGTTCGCTATGAAGAAAACCGTGAACACTGTCATTTGCCAGGTGGCCGGTATGGGCTAACGCACTGGTTGAAACCAGTGACGATATCATCAGTGATAATTTTGCGAGCAATGATCTTTTCATTATTTCACCTTTACCTTAATAATTTCTTCGCCGTCCGGATCGGTTAAATGTACGGCGCAGGAAAGACAGGGATCGAAGCTGTGAATCGTACGCAGGATTTCCACCGGTTGTTTTGGGTCATGCAGAGTATGGTTGTCTTCAAGTGCGGCTTCATACGCACCCGGGACACCGTTGGCATCACGCGGACCGGCATTCCATGTGCTGGGTACGACGCACTGATAGTTTTTGATGATCTCATCTTCGATAACGATCCAGTGTGCCAGACCACCACGAGGCGCTTCCATATAACCAACACCCTGTGCGCTTTTTGGCCAGGAAGATGGTTCCCATAAAACTTCGTTGAAGGTCTTGGTTTCGCCGGCTTTAATGTTGATGATCAGATCGTCATACCAGCCCTGCATCTGATCGGCAAAGATCTTGGTCTCCAGTGTTCTCGCCGCGGTGCGTCCCAGGGTAGAGAACAGTGCGTCTACCGGCACGTCCAGTTTACTGAGTGTCATGTTAACCAGTTCTTTGGTCTGATCATGACCTGTTGCATATAACATCAGCACGCGCGCCAGCGGACCCACTTCCATCGAATGGCCTTTCCAGCGAGGTGATTTCAACCAGGAGTAAGACTGGTCGACATCAAGATGATCATAAGGCGGTTTAGGCCCGGTATAATTCAGATTGGTCTCACCATCATAAGGATGCAGACCCGTATCTTTACCGCCTTCGTAGTCATACCATGAGTGTGATAACAAATTCCTGAATCTCTTCCGGTGCGTTCATGTCAACCTCGTGGATGGTGCTGAGGTCACGATTGAGGATGGCGCCAGATGGAATCATAAAGCCTGATGGGTCGTCCATGCCATTCGATGGGAAATCACCATAGGTGAGGAAGTTACCCAGACCTTCGCCACGGCTGCCCCAGTCTTTATAGAAACTGGCAATCGCCAGGGTATCGGGGACATAAACCTGATCAACAAAAATTTTCATCTGGTTGATGATGTCCTGTACCTGCGACAGCTTTTTCATATTGAGGGCTGAATCAGAATTCAGATCAATAGAGCAAGGCACACCACCGACCACAAAATTCGGGTGTGGATTTTTACCGCCGAAGATAGTCTGCAGGCGTGCGACATCACGTTGCCAGTCAGCGCTTCGAGGTAATGGGATACCGCCATCAGGTTGGCTTCGGGTGGCAGTTTGTAGGCAGGGTGTCCCCAGTAAGCTTTGGCAAAAATACCCAGTTGACCGGCTTCGACAAAACCTTTCAGTTTTTTCTGCTGGTCTGCGAAGTAACCCGGCGATGATTTCGGGTAGTTGCTTAGTGACTGTGCAAGTTCTGAGGTGGCTTTTGGATCTGCGCTTAAAGCAGAGACAACATCGACCCAGTCAAGTGCATGCAGATGATAAAAATGCATGACGTGGTCATGGATGTACTGCGCACCGCTCATCAGGTTTCGGATCAGGTCAGCATTTTTTGGAATCTTATAGTCGAGTGCATCTTCTACAGAACGGATAGAGGCGAGACCATGCACCAATGTACATACCCCGCAGATACGTTGCGCAAAGGCCCAGGCGTCACGCGGATCACGTCCTTTTAAGATGGTTTCGATACCGCGCACCATGGTACCGGATGAATAGGCTTTCTCGATCCTGTTGCCATCCATCTGTGCTTCAATTCGCAGGTGGCCCTCGATTCGGGTGATCGGGTCAACTACAATTCTTTCGTTTCCACCTGATTCGCTCATTGTTATTCTCTCTTCTTAAGAACTTTGCTTTTTAATATAAGTTGTCACAGTCGTTTATGATTTCTGCCTTATGACTGTAGATAGTTCGACAAGGTCTCGTACTGCCATTCATTTTCTGAGTGGGATGAAATTTCATCGGAGTCATCGTCTATTAATATACTGGTTTTCGCCATCCGGCTGCTCATGGCTGCTTGCCACGCAGGACCCGCTGATGTTGATTGCGCCACGGGCGTCAATGCAGCGACCGCTGCACGGGCAACAAAATAACCCGCCTGATCGGTCCAGTTACCTTCGGCACCGCAGCGCGTCGAGCTATCGATAATGGCTGCTCTCGCTGATTTAAGCGCGTCAGCTATTTCGCCATCTGATGCGCTGTTGTCGCCTGCAACTTTAACCGCACGTTTTATTCGATCATCATCACTCAGCGATAGAACGTGTTCGACAAACAGGGCCGCAACGTTTCTTTGCTGCGCCGCATCCAGATTTTGCAGTGCCTGTTTGAGTTCTGTGTCGTTATTTATTTTGCTCATATCATGTGCTCCCCATCTTTAATATTGATGGTCAATCTGCCAGGTGCTCGGCAAGTGTTTCGGTCAAACTCATCAACGGAATATCCATGTTGTATTCCTCAAGCCCATCCTCAAGATGAATGCGGCAGTTTGAGCAGGCGCTGATAATAGCGTCGGGTTTTACCTCATCGAGTTGATCTTTTTTACGCTGGAACACCTTTAGGCGAACTTCATCAGCGCGTTCGTTAGAACTGACACCACCGCCAGCACCACAACACCAGTTCATCTTGCCCGCATCCGGCATCTCTACAAAGTCGGTAGCGAACATATCGATCAGGTTGCGCGGTTGTTGGATGACACCGCCGCGGCGTGAGATCTGACAGGGATCGTGATAGGTGAGGCGCTGTTTTTCTTTGCCGGTAATCTTCAGGCGGCCATCTTTGCGGAACTCATCGAGCACTTCCAGAATGTGGCGTACTTTGAAACTGAACGGTTTTCCGACCAGGTTAGGCCCGTCCCAGCGAATCGCCATGTAAGCATGGCCACACTCAGGACTGATGACGGTTTTAACTTTCAGCTTCTCTGCAGCATCAACGATACGCTGCACCAGTTCCGCGGCAATATCGGCAACACCGATCTGGATGCCGCTATTGGTGGCTTCGAATGCCTCGGTTGAAATCGTCCAGCTGACACCGGCCTTGGTAAATATCTTTGCCGTCGCTCCGATAAACTCGGGAAAGTTCATGATCTCCATCGAAGATAACAGCAGCATATATTCTGCGCCTACGACATCGAGCGGTATCTTCAACCCGGTATCTTTTTCGACGTGCTTGATCTGCGCCATCAATGCCGGCAGTTTCACCCCCATGGGACTGCCGATGGTGACCGAGCGTGTGGCAGCACCGATTAATCCTTCCGGCGCGTGACCTGCTGCCGCCATACCTTCGCGTGTTTTTCGGATCAACAGAGCGATGTCGATGCCAACCGGGCAGACCATGGAGCAACGTCCGCACAAGGTGCAGTTGTCATATACCTTGGTTTCCCATTCGGTCAGCAGTTCATCATCAACTTTTGCGCTCAGACCGAACATCTTTCCGACGCGACCGATTAAAGTGTATTCTGATTTCCAGATACGGCGTAATGGTTCGGTCTTATGAATCGGCGTTGCTGTCGGATTGCCTATCTCGGTATAGAACAGACAGGCATCGGCGCATAAACCACAATGTACACAACTGCTAAAAAACGAAGCAACCGTTGAATCGACCTGCGTCTTTAACGCATTGATGCCTTTTTCTAATGATGCGCTCATGACTGAACTCCTCTGTATCCTGAAATGGCACCGTTATACCAGCGTGATAATACGAAAGTGAAGGTATGCATCAGCTTGGTAAATGGAAATATAACCAGTAATAATTCAACACTGAGTATGTGGATGGCGAGCAGTGTTGGTGCAGTCATACCGATACGGTGGAAAGCGATATAACCGGTGATCAAAGGAAGTATGGTTAACATCCAGACCAGGTAGTCTTCTTTAGTGGTGAGAAACTTAAGCACGTTATGACGCATGCGGTGAACCAGCAATGCGAGTAAAGCGATAATGCTTATAACAGTGAAGGCGTCGACGATGGGCGTGGGTATAGAGGGCCAGCCAAAACCGAAGACGTCTTTAAACATCAATATGTGTGGAGCGAATAAAAATATCGTTACGAATAAACCGATATGAAAGATGTAACCGGCAACGATGGTAACCGAAGAGCGTTTAAAAGTATCTTTTTCAGGAACGAATCTCGACATAATCGTGCGCAGTCCGCCACTCATCTCCGAACCTTTTGGCTCAGCAAGATTAGCTTTGCGGCCCAATAACAAGATCTCCGCGAAACGTATGATAATACCGGCGATAAAAATACCAACGGCGATCTGAAAACCAGTGCCGCGTACCCAGTTCAGAAACTCTATCTCACTCATGGTTCAACCCTCGTTATATCGCATTTACTAATATTAAAGCAGCTTTATTTTTCCAGATCATCAATCGTTGTTTTCACATGCTCTTTCGCCGCGCTATCCTTTTTGCTCTTGTTCATCGCGCCCAGAGCAACGCCGGCAGCGGCTGCACCGGCGGCGGTATAGATAGCCGTTTGGGTAATGTTTTCGGTCGGCATGGAAAGGGCTTTATAGAAACCGCCACCATCCCAGAAATCAGGTTCGGAGCAACCCAGGCAGGGGTGGCCTGCTTCGATCGGCCAGCTGGTACCATTGTTCCACTTGGTGGTGGCACAGGCGTTGTAAGTGGTAGGTCCCTTGCAGCCGAGTTTGTATAAACACCAGCCTTTTCTTGCACCTTCATCGTCGAATGTTTCTGCAAACAGACCCTTGTCATAAAAAGGTCGGCGGTAACAGCGGTCATGGATGCTCTGGCCATAAAACACTTTAGGCCGACCGATGTGATCGAGTTCCGGAATGGTGCCGAAGGTCAGGAAATGTGTCAGTACGCCAGTGATGACCACCGGGATCGGTGGACAACCGGGCACATTGATAATGGGTTTGTCCTTGATCAGATCGCCCACTGAAACCGCACCGGTAGGATTAGGATCGGCGTGCGGAATACCGCCATAAGTCGCACAGGTTCCCACGGCAATAATAGCGGCAGCGCCCTTGGCTGATTCCATCAACATGTCGTAATTACTGATGCCGGCAATGGTGGAGTAACCGGGGTTGCCTAATGGGATGGAGCCATCGACCACCAGTAAATATTTTCCAAAGTTTTCTTCCATGGCAGCTTCACGCGCTTCTTCAGCAGCATGTCCAGAAGCGGCCTGTAGAGTATGGTGGTAGTCGAGAGAGATGGAATCAAAGATCAGGCTCTCGATGGTGGCAGTATGAGCGCGAGTCAGTGATTCGGTACAGCCGGTACATTCCTGAAAGGATAACCAGATAACAGAAGGTCTTCTGGCGTTTTCTAATGCATGAGCGATCTTTGGAATCATCGCTGGAGACATCGCCATCATCGAAGCGGTGGCAGCACAGAATTTCAGAAAACTGCGACGTGATATGCCCTGACTGCGAAGGGTGTCACCCAGTGTTGAATCCAGTCGGGTCTTGTCTTTGTTATTTGTCATTCTGATTTCTCCACCGTTGACTAATTGGTTTCCAGATTGTCTTCCACCGTGATGGCAAGACGACTATAAGCAGCCATGATGTCCTCTGTCTGTGAACACAGGATCTCCGGCATGGTTGTGACTTCGATAAAACGGCTGATGATCTCATGCTCATCGTTGTAGTGGGTAACTGTCCACACACCTGCATATTGTGTTTCGATGACTTCACTTAATCCGAGCGCGTTTAGTTGGGCCTTCACTTCGCCCTGGCCGAGCGTGTTTAAGATCTTGTCTTCTTCGCCAGGCGCTAGTGGAATACTGCGCAGATCGATAATCGTGGTGTGACCCGTTTCTATAAGGTTATCCAGAGCATGTTTAACCTCATGTAACAGCGGTTTGACATTGAATGTCAGATCGTCACCGTTCTGGATATTAAATTTTACTGCGCCTGGGTCGGACATTATTACCTCAAGACTTCATTGGTATTATCAGAATATCCTTTTGCTGATGCAGGTTCTCGATCTGCACTGACTTTCTGCCATTGCTTAATCAATTTCACCGCTTCACTGACGGCTTCGTCTAGTGCATTTTGAACCGAAGCGGTGGGTTTCATGCCCCAGCCCATGGTGTCTGGCTGGATTCCGATCAATGCTCGATGTTCGGGGAAGTGTCCGGTAAGGCGTGCAATATCCATCAGGTCAAGTAGACCGACTTCGTGTGCACTGCGTTTTGATGCACCAAGAAAATCGTCAAATTCTTCGTTAACAAAAGCTTTAACGGTACCGGGGGGCTGATTTAATTCAGCAGCATCAAACACGATAAGGTTGTTACAGTCTTCGATCCAGGTCGCTAATGTAAAACTAAGTGTGCCACCGTCGACGAAGGTTAAGTTTGGTATATCAGGATATTCTGATTGAAGGAGATTGAGTGCATGAATGCCTGCACCTTCATCTGTAAGTAAGGTGTTACCAATGCCGAGGATCAAAGTTTCACTACTGCTCATCGAATACTCTCTGATAGTTTGTATGTAACTTTTTATCAGTGTATCGTGCTACTCTTATTGACATATGTCAATAAGCTGTATTATTTTCTAAAGCTACAATGTGTATCAGTAATTATGTATAAGCGATTACTTTTATAGAGCGTTTATTTCAGGATAGTATTATGTGTCTTGGTATACCCATGCAGATCAAATCCATCGATGGCTTTACTGCAAACTGTGAAGCTAAAGGTGTAACGCGTGACGTCAGTCTGTTCATGATGCAGGATGACAAACTGGAGGTGGACGATTTTATTGTTGTCCACGTCGGTTATGCGATTCAGAAAATTTCACCGCAGGAAGCACAGACTGCATGGGAGCTGTATGATGAGATGCTGGCGGCGGAGCCGCAGCCAGGGGAGTAGCGTCATGCATGAGCTCGCCATCTGTCAGTCGTTAATGGATCAGGTTGAAACGATTGCCGCGGAACGCAATGCGCTAAGTGTCACTTCTATCGTTATCGGTATGGGACCTTTGTCAGGTGTTGAAGCACAGTTATTAAAAAATGCATACCCTCTTGCCAGCGCGGGCACGATTGCCGAACACGCTGAACTTATTATCGAACACCTGCCGCTACGAGTTAAATGTACCCAGTGCGGCAGTGAATCGGAAGCCTTGCCCAACAAATTAATCTGCAAACAATGTGGTGACTGGCGAACCACGTTAGTGAGTGGCGATGAGATGATGTTGATGAGTGTGGAGCTTGAGAAGGCCAAAGACACAGAAGCGCAACGGATGCATTGAAGATGAAAAATAGAACGTTCTGTTATAGCGAACAACAGTTTCTGTCATGCCGAACGATAACTACTGTCATCCCGAACGATAGTGAGGGATCTTTGTTTGACAACGGTCCAGGGTTTCACGGTAATTGCTCCGTGTATTACTCTGCTAAGCTTCATCCATGTAGCGACCCCGTTGGTCGCAATGACAGAAAAATAAATATTTATCTGGAGAGTACATTATGTGTGACACTTGCGGATGCAACATAACCCACGGCAATGAAAGTTTGATCAGGCCGGGCGGTAAGCTTCAAAAAACAGAAAGCGGTAAAGAGGCGGTATCTGTTCTTCACAGCCTGCTGCATGAAAACGATCACACGGCTCAGCACAACCGCGAGCATTTTGATCAGCACAATGTACTGGCGATCAATTTGATGTCATCACCGGGTGCCGGTAAAACCGCGCTGCTGGAAGCGACGATTCAGTCGCTCGGCCAGAAAGCGAACCGCGATATCAGGATAGCGGTTATCGAAGGTGATCTTGAAACCGAGAACGATGCTGAACGTATCCGTAAACATGGCGTCAAGGCGATACAGATCGCCACTGGCAGTGCCTGTCACCTGGACGCGCACATGATCCACCAGGCCTTGCACAACCTGGACCTGTCTGAGTTCGATGTCGTGTTTGTCGAGAATGTCGGCAACCTGGTCTGTCCGGCAAGTTTTGATCTGGGGCAGCACCAGAATGTTGTTCTTACTCTCTGTTCCGGAAGGCGACGATAAACCGGCTAAATATCCGGTCATGTTCCGCACCGCTGATCTGGTGATGATCAGTAAATCTGATCTGTTGCCGATACTCGATGATTTCAAAATAGACAATGCAAAACGTTACCTGCGTGATATCGCCAGTACGGCACCGGTAATGGAGATCTCTGCAAAAGATCAATCAGGCATGTCGCAGTGGCTCGACTGGATCCATCAGCAGATAGACATCCGTAAAAGCCATCTCGAACAACATCCGGTTGCGGCGGGTCGGCATAATCATCAGAAGCAGCATCATCACCATCATGAGCAGGATGAGACAGGAAGCTGATAATGGCGACCGGTGCGAAACAATGGCTTGAACGTATTCATGCTTTACCGCAGCAAAAAGACAAGGTAAAAATCATGAATGTCTGCGGTGGTCATGAGCGCTCGATCACCATGGCGGGCCTGCGTAAAGCATTGCCTGATTATATCGAGCTGGTTCCCGGTCCCGGCTGTCCCGTCTGTATCTGTCCGGAAGAAGATGTTTTTGAGGCAATTCAACTGGCGCTGCATGAAGACATTATCATGGTTGCCTTTGGCGACATGTTGCGCGTGCCGGTAAACGTTCCGAAAGCCAAAGCGCGGACCATGGAACAGGCCAAAGCACAGGGCGCTGATATCCGTCCGATCGCATCACCCACCGAAGCGGTGAGTATCGCCAGGCAGAATCCTGACAGGGCAGTGGTATTTTTTGCTGCCGGTTTTGAAACCACTACTGCACCGGTCGCGGCGATGCTGGTGGAAGGGGTACCGGACAATCTCTCGGTCTTATTATCCGGTCGACTGACCTGGCCGGCGGTCGCCATGTTGCTCGATTCCGGCACCCCCGGATTTGATGCACTGATCGCACCGGGTCATGTGTCGACCATCATGGGACCGGAAGAATGGCAATTCGTAGTCGAGAAACACAACATCCCCGCCGCAGTCGCCGGTTTTCAGCCGGAAAGTTTGCTGGCCGCGATGTATTCAACATTGCGTCAGCTTAACGATGAGCGTTATTTTCTGGATAACTGTTATCCGCAACTGGTGAAAGCCGGCGGTAATAAATCCGCCCAGGCACATATGAAGAAGGCGATGAATGTTTATGATGCTAACTGGCGGGGTGTCGGTATCATTCCTCAATCCGGTTACATAATAAACCAGACCTACAGCAGCCATGACGCCAGAAAGTTATTTCCTTCCTACGCCGATGATGCCCGTAAACGCGCCGGGCAGATGCCGCCGGGGTGTGACTGTGCACAGGTCGTGCTCGGTAAGATCTATCCCAATGAATGCAGACTGTTTGGCAAGGCATGTATACCAAGAAATCCGATTGGTCCCTGTATGGTTTCTGATGAAGGTGCCTGCCGGATCTGGTGGGCGGGTGGTATGCGTGAAGCTGAAAACACCAAGCAGAAAGCGGTTGGTTAATTATCTGTTACAGCAATTTATTGATTAGAGTGTGTGTCTATATGTAGGCATCGCGGTTTGCAGAACCGCTCCTACAGGTTAGTGATCTCCTCGCCGTAGGAGCGGAACTTGTTCCGCGATGCCAAGACATAACAGGTTTAACCAAACATCAAAAATGTATATATTAAATACGATAGACAATCGATTTTTCAATAACTCAGCAAATTTATAGAAACGAACCAGGCCTAATATGTGGACACCTGTTTAAACAAAAAACCAGATGCGGTGCTATCAGCAAGGCAGATAATTATATCTGGACAGGTTCAGGGCGTTGGTTTTCGTCCTTTTATTTATCGGCTCGCAAATCAGCACAAGCTAACCGGCTGGGTGAGAAACTGTGTCGGGGTCGTTGAGATCCATGTCCAGGGGCTGCCGCAAAATCTGGAAAATTTTTTACACGATATCTTTGATAAAAAACCAGCATTAGCAAAACCCACACTCGAATCAGATAAACAGATCGATGTCGTCGAATGCGATAACTTCAGTATCCTCGAAAGTCAGTCTCAGGGTGTCTCGCACATCAGTGTGCCAGCTGATCTGTTTTTATGTGATGACTGTCTCAGTGAATTAAACAATCCATCAGACCGGCGTTACCATTACCCGTTTATCAACTGCACGCAGTGCGGTCCGCGTTACACATTGATCAGAAGTCTGCCTTATGATCGAGCGAATACCACCATGGCCGAGTTTGAGTTATGTCCGTTATGTCTTGCTGAATATGAAGACCCTGTACGATCGTCGGTTTCACGCAGAGCCAGTGGCCTGCCCGGACTGCGGGCCTTCGTTGACGTTCCATGAAAAAACTACAAGTATCAATGATAATCAAACGGCATTGCTAAATACGGTGACGGCATTGAAGCAGGGCAAGGTCGTCGCCGTTAAAGGTATCGGTGGTTATCATCTGATGTGTGATGCGGCCAATAATGAAGCCGTTGCCCGCTTGCGAAAAAACAAACCCAGACCAGATAAACCACTGGCAGTGATGTTTCCCGCACCGATAGAAAATCCGTTTAAATTTGCCGAAGACTCGGTGACCTTAAGTGACAGAGATAAAACATTTTTGTTACAGCCAGCCAGACCGATCCTGCTGGTGAAAAAAAATACAGAGACAAAATTATCTGAACGGCTAGCGCCGGCATTAAATGAAGTCGGCATGATGCTGCCGTACAGTCCGTTGCATCATCTGTTGTTGAATGAGTTTGGCGGACCACTGGTTGCCACCTCGGCAAACATCAGCGGTGAACCGGTGCTGACTGACAATCACGAAGTTGAGAAACGTCTGGCGCACGTCGCCGATGCTTATCTGCATCACAACCGAGCGATCGAACGTCCGGCGGATGATCCGGTGTACCGAACTATTGCGGGTAAAGCCCAGGCCGATACGAACCGGTCGCGGTTCTGCACCGATAGAACTGACTCTGCCATTCGAGCTGGAGCAGCCAATACTCGCCGTGGGCGCGCAGATGAAAAATGTTATCACCCTGGCATGGGGAAGCCGCGCCGTTATTTCGCCGCATATCGGTGAAATGGATAGCGCCCGCAGTCTCGAGGTTTTTGAAAATACCGTAAATGATCTGCAGAGACTTTATGATGTCAGAGCAGAACAAATTGTATGTGATGCGCATCCGGGTTACACGGCCACACGCTGGGCAAAAAAACAGGGACTTCCTGTGCACAGCGTCTACCATCATCACGCGCATGCATCGGCGGCGTATCATGAATGCCACACTGAAAAACCGGTCATCGTGTTTGCCTGGGACGGTGTCGGTTATGGTGAAGATGCCACGCTCTGGGGCGGCGAAACTTTTTATGGCAAACCGGGTGCATGGCAGCGGGTGGCCAGCATGAGACCATTCAACTTGCCCGGTGGTGACAAAGCGGGACGGGAGCCCTGGCGAAGCGCCGCGGCATTATGCTGGGAGACCGGTCTGGTTTATGATGAAATTCCAGAGAAAGATCCGCTGCTACATACAATGCTAAAACAGGCGTGGCAGCAAAAGACCAATGCCCCGCAGACATCATCGGTCGGACGTTTATTTGATGCCGCAGCAGCGCTTACCGGTGTGCGCACCATCGCCAGTTTTGAAGGTCAGGGACCGATGGAGCTCGAAGCTCTGTGTGAGAATGCTGAAGGACAGACTGATGATTATGTAGAGCTGGAATTAGAAGTAAATGATAACTTGCTGATAATAAACTGGAAGTCATTGATTCTGTCTATGTTAGATTCTACTTTAAGCGTTAAGGCACGCGCTGCCCTGTTTCATAATTCGTTAGCGCACTGCATATTGCGACAGGCGAAATACCTTCGTGAAAAACACGATGTAAACATAGTCAGTTTTTCCGGCGGTGTCTTTCAAAATCGTGTTCTAACGGAAAGCGCAATCGCATTATTAACCGCTGACGACTTTGAAGTTTGTCTGCCGGAGTTGATACCGGTCAATGATGCAGGGATCAGTTTCGGGCAAGTTATTGAGTATGGTTATAAATAATAAGTTGAAAAGATTAAAAAGCTTTTAACCACAGAGACACAGAGTAGCACAGAGAAAAACGTTTTAGTATTTTAAAAACAGTAAAAAACTTTTCTCGTGTCTCTGTGTCTCTGTGGTTAAATTATTTATAATAATTAAAACAGGTAAATAAATGCAGGATACCCACATCTCACTGGCGCATGGTAATGGCGGTCGTTACATGCGCGAACTCATCGAGGAGATTTTTGCGCGTCATCTTGCCAACCCGGATCTCGACGTACAGGCCGATGCTGTTCCGATTACGCTCGATGGCGGTGATGTATTATTTACCACTGATGGTTTTACCGTGCAGCCGCTGGAATTTCCCGGCGGTAATATCGGTTCACTGGCCGTTCACGGTACCACCAATGATCTTGCTGTCGCCGGCGCTATACCCAAATATTTGAGTCTGAACGCGTTCATCGAAGAAGGTCTGGAGATTGCTACTCTCGAGCGGATAATCAAAACACTGGCAGAAACGGCCGCTGAGATCGGCGTCAAGGTAGTCTGCGGAGACACGAAAGTATTACCTCGCGGTGAGGGTGGCGGTCTGTACCTCGCCACCACCGGTGTCGGTATTCGCCAGGGGCACGTGATGTCGATGAAAAATATTAGACATGGTGATGCCATAATCGTCAGCGGACCGGTAGGTGACCACGGTATTGCTGTCATGCTGGCACGGGAAGCGTTCGGTTTGCGTGGTGATATTCAGTCAGATGCTGCCAGCGTACTCAATCTAACGACCGCGGCGCTGAATCATAAAGGCCTGCGTTTCATGCGCGACCCCACCCGTGGTGGTATTGCCACTGTCTGCTCGGAGTTATTGCGCGCAACCGGTTATGGTGTGCGCCTGACTGAGCAACACCTTCCAGTTCGCGATGCTGTGCAATCGGTATGTGACATGCTCGGTTATGACCCCATGTACCTCGCCTGTGAGGGTCGTGCGGTAGCTGTTGTCGACCCGGAAGATGCGTCGGCGCTGCTGGCAACATGGCAGGATCTTGAAGAAGGTAAAGATGCGGCCATCATCGGCAGTATAGACTCCAGCATAGCGTATGTATTGATGCAGACCGAAATCGGTGGTGAGCGTATACTCGAAGAACTTGAAGATGACCCTTTACCCAGGATTTGCTGAGTGATCTAGCCTTATGCAAGCGCATACTTTTTTTCTGTATCTGCTGATCATCTTACTCGCGGCGCGTGTGTTTGCTGAACTCGCCGTTCGTCTAAAATCGCCTTCTGTTATCGGTGAGCTGTTTGCCGGTATCGTGATTGGCCCCAGTCTATTTGGCTGGATCGAACCGGTAGAAGCACTCAAACTTATGGCTGAGATCGGCATCATCCTGCTGCTGTTCGAAGTGGGTCTAGGTACCGATGTCAGGCGCCTGATCCGGTCTGGAACCAAATCTGCCACCGTTGCAATCGTTGGTTTTATCGCACCTTTGCTTTTTGGCTTCTCCATCGGTTTCTGGTTGTTTGACCTATCATTGCTCGTATCATTATTTATCGGCGGCACACTCACAGCCACCAGTATCGGTATAACCGTGCGGGTACTTACCGATTTAAAACTTAATAATTCACACCAGGGGCAGATCGTTCTGGGCGCCGCTGTGCTGGATGATGTGCTGGGAGTGATGTTACTGGCGCTGCTGTATGAGTTTTCTACCGGCGGTGGTGTCAACTGGGGCAATGCGGCCAGGGTACTGGTGTTTGTCAGCGTGTTTTTTGTGCTGGCGCCGATACTGGCAAAATTCATGTCCGTTTTTATCAAACGTTTTCACGAAGTCAGTGAAATACCCGGTCTGATTCCGACCACGATTGTTTCGCTGGTGCTATTTTTTGCCTGGATGGCACACGTGGTCGGCGCGCCAGAACTGCTCGGTGGTTTTGCCGCCGGGTTAGCCCTGTCACGAAGATTCTTCCTGCCGCTGGGTGTCACATTGCGAACCAATAAAAAATTTGCCAAAACCATCGAAGAGCAGATGCGCCCCATCATCAGCTTGTTCACGCCGATCTTTTTTGTCGTTGTCGGACTGTCGATCAACCTCAGAGAGATTGACTGGACCTCACCTCATGTCTGGGGGTTTTCTCTGGTGTTGCTGGCGGCTGCAATCATCGGAAAGTTGCTGGGTTCACTTCTTATCCAGGAGAGCCTGGCATCCCGGTTCATGATAGGGATATCGATGGTTCCCCGCGGCGAGGTAGGGCTAATCTTTGCAGAGCTTGGCCGCTTCAGCGGGATTTTCGATAACCAGATTCATGCCGGAATGGTGATCGTAATCGTACTGACAACGATCATACCGCCATTTACCATGAAATGGTTTTACCGGCATTATTCACATCTGTTAGTAGCACCTAAATAGAAATCATGCTGATTAATAGCTTGTGCTTAAACTCCGAACCAGCGGATAGAGATGTTCCGTCTCATCCAGGATACGCTGTAACACGATATCAAACAGCTCATCTATAGCTGTCAGAAACTGTTCATGATCTTTGATCCTTAGATCATTGTTGCCCTTTGATGATGGGCACCAATGATGCTCGAAATTTTTAAGTATTTTTTTTATCTCAACTGAACCAGACATGAAGTTTTTTGCAACATTGTTGAGCTTTTCATCGGGGCTGCTCAGCAACTCCCTGTACATGTTTTTATCGACGGTATCGATGTGTTCTTTTACCATCGTCATGTAATTACTGAACAGGTTGCAGCAGGACTCAGTGTCACACATCGAGCGATCTTTCAAAAGATAACTGAGTACATTTGACAGCTCGGTGATACGATGATTCTGCTCGTTCAGGTCTTTGTATGTGATCATCTCCTTCTCCCAGGGTGAATTTTTTATTAATTTAGCATGACTCTACCATTCATGATACGAATTAATTAATGATTTATATCAATATTCTTCAAAGAAATAACGCCTGGCAGTGTTCAATTATTCCAGATTGAACAGTGTTGAGTTTTTACCTCCGATGGTTAAATGCAGCTGTTCACTACCGATATAATTTATGCATTTTTCAATATAATTGTCGGCCAGGAATTATTCTGAGACAGGCTTTATTCTAATCATGTCCATGCAGGAGAAAGAGAAAAAATTGATTTTTATCATGGCTAAGATGAAAACTTGGGCTTATTGTTAAATTGATGTATTTTATTGCGGGTATTATGTAATAAATTCTTGACCTGACTTAAATTGAATTGTACATTACCCTCTTACAGACACAAGATGTAGTAGATAATAATAATAATAACCCTATATATGGTATTTCTAATATACTGTAGTAGTTTTAGGAGATTGTCCGGATGAGCCCCGTTACACAAGTTAATAAAGAAACAGAAAATCGCATCGAAATCCCATTGCAGCCTGCGTCAGAAGATATCTGGCAGCGTAAATATCAGTTAAAAAACAATCTGGGCGAAGCCGTTGACCTGTGCGTCGAAGGCACCTTTACACGGGTGGCGCGTGCGCTGGCTGATGTCGAAGAGACAGAAGAAAAACAGCAGTACTGGTATGAAAAATTTCTCTGGGCATTAAAAAAGGGCGCTGTGCCTGCGGGCAGGATTATCTCGAACGCCGGTGCACAGGAATATAAACCAGCAACCTCAACCATCAACTGTACGGTTTCCGGAAAGATCCATGATTCCATGGACGACATACTGAAGAAGGTTCACGAAGCTGGCATGACGCTGAAGTCAGGCGCCGGTATCGGTTATGAGTTTTCAACATTAAGACCTAACGATGCCTATGTATCGGGTTCCGGTGCGCTTACTTCCGGTCCGCTGTCTTTTATGGATATCTACGACAAGGTCTGTTTCACTATCTCTTCTGCCGGCGGCCGCAGGGGCGCACAGATGGCGACCTTTGATGTCGGCCACCCCGATGTGCTGGATTTTATCCGTGCCAAACGTGAAGACGGACGTCTGCGCCAGTTTAACCTGTCGTTATTGATCACCAGCGAATTTATGGAAGCGGTAAAACATGATGCACCCTGGCCGCTGGCCTTTCCGGTAACAGAGGACGAGGTGACCACGCACAGCATCGATCTGCAGGATGCTGACCAGGTTATCTGGCGCGACTGGCCGATAAAAGAAAACTACATCGAAGATGAAACCGGCAAGGTTGCCTGCCGGATCTATAAAACCATCGATGCCGGTAAGCTGTGGAATGTCATCATGACTTCCACCTACGAATATGCCGAGCCGGGTTTTATTCTTATCGATGAATATAACGAGATGAACAATAACTGGTTCTGCGAAAATATCAGAACCACCAACCCCTGTGGTGAACAGGGACTGCCCGAGTATGGCGCCTGCCTGTTAGGCTCGATCAATCTTACTCACCTGGTTAAACAGCCGTTTACCGATAAGGCCAGCTTCGACTGGGGGACTTACCGTGAAGTGGTGAAGATATTTACCCGTATGCTGGATAATGTCGTCGAGATCAATGGCCTGCCATTAGAAAAACAGCGCACAGAGATCGAGAACAAACGCCGTCACGGCATGGGTTACCTGGGACTGGGTTCGGCCTTGACCATGATGGGTGTGCGTTATGGTTCAGATGAATCTTTAGCGTTTACCGAAAAGGTCACCCGCGAATTGGCCATGGCCGGTTGGGAATCTGCACTCGAGCTAGCAAAAGAAAAAGGCCCGGCACCGATTCTCGAACAGGATTTTACCGTCACCACAGCAATGCTGAGCCGTCGTCCAGAGATGAAAGCAGACGGCTGGAAAGTGGGTGACAGTATCAAAGGTAAAGTGCTGCACGCGAAATACAGCCGTTATATGCAGAAGGTCGCTAAAGAAAATCCCGAGCTGGTAGCCGAACTGGAAAAAACCGGCGCACGTTTTACCCATCACAGTTCGATCGCACCAACAGGTACCATCGCATTGTCGATCGGAAACAATGCCAGTAATGGCATCGAGCCAAGTTTTGCCCACCATTACTCACGCAATATCATCCGCGAAGGCAAAAAGAGTAAAGAGAATGTCGATGTCTGGTCGTTCGAACTGCTGGCCTATAGAGAACTGATCAATCAGCAGGCGATGCCTTTTTCAGAAAAAGAAGACGAGAAACTGCCGGAGTATTTCATCAGCGCCGATGACGTAACGCCAAAACAGCATGTCGATATACAGGCCGCTGCGCAAAAATGGATCGATTCATCGATCTCAAAAACAGCAAACATCCCCACAGACTTTCCTTATGAAGAGTTCAAAGATATCTATCTTTACGCTTATGAAAAACATCTGAAAGGCTGTACTACGTTCCGCTTTAATCCGGAAGTGTTCCAGGGCGTGCTGGTAAAAGATTCTGATCTGGAAAATACCACTTACCGTTTTGCACTGGCAGATGGCACTCTTATCGAAGCCAAAGGAAATGAAGAGATCAATTACGATGGCGAGATACATACAGCAGCAAACCTGTATGACGCTTTGAAAGAAGGCTATTACGGCAAGTTTTAAGTGAAATGTTATTGCTCGCAATGACAGGAATATAATTAAAAAAGATTTAGGTAAAAAAATGACTATCGAAATAAAAGAAAAAATCGTCGGTTACGAAGTGATGAAAAACGATGCAGAAGTCAATGCTAAAAAAGCAGTAGAGAAAGAATCTGCCGCTCAAGTGGCGACTGCAGAAATAATTCATATGCACGAAAAGATCGAACGTCCAGATATGCTTCTCGGTTCGACCTACAAGATAAAAACGCCGCAGTCAGAGCATGCACTCTATATCACCATCAATGATGTGTTGTTAAACCAGGGCACGGAACATGAATTGCGCCGTCCTTACGAGATTTTTATTAACTCGAAAAACATGGATCATTTCCAGTGGATCGTTGCGTTAACACGAATCATCTCTGCGGTGTTCCGAAAGGGCGGTGATGTCACCTTTCTTGTCGATGAGTTGCGCAGTGTGTTTGATCCTCGCGGCGGTTACTTTAAGAAGGGCGGAAAATACAAACCTTCACTGGTGGGTGAGATCGGTGATGCTATCGAATGCCACATGAAGATGATCGGCTTGATCGAAGACAATGGCCTGGATGATCATCAAAAACAGATGCTCGATGCAAAAAGAAAAGAATATGAAGCCATTAACTGCAAGGATGTCGGCGCATCAAGCAATGCTGAAGTAGCTGAGACAATCAGTAATGAGGCAAGCGACTTCCCGCCAAACTCTATGCTGTGTGCAAAATGTAACACCAAAGCCGTCATCAGTATGGATGGTTGTATGACCTGTCTGAGCTGCGGCGATTCTAAGTGTGGATAGAGAACTGAACGAACATCCCCCGATAAAGTAGACAGCTAATTACAACCAGACGGAGGTCCAATCATGACAAAGAATACCGAAAACACGGACAACCGCGAGTCTGAGGATTTTCGCCGGAAAACAGTACGCTGATAGGTGGGCCTGAATACATCTGCAGCGAAGTGGTCAGGGCACTGGGTAGCGCCCTGTAACTTTTTTGAAAATCAAGGACTGCATTTACCATCTTCTTTCGCTTTGTGCAGATCACTCAATCAGAAATTGTAAATCAGCGCAGCGGAGAGCAGGTCGACATCGCTTTCGACATCGCTTTCCCCGTCATTGGCCTCTACGTTGTCAAGCCGCTCCCACTCAGCACGTAGTCCAATAGCATCTGTCACCTTGAAGTTGATACCAATTCCGTAATGCAGACCGGTCGAGCCCTCAGTTTTGGAATAGCTGATGTTTTCCGTGCTGATGGAACTGCCAGCATCATATTCCAACTTTGTGTCGGCGTCATATACACCAGCCTTCACTATCAGTGCAGCGACTGAAGTTATCGGATACATTCAGATTAACGTCGAGCGTAAAGGCATCGACTTTAGCTTTGGCCGTAGCGAATAAATCGCCATCAATGGGGTTGTCCACTAAATCGTAAAAAGTTCCAGACGCGCTACTATTCGCATCGACTTCACCCATATCGATATACGAGAACTCAACTGCAATGTTTTTGTGGAACGAATAGCCACCGAACAATTTGTAGCCAGTAGCGCTGTCATCAGCATCTGCGCTCTGGGTGCCGTCGAAATTGACAATACCTAAACTGGATTTAAACTCATTCATAGCATTCGTTATGCCTGCTTCCGACACCAAATCGTTGTAGCTCGATTGGCCTGCGCCGACACCGATATACCACTTTCCTGACTCAGCCATCGCTGAGTTTGCAGATATTGCAACGATCAATGCAGCGAGCAACTTTACTGTTTTTTTCATGATGAACTCCCTCCGCGGCTTGCGCCGCCCAGCTTATTTCAAGACGGTAAGGCCGCCAGCACCTGCGGCCGCATACACTCGACCGTTGTTGATAGCAGTGCCTACAGCACCACCTATCACCTCTTTGGTCTCCAACAGGGTTGGATTTTCCGGATCGCTCCAGTCGATTTTCAATACACCAGCATTTCCATAGGCTACATAAAACAGCAGTCTAGGTTTGAAGAGTGTAATCAGCTTACCCGTCGCATCGCGGTACTTGGTAGGGAAGTATTGCGGTGTCATATACAACGAACCACCGTCCACCTCTTCAAAACCAGGTAGCTTTTGCAGCTTAAATTGAGATAAATATGTTGGCCGACATTCACCCACGCCACCCTGTTTGGCACTCAGCTTGGTCACGTCAATGATGGTTGCGCAGATGTCAGGATCCTGCCCATCGGGGACTATCACTGGCCGCTCTTCCGTAGCGGGCCGGATCAGGTCTTCCATCCGGTAGGCCACCAGACCAAAGCTGTCGTAGCTGATGTAGGCGATGTCGTCCACGACGTGCACGTCCACGCTCTTACCATCGGCGGAGCCGAAGGCATTGTCGTCATCCGCTTTCAGCGGCTCGAAGGTCTTGACCAGCTTGTCGAGCGTCAAGTCACTCTCTTGCCCGCTGGCCAGGAAATCCGTCATGTCGACCACCGAGATACCATAGGCACCTGCAGCAATCACCGCATAGGTTTTGCCGGTGGTCGAGTCCGTCCACAGCTTGACACTAGCAGCGCGGCCCAGCGGCGGTTTGCCACTGGCGGTGTCGTTGGAATCGCCGATATTGGCGACCAGGTGGGCACCTGTGGCCGGGTCTGCCGTGGTGTCATACACTGTCAGGCCGTTGTCACCGTCGGCAACAATGGCGTACTTGCCGGAGAATGCGACGCCATAGGCATGATCCTGACCAATCACCTTCAAACCATCTACACCGGTGACATCGCCTGTCTTCAGTGTTGTGTTCGAAGATGTTGCCGAAGGCATTTAGCAGCGCAGGCGCGCCCACTCATTGCGCTACCACTGGTAACAGCTGACACATCGACACGGCGCATACCCAGACTCTGGCTCATCACATACGCCTCGTTGGGGTCGCTATCGAAGAAGACGTTGAATGCATGGGGCGTTGGGAATACGTCGATACCCGCTGTGGGGTACTCGCTTTGCAGCGTATTGGCCACCAGGTGCAGATCGTCGATAGGCGTCAGGCCATCGGCGATTTTCCACACGCTCACGCCGTGCGGCCCATCTGCCAGGTACAGATGGTTGCCCGATACCGTCACGACCTTCAGCATGACCGATGGCGATCGGCTGCCCGGCGCTGCCATCTATCATTTGCGCCCACCTCGTCGGTGCTGGCCAGATTCACAGGCACGCCAAAACGGTTGGCCACAGGAATATTCGGCAGATTTCAGATCAATGAAGTCGACGAAGCTCACGCCGCCGGCACCCGAAGACTGCACCGCATCCACTTGACCCTGATGCAGCATTGTTCCTCGATGGACGTCAGGTACAACGCGCCACCGTGGCCATTGATCTCGCCTGTGGCCAGCAACACCGGAACGTGATAGTTACCATTACTATCAGCAACCAGGAACGCTGGCATTGATTCGTCGCCGACTGGCGACGGGCGTCATGTCGTATGAAGTGACGAACTCGTAGTCGGGCCAGAAGACGCGCGGCTCAGGTACGCCGTTGATCGTGTCGTTGTCGTAAGGGCCCAGGCCGTTCCTCCAGTTAGCCCCCGGTGATTCGGCTCCAGCTCACCACGACCAGACCCGCAAAGTGGTCGGTGTAATAGGCTTCGTACTTCGCTGGATCAGACGGATCAACGACCACGCGTACGTCCATCACACCGGCTTCCTTGAGCATGCCGGAACCGGAGTGCGACAGGATGCCCCTCTTTGTCCACATTGATCGGCGGCTCATCCGGGCCGTGGGCTGGAACGGCCGGCACATAACCTTCGTAAGTTATTGCCGCGGGGTCGGTCACATCCACGGCCACCAGACCACCCAGTCCGTAGGCAATGTAGGCCACGGT